>JAJKIP010000102.1 GCA_021154405.1 Segetibacter sp. | reverse complement strand
TGTTACCGGGCAACCATTCCTGCTGGCAGGACCTGCCTGGTCAGGGCATTTATCTTCTTCATCATTCACACCATCTTTATCTCTGTCAGGGATCGGACAACCCTGGTATTTGGCTATACCCTTAACGGTTGGACATTTATCCTGTTCATCATTGATTCCATCTCCATCTGTATCAGGAATGGGACATCCATGATATTTTAACGTACCCGCTACATTCACACAACTATCTTCTTCATCATTGATTCCATCACCATCAGTGTCAGGAATGGGACAACCATCATATCTTTCCAAACCAGCTACACCAGGACATTTATCTTTATTGTCTGGCACTCCATCTCCATCTGAATCTCCAGGAACCTTTTTACCGAATAATTTGATCTTCAAACCTACCTGTGCATCTGAATTCTTTGTCATAAAGGAAGCTGCTTCCGTTCCTCTATCATCCAGATTAGTCAGACCATGCACATAACGCGCAAATATGGTAACTGGGCCATGGGGCAATACTTCAATCCCCCCGGAAATATCAAATGTAGGCTGCCTGAACTGGCTCTTGTGAGCAATGTAATATTTGTCTCTTACAATATTTACAAAGTCTACCTGCGGTCCTACAGTGAATGCAAACTTATCTCCTGTATGGAGCTTTACCAGCAAGGGAACTGAAACGTATCCAATTCTCCCCGTATTGAGTAATAAATTGGACGTACTTCCTGTGCTGGCTCTGTAACGCATCAGGTTCCAGAATACCTGTGGCTCTAATGAGATCCAGCTGGCAATGGGGAAATTGACCCAGCCACCTGCAGCATAGCCTGTTTTGGTATCGTAATCAACTGCATCATCATGATTACCTGGAATTCTGAATTTACTGAAGTTGGCAGCACATAATAAACCACCTGATACGGTGTAGTGCTCTTTTGTAATTTTTTGTGCATGTAGTGTAGTACTGAGTATGGAACAACACCCGAGCACAAATAGAAATAGCTTTTTCATAAAGTAATAAAATTTTTAATGATAATTGGTTCTTCCCTGACTTTTAAAATCCTTCCTGATTATTGTTGGTTAGTAAAAAGTTTTCGATAGTCCAGCTTTTATGTTTTATTTAATATCCTAGCTTTCAAATTGTATACCAATGCCGGAAATCTAATATGTCCAAAAAAATCCCCGTTATGTTTTAGTATATCATTTATAATCAGTTGCATAATTATCTGGCACGTTTTTAAACGATTATAGTTGACATTGTTCTAATACTGGTCACTGAGTATAATTATATGCGTAGAATCACCCTCATTCTAACAGGATTATTATTGTTTAAATCTGTAATGGTTTCCGGTCAGGCCGGCGCTCCCATCAATAATTTTTTTAAGACTGAACAGGATAGTTTCCTAAGGCAATTAAAAACCATGTCGAAGGATACTGTTATTATCAGTCCGCTTGCACGTTATTTTGAAGCAGATGTCAATGGTATCTATAACTCTATTTCTTCCGATAATTCATTATCACTGGCTGATAAAGAGAAAGCAGTAAGAAGCCTGGTTTATTTTATGAAAGAACTCAGGACAAATATGGTGAAGGAGAGGTCTGCCATGTATGATGTTACTGATGCTCTTACAGCCTATAAGAAAGTTTTGCCTGCATTAATAAAAAAGCAGCCGGTTGCTCCTATTCTTTCTCCTTTGCCTGCACGTCCCACTCAGGCATTGGCTACAGCCTTTAGTCAATATGATGATTACCCCTTAATGGATGATATCGCTGTATTCAAACGTGTTTCCAGTACTCCCCAATTCATTCTTGATTTCCTTAATACCAAACCCAGTTTCCGCTTTGCGGATTCACTAATTCTCATTGCGGCGGCCTATGATCCTGCCAAAATGCTGGCTTACCTGGATAATGGAAAAAATATTGCACTCAGGCAAAGGATCCGTGGTTCATCCAATAAATACCTTCAGCAAATTGTATTACTGTCTGGTGATAAAAACGCTCCGGAATTATTACCCTTTGTGATTCAGCTGGCTGATAACAGCATTACCCCGGAAGAAATTGTAGAAAAAAGAACACAGGTTAATCAGTACTTCCAGTTACTGGTGAATACATTATTAGGGTCCCCCACTGAAAATAAATCTGCTTCGGTATTTTTAAAGCCATTGCGGGATGGAATTAAAGAGAAAGCAATTGCTTTTTATGCCAATCATATCAATGATCTTCATGAATCCCCGGATGCCATCCGCTTTGCTTCCGTAAAAGGACTTCGACCTGAAGACCTGTATTATATTATTACCAGTTGCGGTGATGAACTCTATACCTCCAGTTACCTGGGCCTCTATAAAAGATTGATGGAAAATTTCCAGGGGCAGCGTGCTGATTCCCTTTTCTATATGGTAGGGTTCGATAATTTCCCCAATTTCATGCAACTGGCAGCCAATTATAATGTGCTGATCGATTTTCTCAATAATATGCCACATAGTGAGGTACCCGGATTATTGAAGCGTTTTATGGGCGGCATTGAAGCTGATGCAAACACGGGATTGGAAAAGGCAATGAATGTGGCCGACTTCTTCGGCGGTCTTAATGCTTCTACTGATATTACTGCCCTGGTAGACCAGGAACTGCGGGCAAATTATAACCGGTGCAAGACCAGCAGGGAATACCTCGGCGTTAGATTATACGGCATACTACTCCAGGTATTTGATCTGGCCATCAACAGGAGTTCGAATAACAAGATCTGGAATACGCTGGGCAATTATGAAGTTTTGAAACGTGATGCCCTCACCGGCAAAAACGGAGAGATCAATCAGGTTGTATTATTTTATGGCGATGATGACGGGATGATGTCCTTCAATAACTTCCTGAAATCCTATACGGATACTAAAAAATGGCAACTGACTAAAAACGATAACTGGGTGAGCATTCGCTCGCTTACTGATCAGCCGCTTGTTATATATGCCAATCGCCCCCTGGATGCGAAAGATGAATTGGACATAATGGCGCAGGATGACCTGTTTTCCTATCTAAAGCAGAATTCCATAGAACCCACCGTGCTTACTCACCGCGGACATAGTTATCACCTGGATAAAACCCTGAAAAGATTAACGCCATCTGTAAAATTAGCCATCCTTGGTTCATGCGGCAGTTACAATAAATCAATCAGTATTGCCAGCATTAATCCTGATGTTCAGATAATCGGTTCCAAAAAAACGGGTACCAAAACCGTGAATGACCCCATCATCGATATGATCAATGAAACCCTGCTTAATAAGCAGGACCTGGTGTGGAGCAATGTTTGGCAGTCTTTGCAGGATAGATTCAGCAAGGATCCCAAAGCACTTGCTTTATTTAATGAATATTTTTCACCCAGCGGTAATTTGAGCTTATTTGTGCTGAAGCTGTTTATGTTCCACAATTAGTATTCGTTTATTCACTCAAGGCATAAAGTGCAAAGCTGGCGAGCCAATGGTCCCCGCCATAATTCCCACTTGTTACATTGGGCAATGCCTGGGCAAGAAAATCATTGGCTGTTTTCTCAAATAATTTTTTCCATTGATGATTGGCAGGTAATACACTTGCAATTCCTTTCATGCACCAGGCACGGCTAAGCGCCAATCCATCAAGGTGTACGATCTGGAAATCAGTTCTGTCGCTCACCACTGGCATTTCGGTTATTCTTTTAATACTACGCGCATCGTAGAATTTATTCAGCCAGCTGATAAATTGTTGAGTGGGTAATACTCTCCGCATCAGATCTGCAATTTCAAGGCTGGGGCTTAAGAAATCACTGCCATCCGGTTCAAGATAAGCCGGTGTGGAGGTATTGGATAAATAAAATCGCTTTGCGCTGCTGACAATTGCGTTTTCAAATGCAGTGTCTTTCAAAGTTCTTGCCCAATCCAGTGCAAACACCAGCCCGAATGCTGTATTGGGATGCACACCAGTTCTATTGGGATAGGTTTGCTTTGGTAAGAAATTTTTCCAGAGTGATACGATCTTGCTGGTAAGAGGCTGTAACGCACGATGCCATTCCTTTGCCTGGCTACCAGACCAGGTATATAATTCTTCATCAAGTTTCAGCAGCCAGGCCCATCCATAGGTACGCTCAAACGTGTTGGTGGTTTTATATTTGGAAAAATAAGCCGCTTCTTCCTGGATTTTCTGAATTTGAAAACTATTTCCCAATGCCAGCAGAATACTATCTTTTATAGTTATATCCGGGAATTGCTTAAGCACCTTTAATAATAACCAGTGGCCATGTACGCTGCTATGCCAGTCAAGGCAGCCATAGAACGCCGGATGAAGCTGGCTGGGCAACAATACTGCATCTGCTGGACCATCCGCCGTGTGGGAGGTTTTATTGGGAAACTCGGTGGGTATGCAATGCAGTGGCAACCGGCCAAGATTCAATGCAGTTTCGGCTGTAAGTGATTGAGAAAAGCCTGCATTGCGTATGAGCAAAACACATATTACCCCAAACAAATATTTCATGCTTATTCATTTATGTATTTTTTATAAATATGGTCGAACACCTGTTTCTCAAATTCATTTTCTGGCAGGTTCAATACTTCTGTCACCTTTCCTCTTTTTTTGATCAGGCTGATAATGGTATCCTGTCCCCAGATATCCCTTATGGCTTCAATAATAACATAACCCAGCATATATTCCATTCCATTTCCAAGTTCTGATAAATGGGGAAACTGTTTATTCTTAATGATTTCAATTTCCTTTGGATCAAAAGACCAATTGGATTCAAACATTGCCAACCCTTCCCATAGCCACCGCGGATTATTGGGTGCATAATCAATATTCAAATGAATGCAATGGGTCAGCTCATGTACTGCACCCTTAAGATAACTAATGCTGTCTAGCGTAGTAACAGCTGGTGAAACTATCCGGAAATCTGCTTTTCCAAAAGCAGTTGCCTGGATGAAATCCGGAGCGTTGGGATAGTTAATTCCCTGACGGAAACTGGATAGGTCAGGATAGATCCTGACAATAATCGCAGGGATTTCCTTAACCTTAAGATCACTCAGAATGCGGTCATAATTTCCTTCAAGCTGCTGGATCAGGTGATCTATATACGGGCCATCGCTTTTATTTTGCTTACCATAATAGAATTTAAAATGTTTCGAAAATCTGACAGCTACGAGCACAGAATCAACGCTATTAAAATTATCAGTCTGGTCTGAGATCTTTTGCAGTGTGGTAATAGTCCCGACTCGTTCACTTATCAGCTTATCCACTTTACCATCTTTTTCTTCAAACCGGAAAACTTCATCAGAAAAGGCATCTGATTTGAAACGCCCTGGCGTTGATTCCCTAAGTTCCTGAACAGGGGCGCCAGGAACCAAAAGCTGAAGATATCCGCTGGCAGGTATTACCTGGACAACCATACCGTTGATTTCATATTTGCCGCTGAGCTTATTCAGCAGGCTGGGGACAATTCCGCCTTTACTTTGCTGAGTGTTGGCGGATAGCGTGGATACTAAAAAAAGAAGCAAAATGCCGGTTTTCATTGTTATGGTGGTGTTATTCATATTCTAAGGTTTGATAATCATGAGGTTCAAGTTACCGGAAACAGTTAGCTTCTGGAGAATTCCCGGTAAAATAACCCCGAAATGGGGTATATGAAAATCGGAGGAAATATTTAAATTTGTCTTAGTCTTACTCTACGAAATTCCATCAACTATCTCCCTTGAAACTACCATCCTCAATCTGGATCAAATCCCTGTTGAGACCATTTTTCTGAATTGTTCCGCCTAAGCTGCGATTAAAAATCAGTTATGACGCCCGAGTTAAGAGCCTCCTGTGAACTTGTTTTCCAGGAGCACAAGCTAGCCGCCTCCCCAATTGCCTGGAATAAGCACATATTCCGTGAGAAGATGTCTATTGGCCTCAGTGACCTGGCAAAGGAAACCCTGGTAAAAAAGAAGATCATTTACTTTCCAAAACCGGCTAAGAAAACCGTTACTATATTAAATCCCGAGGTAGCAACAGCAACTTCATTTGAAGAAGCTATTGCAATTGCAGAAAGCAGATTATTTGTAACGGAAGGACAACCGGTGAAAGAGAAAACGCTCTATGATGAAATATATTCTCAAGAATTCCTGGAGTATGCAGACCCGGAAGATTTTACACTTGCAAGGAAACCCATCAAAGAAAAACCCCAGCCTAAACTAAAAGAAATACAGGCACAACCTAAAATACAATTGCAAACACAATCTGCACTGGTTGCAACAACAGCTACAGAAGAGAAATGGTGGTTAAAGCCCGCTTTCTATTATGTAATATGGCCGCTTGCCGCAGCTGTTGTTAGTGTGGCAATTGCCTGGTTAATGAGCCGGGCTGTGGAAACATCTTTCCATTGATGAAAAGGATATTGCCAGTAATTGTTATCTCCCAGTTTTTCTGCACTTCCCTATGGTTTGCCGGCAATGCCATTATCAGTGATATCGTTCGCATTTATCATTTACCGGTTGATTATATAGCCCACCTTGCAAGTGCCGTTCAATTTGGCTTTATCTCCGGCACACTGGTATTTGCTTTATTAAGTATTGCCGACCGGTTTTCTCCTTCCAAAGTTTTTTTCTTTAGTGCATTGATTGCAGCCCTTTTTAATTTTGCCATTAGTGTGAATGGGATCAGTGTACCTGCCTTGTTATCATTCCGTTTTCTGACCGGTTTCTTCCTGGCGGGCATATATCCTGTTGGAATGAAGATAGCTGCTGATTATTACCAGCAGGGGCTGGGCAAATCACTTGGGTGGTTATTAGGTGCCGTGGTACTGGGTACTGCATTACCGCATTTATTGAAAACCATTACTACTGGATTGTCTGCCGGACAGGCAGGCCTTCCCTGGAAATATGTAGTTTATTCTACTTCATTGCTGGCTGTAGCAGGTGGAACCGCTTTGTTATTATTAGTGCCGGATGGTCCGCATCGTAAACCCGGACAAAAGCCCAGTCTTCTTTCATTTCTGAAAGGCTTTGCCAATCCGCATTTCAGGTCTGCTGCATTGGGCTATTTTGGTCATATGTGGGAACTCTATGCATTTTGGGTATTCGTGCCCGTAATCCTGGCGGATTATAAATTACGTGTTCCGGAATCTGGCTTTACTGTTTCATTAATGAGTTTCCTCATAATTGCATCAGGCGCAATTGCCTGTGTTTTGGGTGGAATGATCTCATTAAAGCAGGGACCCAAAAGAGTGGCTACAACAGCCTTATTTATCTCCTGTATCTGTTGCCTGCTTTCCCCGTTAGTATTTTCCACGCACACAACTCCACTACTTTTTATTTTTCTCTTTATATGGGGTATGACCATTGTTGCTGATTCACCTATGTTTTCCACGCTTATTGCCCACAATGCTCCTCCTGCTTCCAAAGGAGCCTCACTTACTATTGTGAATAGTATCGGGTTCGCCATTACTATTATCAGTATTCAATTGATTAACGCATTAATAAATGAAGGGAATGGTCGGTACATTTTTAGCATTCTGGCCATCGGTCCAATATTAGGCCTGATTGCGTTGATCAGTGACAGAAGAATAAAAAAAACTGCATGATAACGGTTTTGTAGAAGACAAATCAGCGCATAGTTCTGGCGATGAATAGAATACTATTCGGTAGAATCCCTCTCTACCAGTAGTGATGGTATTACCACACTTTCTTTTTTGAGATTGGCTGAGTTTTTCCCAAGCGCTTTGAATAAAACAGTAGCGGCAGTTTTCCCCATTTCAAAGGCAGGTTGTGTAACAGTAGTAAGCGCAGGATTCAATATTACAGCTGTTTGAAGATTGGTAAAGCTCACTACGCGTATGGCAGAGGGAATAGAAAGCTTCAGTTCCTTACATACTATATAAATGGCAGCCGTTAATTTTTCCACGCTGGCAATAATGCCATCGGGCCTTATCTCATTCTTCAGCATATTCCTGATGATCTCCTTATTGCTTTCCAAATCATTACTGCACTGAATTATGCAGGGAGTGTAACTGGCCGCCTGATCTTCCAGTGCCTTCTTATAACCTTCCATTCGGTTATTGCTGATAGACAAATTGACTGATATGGAGAGATAGGCAATCCGTTCACAACCTTTTTGTATAAGATGGGTAGTAGCATTGTAACTGCTTTCAAAATCATCTGTGATCACACGAACAGTATCAACATCCTCACAAATACGATCAAAGAAAACTACCGGTATTCCTGCTGCAATTACTTTCTTCACATGATCACTGTTACTTGTTTCATCAGATACTGATAGCAATATGCCATCCACACGGCCACTTTGAAAATCTTTCAGAATATTGATCTCCTTTACAAAACTCTCATGGGTCAGATAGATCAATACATGGTATCCTTTCTCCTGGGCTATAGCCTCTATGCCATTTATAGCGAGTGAAAAAAAGCTGTCGGCCACCTCAGGCAAGACCACCGCAATAGTTTTGCTTTTTCCTTTTCTTAAACTTCCTGCATATGGATTGGGAACATAATTGAGTTCTCTTGCAAGCGATAACACTTTTTCCTTTGTATCACTGCTGATCTCATAACTGTCCCGTAAAGCTTTTGAAACAGTACCGATAGAAAGCCCCAGTTTTTGGGCAAGCATCCTTATGGTTGTGTTACTCATTGATTTCAATAGCCCGCCGAGCGCGTAAGCAGTAATGTAAATGTAAAGATTTTCGAAACCGGTTTCGTAAATAAAAGGGGCTTCCGCCCGTAAAGAATCCTTAAAAAATTCCAATTTACACGGCAGGATTACTCTTAAACTTAACTCCCGAAACGATTGCCATATTTAATGCTTTGCACCCCCGCCAATATTATACCCCTGCCTAATCATTTTCAAAACAACATACTTTTTAACTTATGAATAAAAAAACTCCGCCAGCTGTTAATCCATTGGCCAACCTTGATGAATGGGAAGAGGATGTGCTGCTTCGCTATCCTGACCCTGAAAGTATTACTACTTCAAAAAGCACTGAAGAATACCGTAACTACGATGATCCCAAAAGGGATACTGTAAAAGAGTTCTATCGCCTGAATCATACGTACCAGACCTATGATTTTGTGCAGGAGAAAAGAAACGGCTTCCTGAAGTTTGATAAAAGGGAAATGACTGTTTGGGATGCCTTTGATTTCCTGAATCAGCTGGTAGATGATTCTGATCCTGATACCGATCTCAGTCAGCTTCAACATTTACTGCAAACATCAGAAGCGATCCGTGCTGATGGTCATCCGGACTGGATGATACTTACCGGCCTGATGCATGATATGGGTAAAGTACTATGCCTGTTTGGTGAACCTCAATGGGCTGTTGTAGGCGATACATTTCCCGTAGGATGTGCCTATTCTGATAAGGTTGTATATCCAGAATACTTTTCAGCGAACCCCGACTTCAGCCATCCGGTTTACAGTTCTACCAATGGAGTATATGAACCTGGATGTGGTTTGAGGAATGTGACTATGTCATGGGGCCATGATGAATATGTATATCAGATGCTGAAAGATCATATCCCCCAGGAGGGACTATATATGTTACGTTACCACTCATTCTATGCCTGGCACAGGGAAAATGCTTATGATCATTTACTGGATGATCATGACCGTTCCATGCTTAAATGGGTAAAACTCTTTAACCCCTATGATCTCTATTCCAAAAGTCCTGAACCGCCGGATTGGAAAAAACTGCGGCCTTTTTATGAGGATCTCGCAGCGAAATACCTCCCGGCGAAATTGAAATTTTAAACACTACAACAAACTACTGCTATGTTCCAATCCAACGTTCAACGATTACGCCGTGTATTCACTGGCCTGCTTACCATGGTCTGCCTGTTATCCATGGTAGCTGTACAGGCCCAGGAAAAACAGGTGAAGGGTACGGTAAAAGACCCAAAAGGCGATCCGGTACAGGGCGCCAGTGTAGCTGTCAAAGGCACACAAACTGCAGTTGCTGCAGATGCAAATGGATCATTTTCTATTACAGCAAAATCTGGAGATGTTCTCTCCATTTCAGCCGTTTCCTTTGTCCCTACAGAAGTAAAGATTGGTTCTTCTTCCAATTATGATGTAGTAATGAGCAGTAATACTGCTACATTAAGTGATGTGGTGGTGGTTGGTTATGGCAGAGCTTCCCGTAAGAACCTTACCAGTGCTATTACCTCCGTAAAGCCTGAAGATCTTAACCGGGGCGCTATCACGGATGTTGGACAACTGCTACAGGGCAAGGTTGCCGGTTTGAATATTACTGCAAGCGGTGACCCTAACAAACCTGCGGCAGTTATTCTGCGCGGTGCTTCTACCGTGAACAGTCCGGGTGCTCCCTTTTATGTAATTGATGGGATCCCAGGAGCAGATATTGCTGCAATTGCCCCTGATGACATTGCTGATATCGCAGTTTTAAAAGATGCTGCTGCAACTGCCATCTATGGAAATCGTGCTGCAAGTGGTATCATTATGGTAACTACCAAACGTGGTAAAAAAGGCACCACTCAGACATCGTATAACGGATATATCGGCTTTGAAAAAGTTAGTAATAGCCTTGATATGATGGATGCTGCACAGCTCAGAGCATACCTGGCTGCCAATGCTTCTGCTTTTTCTCCCCTTGATGACAAGGGAGCTGACACAGATTGGCAAAAGGCAATTGAACGCTCTTCTGCTCTCTCCCACAATCACAACCTTTCCATGAGCGGTGGTGGTGAGCACAGCACCTATAGCGCCAGTCTTAATTATATTGATAAAGAAGGTATCCTTAACAGGAGTAATCTAAAAAGAGTGATCGGCCGGCTGAGTGTAGAACAATACGCTTTGAATGATAAAATTAAATTCGGGCTGAATGTTTCCAACTCCAGCAGTAATTCCAATTATGTGCCTTTACAGAATATCGTATTACTACAGGCTGCAATGCACCTGCCGGTATCTCCTGTAATGAACCCGGATGGTACCTATTTCGAGAATTTAAATACAACTGGTTATTTCAATCCGGTAGCAATTGTTGACAATGCAAAGGACGATACCAAGTATAATGTATTGATCGGGAATTTTACCACCGAGGTAAAACTGCCTTTTAATCTTACTTATAATGTAAATATTGCGTACCAGAAGACATCTTCTCTTCATGGCGAATATTATGGCAGTTATTACGGTAAATACCCCACTTCAAATTTTTATAATAATCCTGATCCAGGTATCGGCATAGCCCACACTTTGATCGGAAATCTTTTTGGAGTAAATGGATCTGCCTTGCGTAGCAATTTCCAGAATACAGCCAAGACAATTGAATCATTCCTGACCTGGAACAAACAGATTGCCGATCATTCCTTTAATGTAGTGGCTGGTTATTCATGGCAGGAGAATACCATCGGTGAAGGCTTTCAGACAAGCAGCACCAATTTCCCTGCTGATAACCTGAGCTACTCTAACCTTGTGCTGGGTAATCCCTATGCGATTGCCAGCTATCGAATCAATTTGGGAAATGACCTTATGTATGGTCAGGTTAAACTGATCTCTGATTTCGCCCGATTGAATTATAGTTTTAAAGATAAATACCTGCTGCAGGGTTCTATTCGTCGTGATGGCAGCTCTGTATTCGGCGCAAACAATGAATGGGGTTATTTCCCGGCTGCTGGTGTTGCCTGGAGAATCAGCCAGGAGGAGTTCATGAAAGGTCAGCAATTGTTCTCCGATCTTAAATTAAGAGGCAGTTACGGTGTAACGGGTAACTCTAATGGAATCGGCGCTTATACTGGCAAACTGATCTATGGCATCACCGGTACCTATTATAATAACGGCGTGCAGGAGAATGCTTATGGTCCCATACAGGGTTCAAACCCTGATCTGAAATGGGAAAGAACAGCAACTACCAATATTGGTCTTGATTTTACAGTATTGAAAGGAAAAATATCCGGTTCACTTGACTGGTATAATAAGAATACAGACGATATGTTGTTTAATTATTCGGTACCAGCATCTCTTGTACCGGGTGGTAAAATATGGGCCAATGGCGGAAGCATTAATAATAAAGGATTTGAGCTGATGCTTTCAGCAACTCCTGTAAGTAATGGTACACTTAGCTGGTCCACGACCATGAATCTTGCTACTAATAAGAATGAAGTCACCAGCCTCCAGGGCCCTTACAGCAATGGGGATTCCATCCGCTATTCTGATCCGGAAGGTCCCGGTCAAACTGGTGCCACTTTGCAATTGCTGAAAGTGGGCAAACCACTAGGTCAATTCTTTTCTCTTGAATATGCAGGTAAGGATGCAAATGGAGTATCTCAGTTCTATAAAAAGGATAAGACACTTACTACTGCTCCTGGCATAGGCACGGACTATTTTTATGTGGGAAGCGCGCAGCCAAAATTGCTGATGGGCTGGAACAATACTGTACGGTATGGAAAATTTGACCTGAATGTATTTATAAGAGGTGTGTTCGGCAACAAGATATTCAATGCTACACGTGCAGACCTGTCTTATGTGACAGCAGCTACAGGCAGGAATATCCTGGTTAGTGCAAAGGATGATAAGATCACGGACACCAAGAATTCCTTCTATTCAACACGCTATATTGAAAAAGGTGATTATGTGCGACTGGATAATGCCACACTGGCTTATACATTTCCTAATCCAGTAAAGGGAGTCAACAGCCTGAGAATATATAGCTCCGTCAATAACCTGTTTACTATTACCAAATACAAGGGGATCGATCCGGAAATTAACCAGGGTGGAGTGGCACCCGGTATCGATTACAATAATTTCTATCCAAAAACCCGCACTATTCTGTTTGGTGTAAATGTATCATTCTAAATAATTAACAAAACTGAGATATGAACAAGATATTGAACAGGATCATTGGACTGGTTTTTCTTGCCGGACTGATTTCATCCTGCCATAAAATAGATGTGAGGATCAATTCCGAACTTACTCCGGAAACCTTCCCGCAATCAGAATCCCAATACAATTCCGTAATGGGGCCTGTATATACAGCCCTGCGCCAGAATTATTCCACAGATATTTTCTTCCTCCAGAGTATGTCAACCGATGAATCTTTGCTGGGTACGTTTGCGGCAGACTGGATTGATGGTAACAGATACCTTGAGCTTCACCGTCATACCTGGACAAAAGACCATGCTAATATAAACAGCGCATGGGGTTATCTTACAAACCTGATAGGTACTTCAAATCAGACTATTTATATCGTGAGGCAATCAGCAGACGGGCCCACTAAAAATACCAGCCTTGCAGAATTGCAGGCGATGCGCGCCTATTTTTATTTCATGATGATGGATTTATGGGGAAATGTTCCCATTGATACAGTATATCCCAGCAAGGTGCTTAATACCAATACTCCAAGAGCGCAGGTATTCAGCTTTATTGAAAGTGAACTTAAAGCCGCTATTCCCAATTTGAAAACGGTATCTGGTGCAACTACTTATGGAAAGCCTACTCGCTATATGGCCTGGTCCCTGCTGGCAAAAATGTACCTGAATGCACAGGTATATACAGGAACCGCAAAGTTCAATGAGTGTATTGCTGCCTGCGATAGTGTGATCAATGCCGGTGGAGGTACGCAATATGCGCTGGAGCCGAGAGCCTCTTATCTGCAAATGTTTTATCCCACTAATGGCCCTTCCATGAAGGAATTTATTTTTGCGATACCATTTGACCCGGCCACTTCCAATGGATATATGTTCTATGGGCGTTATGATCTGAACAGGAACCTGGGAATAAAATACAGGTATGCTGCTTCAACTCCTGGCAGTAATGTGGACCCCATTCTCAATTTGACTTCCGGAAATGGACTGGCTAATAATAAACCAAGTGGCCCCAGGTGTACAACGGATGAGTTCTTTGCCTACTTCAATGATCCCAATGATATCCGCAATAAACAATGGCTGAGTGGCCTGCAATACTGGGACGATGGTAACCCCATAATGGTAAGGACAACCAACCTGGGCTATGATCAGTTTTACAGTGGCGCCAGTCCGGGTGCAGCATATACCTACCAGCTCAATTTATTACCCTTAGGCAATTCAACAAGGCTTGGCGCTACCTCTTACGATCTTGGTAAGGATGAAATTGCCTGGAATACTGGTGTACGCAATATTAAATTCTATCCTGATGCCAACTCTATTACCCGGAACCAGAATAATGATGTGCCTATTTTGCGCTACTCGGATATTATCCTGATGAAGGCTGAGGCTATTGCAAGAGGCGGTACACCCACGCTGGGTCATACAGCGCTTTCCCTGATCAATCTGCTTAGAGCACAGCGCACCACGTCAGCTGCCCTGGGTGCAGTTACATTAAATGATATTTACCTGGAGCGTTGCCGTGAAATGACATGGGAATGCTGGCATCGTAATGATATGATCCGGTTTGGACATTTTGAAGACAGTTATGGATTGAAAAAAACAAACGCAGATACGTATCGCAGGATATACCCAATTCCTACGAATGCATTTGCTACAAATAATACACTGGTTCAAAACCCAGGCTATTAACTAGTTTCGTTTCATATAAGCAATTCCCTAGAATCTCCCCGGGGTTTTCCAGCCCCGGGATTTTTAATATTCGCGCCTTTTATATTGGGATAAGATTTAGACGGATGTAATTACAAATATTGAGACAGATTTTAACGCCATATAATTGTACGTACTGAATGAATAAGATCAACCGGCAATCCTTCCTGAAGCTGGGGGCATTAGCCCTGATAGCACCATTAGGGAATAAATTGTTTGCAGGTCAGAATATGTTCCAGGGACTTCAGTCCATTCCTGTAGATGAACTCATGAAGCGTCTGGTGGCAGCAAATGATAAGCAGGTTGAATCTTTATTACAATCAGTCAGCGCGGATAAATTTGCTTATACCCGCAGAATAGGTTCAGATTTCTCGGTACTTGCAGCCGCTTATTGCAGTCCTGATTCTGCTTATTACGAAAATCCCCAGCTTATCAGCAAACTGGAAATACTTGTGCAGGGACTTTTGAATGCGCAAAATCCGGATGGTACCATGAACGCAGGTAACCTGGAATCTCCACCTGATACTGCATTCCTGATAGAATTGCTGACCTCCGGTGCGTATATCCTGATAAAAAAGAATGCAGCAGAACTGGCAACTGTGAATTCGGAAATAAAGAAATTCATAGTTAATGCGGGCGAATCATTGGTTACGGGGGGTGTGCATACACCCAATCATCGGTGGGTCATCTGTGCAGCGCTTTCAAAGGTCAATGAGATCTATCCCAATAAAAAATACATTAATCGCATAAATGAATGGCTGGCTGAAGGAATATATAATGATGTGGAAGGGCAGTATCCGGAACGCAGCCGCAATTATTCTGATGTTGAAAATAATTCCATGATCACCCTGGGCAGGTTATTAAACAAGCCTGCTCTTTTTGATCCCGTGCGTAAGAACCTGGCGAGTAATTATTATTATATGGAGCCAAACGGTGACCTGGTAACCGTAGATTCAAGAAGACAGGACCAATGGGCTTCAAAAAGCATGGTCATTTATTACCTGCATTACCGGTATATGGCGCTTCATGACAAGAGCGCTCAGTTTGCCGGTATTGCCAAACTGATCGAACAACTGGAAGGGTTTGATCGGGAAGTGGTAAGCAGGGGGCTATTTCAGTTCCTGGCCAATCCCTTATTGCAACAGGAATTACCTGCAGGTGATCTTCCATCCGTTAACTATCAGAAATTCCTTACCAGCTCTCAATTGCTAAGAATTCGTAAAGATGACAATACAGCCACATTATTTGGAGGAGTGGATTGGCCCATTATCATTGCTTCAGGCCGTTCCAATAGTCCTGATTTCTTTTCCTGTCGCAATGGGAAAGCGATCCTGAAATACATGCGTCTATCCTCCCAGTTCTTCAGTATGGGCTATTTTTATAGTGAGGGTGTTAAGAAGAAAGGCAATAGCTATGTGTTGCATAAAAAGCTGGAAGTTCCTTACTATCAACCATTGCCTGCCAGCAGGCGCAAAGCCAACGGCGATTATAAACTATCTCCAAGCATTGATGGCCGTTTCTGGAATAAGATGGACTTCAGTAATCGCCCCGTCAGCAATGTAAAAACGCTGGATACAACTGTTACCTTCAGTGAAGTGAATGGAACCCATGAATTTTTATTCCAAATTACTGGCCTGGCGGGTGTATTTGTCACTATTGAGCTTTGTTTTAATGAAGGTGGAAAACTATCAGGAGTAACAGAAGGAGATGGGGGTAATAGTTTCCTTGAACAGGGAATGGGTAAGTATGAATTTGACGGGGATAGTATTCAGTTTGGTCCGGGTGCAGTAACACATCATTATGTTGAAGGCCTGGAAGGAGAAAGATACAGTACGCACTTCGG
>JAJKIP010000101.1 GCA_021154405.1 Segetibacter sp. | reverse complement strand
ACTGGGAAAAATAAAGTCCTGTATTAACAGGACTTCACAAAAATAAGGGAAAAGGTCGATTATCGTTTAAGCGCATCCCTGATCTCACGCAGCAGCACAATTTCCTCAGAAGGTGGTGCGGGAGGGGGTGGAGTGTCGGCTTTTTTCTGCATAAATCTATTCATGGCCTTAATGATCAGGAACAATACAAAGGCCACCAGAATGAAGTCAATCACGGATTGCAGGAAGATTCCAATGGGAAACACGGTTTTGCCTATCGTAACAGACAGTTCACCTACACCTCCTTTACCCATCACGAGGCTAATGATTGGCATAATGATCGTGTCCGTCAGTGCTGTTACGATCTTGCCAAAGGCGCCACCGATGATAACTGCAACCGCCAGATCAACAATATTGCCTTTCATGGCCAATTCCCTGAATTCTTTAAGCATTCCCATATAAAACGATTTTGGTAAAAAAAAGAGGTTCAAATATTAACAGAAGATAAGTATTCTTTATTTATTTCTTTATGCCCGGATACTGCATTTTTAAACTTGTTAACAAAGTATGCACGGCAGATGCTATCAGGTATTCTTTGTACCAATTCTGGTCTGCAGGCACAATGGTCCAGGCTGGTTGATTGCAGTTCTCAAAACACTCCTCATACATCTGCATATAAATATCCCAAAGCTTTGATTCTTCATAATCATTTTCATTGTATTTCCACATCTTGGTGGGGTCCTGCATTCTTTCATCCAGTCGCTCCTTCTGTTCCTCTTTTGAAATATGCAGGTAAAATTTCAGAATATGTGTGTTATTGTGTTCTTCCAGCAGATTTTCAAAATCATTGATCGCCTTCATGCGTTTACGTGCAGTATCATCATCGCACCATTTATGCACCCGCGTGATAAGGATATCTTCATAGTGCGAACGGTTAAATAATTGCACCATTCCTTTGCCGGGAGTATGCTGGTGAATACGCCATAAAAAATCATGTGATAATTCCTCAGCAGTTGGTGCCTTCCAGGATTTTACCACTACACCCATCGGGTTCATGTTGCCGAAAACATTCCTGACTACGCCATCCTTGCCACTGGCATCCATTCCCTGTATAACTATCAGCACGGAATGTTTTCCTTCCGCAAACAGGAGATTCTGCAAATCATCCAGTTCGCTTATCAGTTTAGCTGTTTTTTCCTTTGTATCCTGTTTATCCATGGCCTTTGGAGCACGGGTATCTATTTTGCTGAGTTGAATTTTTGCCATAATAGTTTTTAAAAGTCAGGTTTGTTCAGATCAGTTGTCCACAAGTTTAATAAGTTTCTGTTCTTAAAAAAATTAGTTATAGGTTACCGGGTTTCCAGACCTTTGCCCCTTCTTATGAGTAGTCGTTTTATAAGCTGGGCTTTATTTACATTGCTTTCTTTGATCTGGGGCAGCTCATTCATACTGATGAAAATCGGTTACGAAGGCCTCACTCCCACGCAGATTGCCGGCGTGAGAATATTCTCTGGCGGACTGGTATTTATACCATTGGCCATTTTTCATATCAGAAAAGTTCCTGCCAAAAAAATACCCCTGCTTTTAATTGCCGGGCTGACTGGAAATTTTGTTCCGGCCTTTCTATTTACTGCTGCCATCACCAAACTGGATAGCTCACTGGAAGGCATTCTAAACTCACTAACTCCTATTTGGGTGGTGACCATTGGCATATTTATTTACAAGGATAAGATCCAGACGAGGAAGATAATAGGAGTACTGATCGGATTTGTTGGCCTGGTACTGCTGACACTATCTCAAAATGAAATTAGTCTGAATAATTTAGGGTATTCATCCCTGGTGATCCTTGCCACACTTTGTTACGGCTTCAATGTTCAGATGGTCGGTCATTACCTGAAAGGCATTCCTTCCTTCCATATCGCAACCATCTCGCTTGCATTAATGGCAATCCCCGCTGGAATTGTTTTATGGTGGAACGGTTTTTTTCAACTGGATTTCTCTGACTCAACAGTTATGTGGTCTACCATTGCCTCCCTGTTGCTGGGACTGGGCGGCAGTGCCATTGGAAATATTTTGTTCTATGCATTGGTTAACCGGGCGGGCCCATTATTCACGTCGCTGGTTACTTATGCAATCCCGTTTGTTGCTTTATTATGGGGAATACAGGTAGGAGAAATGGTAACCTGGAAAGAGATTGGCTGTCTGGCCATTATATTAAGCGGAGTATACCTGACCAATAAGAAAAACTAAGACCTTACACAGACATTATTTCCTTCTCTTTTGTTCCCAGGTGTTTTTCTACTGCAGTAATATACCTGTCAGTCACCTGTTGCATATTGGTCTCGGCATCTTTGGCAGCATCTTCACTCAGTCCATTTTTCTGAAGCTTTTTGATCGCTTCTATGGAATCCCGGCGGATATTGCGAATGGCCACTTTGGAATGTTCTCCTTCAGCCAGGCATTTCTTTACCAGTTCTTTTCTTCTTTCTTCTGTTAATGGGGGAAGGAAAAGACGGATCAGGGCACCATCATTCTGTGGATTGATACCGATATTGGCGGCTATGATGGCTCTTTCAATTGGCTGGAGCATATTCTTCTCCCAGGGCTGAATGCTGAGTGTACGTGCATCCATCACGCTGATATTGGCTATCTGGTTGATGGGCATCGGTGACCCATAATAATCAACCACAATTCCATCGAGCATCTGGGGATTGGCTTTACCGGCACGGATCTTTACAAGTTCAGTTTCCAGGTGATTGATCGCTTTTTTCATCTGGTCTTCTCCGGAAGCTATAATTGATGAGGTATCTTCTGCCATATAGTTTGATTTCCCGTGGCAAAGCTAATGAAACGTAGTGTTTTATGCGTGGGTAAGTCTGAAAAAATGCTTAAAGTGTATAATGTGTCCATAGTTCACGCGCATGAAGTAACGCGCTTGATCATGCTTCGCCATGGTTGGTGTCTCAGGAACCATTTTGGTGGTGTGCAAGACACACACCACGTCCAGTATCTAGGAATTATCTGCAGTTGCTGCTTCCTGTGTAAGTGTAACCACTTTGGAAGTGGTTTTGAATTCAGTAGCTCCATCTGCTCTGCGTGAAATGGTCATCGATCTTCTTGGCTTACCGTAATAAAGCACACAGAATCCGGCGATTGCCAGAATCAGTATGATGGAGAGTACGTAGGTTGAGCCCAGGTTGCGACTGGTATATGCCAGTGCAATGAAACCCGCATTGACAGTTACACATACTAATGTAACGGCAGTATGGCCAAGTCCCCAGTTCAGTAACAGGTGATGAATATGGCTCCTGTCTGGAGTAAAAGGAGATTTTCCGTTAAAGATCCGGATTGAAAACACTCGTAAAGTATCCAGCAGGGGAACAACCAGTATGGAAAATCCAATGGCAACAGATGATGTGAAATGCATTTTCACATCTGGATTGTGCGCCACGTTAATGAACTTGATAACAAGAATGGCATTGATCAATCCCACCATCAGCGATCCTGAATCACCCATGAATATTTTAGCAGGATGATGATTGAATATCAGGAATGCAACCAGGCTGCCCGCCAGTGCATAAGCAAGGAGAGCATAGGCCAGGTATTGTTCGCCATTCACCAAAAAATAAGTGCCAAAGATCACCATGGTCAAAACACCAAGGCTGGCGGCTAACCCGTCAATACCATCGATCAGGTTAAAGGAATTTATGACAACGATTATAGTGAGATAAGTTAATGCCAGAGAAAATCCTTCATCCAGTTTTTCAATTCCAAATAAACCATACATGCTATCCAGGCGAAGCTGGCCTAAATGGATGAGTATGGAGGCAGCTACCATCTGTCCAATGAATTTCTTGCTGGCAGAAAGAACTACCAGGTCATCTTTTAATCCAAGGAAAAAGATAACCAGAGCTGCAGCGAAATAATACTGGAATTCGAAATTGGTTTGGCCCTGGATAGATAAAAGGGATGCAAGCAAAAAACCTCCGAATATCCCTACTCCACCTAATGATGCAACCGCATGGGTGTGAACCTTCCTTTCGTCGGGGACATCGTATAATTTCTTTTGCTCCGCAATTTGCAGTACTACCGGTATGGCGAGAAATGAAATAATAAATGAAACCGAGGCTGTTAACAGTACATCAAGCATCAATCAGGGATTTACGGTACAAAAATAAGTCCTAACCTCCTATCTTACATTGGGTATTAATTAATTAATGTTCATGGACATAACTACAAACCTACATCCACAAATTTGGTGTCATCACTAGATTAATAATCACTGGTTGGATTTTTTTTGCAAAAAAGATTGCATTTTTGCCGGGCCCTTAGTTCGGTTTGGGGCCCCAAGATACTAAAGTTTAAAAATAATTTCCAAATTTTTATGGCTGATTTAAAGGCAATTGCGTCGCAAATTAGGAGAGACATCCTTCGTATGGTTCATGGCAGCAAAAGTGGTCACCCCGGCGGTTCTCTCGGCTGCACAGAATTCTTGACTGCCTTATATTTCAAGGCAATGAAGCATGATCCGAAATTCAATATGGATGCCCCAGGTGAGGATCTGTTCTTCCTGTCAAATGGCCATATTTCCCCAGTATTTTATTCAACATTGGCCCGTTCCGGGTACTTTGATGTTAAAGAGCTGGCCACTTTCCGCAAGATCAATTCCCGCCTGCAGGGTCACCCCGCCACCCATGAACATTTGCCGGGTGTTCGGATTGCCAGCGGTTCCCTGGGCCAGGGTATGAGCGCCGCTATTGGTGCCGCCCTTACCAAGAAACTGAACAGGGAGAACACAACTGTTTACTCACTCCACGGTGATGGTGAACTGGATGAAGGCCAGATCTGGGAGGCCGCCATGTTTGCCGCACATCATAAAGTAGACAACCTGATCTCCACCATTGACTGGAATGGCCAGCAGATTGACGGTCCTACCGATAAAGTAATGAGCCTCGGTAATATCCAGGAAAAATTCAATGCTTTTGGCTGGACAACCCTTGAAATGAATGGCAATGATATGGACGATGTAATTGCCGGACTGGACAAGGCAAAAGCACTGAAAGGCAAAGGCAAACCTATTGCCATCATGATGCATACCATTATGGGTAAAGGAGTTGATTTCATGGAGAATGATCACAACTGGCATGGTGTGGCTCCCAATGATGAGCAATTGGCCAAAGCCCTCGCTCAATTACCTGAAACATTAGGGGATTACTGACCCGGCCCGCGGGCGTGTCACTCGCTGCGTAACGAGAATTCTCTTCTGGAAGCTTTTCTTGATGGAAGCCAGGAGGCAAGGAACGCTATTACAAACACAGTAGCGCCTACCAGCAGGAAATCTGAAGCTCTGAGTTTTACAGGAAAATAATCAATAAGGAATGATCCGCCGCTAAGTGCAATCAAATGATATTTGATCTGTGCCGTCACAAACAATGCGGCCAGCACCATTCCCGCTATCGTTCCAATAAATGCAAGCAACAATCCTTCACTGAGAAATATTTTTTGAATAAACTGGCGATTGCCACCGAGTGAATACAACACACTGATGTCTTTTTGCTTTTCCAGTACCAGCATGGTCAGCGCACCGATCATGGTAAAGGCAGCCACCACCAGTATCAATGATAACACACCATAGATCACCCATCGCTCAAGATTCATGATGGAATAAAAGCTCTGGTTCTGTTCAAACCGCGTTTGTACCAGATATCCATTGCCGAAAATCTTCTCAACGCTCTTCTTGATATCCTTTGCAGCCTGAGGGTCTTTCAACGAAATTTCAACACCACTATACTGATTGGCATCCCATTTCATGGCACGCTTCATAAAGTCGATATTGGTAATACCATACTTATTATCAAAATCCTGCTGAATCTGGAAAGAAGAGGACGTGCGTATGGAATCATTGCTGATATCATTCAGCTGGTCCAGCTGTTCAGTACTGCTTTTGCGAGGCAGGTATATATTGAGAATATAAATATTCGGTTCTGACTGAACACCAAGAGCTCCTTCAATTCCAGATCCGAGGATCAGTTTGGGCTCATCTTCACTTCCCAAATCATATGCACCCTTTACAATATGATCGGCAACACCGGTCACATACCGATAATTATCATCCACCCCTTTCAGGTAAACAATTGTATTCTGATCTCCATTCTGCACAAATGCCTTTTCTTCCACTACCAGTGAAAAATTGCGGATGCCGCCAATACCCCGTAACCTGTCCACCTGCTGCTGGGAAAGTGTAATCGATTTTCCAGATGAAGGAGATATTTTAAGATCAGTATAAAAAGAGGAGTAAAGAGATTTCACCAGGTCTTCAAAACCATTGAACACACTCAACACCACAACCAGTGCAGTAGTACCAATGATGATGGCAATAATGCTGATCCATGCAATGAAATTGATGGCATTGGTGGATTTCTTTGCTTTGAAATAACGCCAGGCGAAGAGGAAGTACAATGTAGCTTACGATTTAAGGTTTACTTATCTCCTGGTTTATCCTCGCTGATCTTTTTGAACAATTCTTCCATTTTGAATACCTGATCCAATGTATCATCCTTGAAGAATTTCAAAACCGGAATGTTTCTCAACTGGTGCCTTACCCTGGCAGCCAGTTCACGTTTGATATCATGATGCCGGTCTTCAATCTTTTTCAGGGCCACTTCAATATCCTTCACCTGAAAAAAGCTGAGGTAGATGCGAGCCTCGAGCAGGTCAGGTGTTACTTTCACTGAGGATATGGAAACCATTCCACCATCGATCATATTTAAACCGAGGCGCTGAAAAATCTGGTTCATTTCTTCATTCAACAGGCCGGCTATCTGTTTTTGTCTCTTACCTTCTTCCATAATTATAGTATAATTTACTGCCATTCACCGATTAACCTATGGCAGACGCTGTAAAATTAGTTACTTTGCCCCGGTTAAGCTACCCCCATTAAAGGCCGGGGGGCGTTTTCCCCCTGATTCTAATGAAAAAATACTCCAGGATTTTTGGCTATTTAAGAAAACACACCGGCAAACTGGTCCTTTACTTTGGGAGTACGATCCTCGCAACCCTGTTTGGCGTGATTTCGATCGGACTACTTATCCCCTTTTTCGGACTGCTTTTCGATACTGGTTTAGGCAATACTGCAGATGCGGTTAAAACGAATGTACTCGGAGCTTTTATTGATAATAGCCTGAAAGATATCATTCAAAATCACGGACCAAAAGGAGCGCTCACAGCAATCTGCATTTTCATTATTGCAGCCACACTTCTAAAGAACGTTTTTATTTATCTCTCGAATCGCATTTCTGTACCAGTACGTTCCGCCATTGTAACAGAATTGCGGGGAGACCTGTATGATAAATTGTTACGCCTGCCTATTGGCTATTTTACCGAAAAGAAAAAGGGCGATATCATTTCCCGGATGACAAATGATATCGGAGAAATTGAAACTTCGGTAGTTGGTACTCTGGACGGGATGATAAAGGATCCACTCACCGTACTTGGTTACCTTATTTTTCTGGTGCTGATCTCACCGCAGCTTTCATTATTCTTATTGATCCTTCTTCCTGTAACAGGGCTGATAATAGGGAGAGTAAGCCGGAAATTAAAACGGCAATCCCAGGATGCGGCCATAAAATTGGGTGAGGGCCTGTCTATTCTGGATGAAACGCTGGGAGGATTACGGGTAATTAAGGCATTTCTCGCCGAAAAGGTTTTAAGCAAAAGGTTCCATTCAGTAAACAGTGAACTATTTAAGGTCCGGAAAAAAATGGGTGCCCGTCGTGATCTGGCCTCTCCACTTACTGAATTGCTGGGTGTCATAGTTCTGAGCACCATACTTTATTTTGGTGGACAATTGGTGCTGTCTGGGCAGGGATTGCAGGGAAAGGAATTAATGGCCTATATCGCTTCCTTCGCACTTATCATCAATCCTGCCAAGAATATCTCTACTGCATTTTTCAATATTCAGCGTGGCGCTGCAGCATTATCCAGGGTAGAAGAAATATTGAAAACTCCGGTTACTGTTGACGATTCTCCAAATGCGCAAGTACTGGATTCTTTCACAGACAAAATTGAATTCCGCGACATTACTTTTTATTATGACGATAACCTGATCCTTGATAATATCAATCTTACCATAGCAAAAGGAAAGACCATAGCACTGGTTGGTTCTTCAGGCGCAGGAAAATCCACGCTGGCTGACCTGGTTCCACGTTTTCATGATGTAACCAGTGGCGAATTGCTGATTGATGGCATCAATATCAAAAACTATACGCTTCATTCTTTGCGCAGCCAGATGAGCATTGTAACCCAGGAACCGATCCTCTTCAATGATACCATTGCCAATAATATCAAGCTGGGAAAAGAAAATGCTACTGATGAAGAGATCATTGCGGCTGCCAAAGTAGCCAATGCGCATAATTTCATTTCTCAAAAGGAAAATGGATATGATTCCAATATTGGAGATCGTGGAAACAAGCTAAGCGGTGGAGAAAAACAACGATTGACCATTGCGAGAGCGGTAGCAAAAAATCCCCCTATTCTGATTCTTGATGAAGCTACTTCTTCACTGGATACTGAAAGCGAAAGGCTGGTACAGGATGCCATTAACAATATGATGCAGAACCGGACCAGTATTGTGATCGCTCACCGCCTTAGTACTATCCGCCATGCAGATGAGATCATTGTTTTACAGAAAGGAAAAATTGTGGAGCGTGGCACGCATGATCAGCTGATCACTCAAAATGGTTTCTATAAGAAACTGGTGGATATGCAGGAAGTGAAATAACCTACAATTTATAAATTCCCGTTTTTACCGCATAAAGCGCCAGTGCAATCCTGGTCTTCACGCCCAGTTTTTCAAAAAGTGAATCCCTGTAACTTTCTACTGTGCGCGGGCTGCAGAACATCTTTTCACCAATCTCCTTATACGTAAGCTCGGTACATACATATTGGAGAAATTCCTGTTCACGCGGAGTCAGTTCTATTCCTGTAGTTACTTTATCCGTTTCTGTGGAAAGAGAATGCAATACCCGGCTGGTAGCCCAATCGGGATAATAAAAACCTTTTGTAACCATGGAACGCAAGGCTTTCTCGAGTTCAGCTGGATGAACATTCTTTTGCAAATACCCTCTTGCTCCGGATTTGATCATTCTGATCAATGATTCATCATCTCCCTGCATGGTCAAAGCCATGGTAAGCACTGATGGGTAATTGTCCCGCACCCAGGCTGCTGTTTCAAAGCCATTCATGACAGGCATTGAAATATCAAGCAATACAATATCGGGGATATTATTTTTTAATTTGAACTTCTCGGTGAGTGCTTTTCCGTTTTCGCATTCATACAATACCTCAAAATCCCCAAATTGTTCTATGATGGAGCCAATTGCCTTTGCGATCAAAATATGATCATCCACTATGGCAATGGTTGTT
>JAJKIP010000100.1 GCA_021154405.1 Segetibacter sp. | reverse complement strand
CCAGGCACTGATGAAACTGAAGCTTGCCGGATACAGGAGACCCTCTTGCATGAGTTTTTTGACTATTTCAGAGTATTGCGGTATATCTTCTGGTATTATACACCAATGGCGCTTCCGATCTCGCAATCTTTTTCGCCACTGTTAACGATATACGATTGCATGGATGAGCTTTCTGCTTTCAAAAATGCGCCAATGCGTTTAAAGGAACAGGAATCAGCCTTAATGGAGAAAGCAGACCTGGTGTTTACCGGAGGTTTTAGTTTATATGAAGCAAAAAAAGATTTGCATCCCTGCATCTATCCTTTCCCCAGCAGTATCGATAAAAAACATTTTAGTAAAAGCAGAAGTATAGTAATTGAACCCGCTGATCAGTATTTGATTCCTAATCCCCGAATCGGGTTCTTTGGAGTGATAGATGAACGGATGGATCTTGATCTACTGCAGACCATAAGCGCTGAAAAACCAGATTGGCAATTCATCCTTATCGGTCCGGTTGTTAAAATAGATCCTTCCACACTGCCAATGGCTCCCAATATTCATTATCTCGGAGGTAAATCTTATGAAGAATTACCAACGTACCTGGCCGGCTGGGATGTAGCTATGATGCCCTTTGCCATTAATGATTCAACCCGTTTTATCAGCCCAACCAAAACACCTGAATACCTTGCTGGCGGCAAGCCCGTGGTTTCAACACCCATTCGGGATGTAGTATCTCCCTATGGAGAAAAGGGACTGGTATATATAGCGAATACGGCGTCAGAATTTATTAAAGGAATTGAACAGGAACTTACCATGGAAAATAAACAGGGATGGTTAAAAGCAGTAGATACTTTCCTTGAAACAAATTCATGGGATAATACTGTTGAAAGAATGCTTTACCATATAAATACAAAAATTGAAGCAAAACAGCAGAACAACTTAATACAAAAGGAGAATGAGTATGTTTGATTATTTAATTGTGGGAGCCGGTTTTGCAGGGGCAGTTCTGGCCGAACGTCTTGCCAGTGAAGCGGGCAAAAAAATACTTATCGTAGACAAACGCCATCATATTGGAGGCAATACCTATGATCATTACAATAAGGATGGACTATTGATCCATGAATATGGTCCACATATATTCCATACCAATTCAAAAGAAATATATGATTACCTCGGTCAATTTACCAGCTGGCGCCCCTATGAACACCGTGTTCTGGCAAGTGTGGATGGTATGCTTGTCCCAATCCCCATCAATCTGAATACGATCAATGAATTATATGGAATGCACCTGACCAGTTCCGAGGTAGAAAATTTCCTTCAATCCAAAGCAGAGTTAAAAGAAAGAATTATCACATCTGAGGATGTTGTTGTGAATAAAGTAGGTCGTGAACTGTATGAAAAATTTTTCAAAGGCTATACACGTAAGCAATGGGATCTCGATCCCTCAGAGTTAGACGCTTCTGTAACAGCACGCATTCCGGTACGTAATAATAGAGACAACCGGTATTTTACAGATAAATTTCAGGGTATGCCCCTGCATGGATATACACGGATGTTTGAAAATATGCTTTCCCATCCCAATATCAAGATCATGCTGAATACAGATTACAAAGAGGTAAGAGACATTATACCCCACCGGGAAATGATCTATACCGGACCTATAGATTATTTCTTTGATTATTGCTATGGCAAGCTTCCCTACCGTTCCCTTGAATTCCGTTTTGAAACCCTGGAATGTGAAACTTACCAATCCACCGGAACAATTAATTACCCGAACGAGCATCCCTATACAAGATCTACCGAATTCAAATATCTCACCGGGCAAAAGCACCCGAAAACCACTATCGTATATGAATATCCCAAAGAGGATGGTGATCCCTATTACCCAGTTCCACGTCCCGAAAATGCAGAACTCTATAAGAAATACCAGCTATTGACAGCAGGCATGAAAAAAGTTCATTTTACCGGAAGGCTGGCTACCTATAAGTATTATAATATGGACCAGGTAGTGGCCCAATCATTAACCCTATATAAAAAATTAATTTCAGTTCAGGGAAATGGCCAACAAATCAATGGACATAAAGTATCAGCATTGCAGACCTGAGATCTGGGGTGGGTTGGAATGTACAGTGAACAGGGTGAATAATACTTACCGTGATCAATTGGAAGCAACAGGGCATTATTCAAGACCAGGAGATATTGAAGCCATTGCTGCATTAGGGATACGCAAGCTCAGGTATCCCATTCTCTGGGAAAACCATTTACCAGGGGATAACGGTATAATTAACTGGCAAAAAACAAAGGAACGTCTCGATGCTATCCGGTCAAATGGAATGGATCCTGTGGCAGGTCTGCTTCATCATGGCAGCGGTCCTTCATTCACACATTTACTGGATGAAAATTTCCCACAACTACTGGCAACGTATGCGCTGGAAGTGGCAAAACAATTTCCCTGGATCAATAATTATACTCCTGTAAATGAACCATTGACCACGGCAAGGTTTAGTGGATTATATGGTTTCTGGTATCCCCATCACAAGAATGAATTGAGTTTTATCAAAATGATAATAACCCAATTGAAAGGGACTGTTCTTGCCATGCAGGCCATTCGCACGATAAACCCTCATGCGCAACTGGTGCAGACGGAAGATCTGGCCAAAACGCATAGCACACCGCGACTTCGATACCAGGCATCCTATGAGAATAAGAGGCGCTGGCTTACCTATGATCTTTTGTGTGGGAAAGTAGACAGCAGTCATTTCTATTGGAAATATTTTTTGGAAATGGGCATTGCTGAAAAAGAATTGCAATTCTTTTTAGAAAATAAATGCCCCCCCGATATCATGGGGTTTAATTATTACGTAACCTCAGAGAGATACCTTGATGAGCATATCGAGAATTATCCTTCCCATTGTCATGGGGGAAATAACCGGATGCGGTATGCAGATACAGAAGCAGTACGCGCTGGAAGACCTGCGGGATTGGAACAATTGTTAAAGGAAGCATGGAACAGGTACCATATTCCTCTGGGAATAACGGAATGCCATTTAAATTGCACAAGAGAAGAACAACTGCGCTGGTTCAAAGAAACTTTTGATACCTGTTGCAGGCTAAATGACCAGAATATCCAGGTTAAATGTGTTACTGCATGGTCATTGCTTGGCTCTTATGACTGGAACAGTTTATTGACCTGCAGGAATAATCATTATGAATCCGGGATATTTGATACAAGGAATTTCCACCGGAGACCAACTGCCCTGGCAAAAATGATCAATTCATTGAGTGTTACCGGAAACCATGCCCACCCCTTATTGGAAGAAAAAGGCTGGTGGAATAAATGTTCATCCACAGAGAGTCGGCATCCAATTCGTAAAGCCCCTCCCCTGCTTATCACTGGTAAAACGGGAACCCTGGGACAGGCCTTTATGAAAATTTGTGAACGCAGATCTATTCCTTATATCGCTTTATCACGGCAGGACCTTGACATCACCAATGAAAATGGGGTAGAAGATATAATTAACAGGTATAGACCGTGGGCAGTTATCAATACGGCTGGATATGTACACGTAGATGAAGCAGAATCAAACAAAGAAGAGTGTTTTGCCATCAACTCAACTGGCCCCTATTTTCTGGCGAATGCCTGCAAAAGACATGGGCTACGCCTGATGACCTTCTCCTCTGATCTGGTTTTTGATGGAAATAAAAAAACACCTTATTATGAGGGAGACGAGGTAAATCCCTTAAACGTGTACGGAGCCAGTAAAATACTGGGAGAAAAAAAAGTACAAATAGCCTGCCCTTCCTCATTAATTATACGCACCAGTGCATTTTTTGGGCCTTGGGATAAATACAATTTCGTTTATGGTGTGCTTGGATCATTGAAAAAGAATGAACAGTTTAATGTTCCGGAAGATATCATGATCTCTCCCACTTACATTCCTGACCTGGCAGACATTTCCCTGGATCTTTTCATTGACGAAGAACAGGGTATCTGGCATTTATCGAATGAAGGCATGTTGACCTGGATGGATTTCGCCCAGCTCATAGCAGAGCGGGGAGGTTGCAATAAATATAAATTGATCAGCCTTGCGCCGGAAGAAATGGGTTGGAAAGCGAGAAGGCCTGTATATAGTGTATTGCAAAGTGAGAAAGGAATTAAACTGCCACCGCTGGAAAACGCCCTTGACCGATACTTCAATCACCGATTAGCATAATTTAATTTTTATATAATGGCAGGAAATAAATTCATGTTCGCAACAGGAATTGAAAACAGTTACCCCACAATCCAGTTACCAGATGGAACTACCAAACGGATAGACGAAATGGAAAAGACGCTTCACTATGCCTGTTGGGAAAGGGATTTCCAACTGGTCAAGGATTTGGGAATTGAATTTTTACGATATGGTCCACCTTACTATTCCGCTCATGTCGCCCCTGGCAAGTATGATTGGAATTTTACAGATGAAACGTTCAACAAACTGAAGGAATTGCATATAACCCCAATCGTTGACCTCTGTCATTTTGGAGTACCGGACTGGCTGCAGAATTTTCAAAATCCCGCATTTCCAGAGCATTTTGCAGAATATGCAGGAGCGTTTGCCAAACGCTTTCCGGATTTGCATCTATATACCCCTATCAATGAGATCTTCATTACTGCCATGTTTTCCGGCCAGTATGGTTGGTGGAATGAACGATTAAGCACAGATTATGCCTTTGTTACAGCCTTAAAACATTTATGCAAGGCTAATGTTCTGGCCATGCATGAAATCTTAAAAGTACAACCGGAAGCAACATTTATACAGAGTGAATCTTCGGAATATTTCCATGCCATGGACCCTTTGGCTGTACCGCTTGCCAGATTTCTGAATCAGAAGCGCTTTCTTTCACTTGACCTTACCTATGGATATCCTCTTAACGTTGCGATGTATGAATACCTGCTGCGACACGGAATGAGCAAAGATGAATTTGAATGGTTTACCAAAAACCAGGTAAAGGCCCGGTGCATTATGGGTAATGACTATTACGTAACAAATGAGCACCTGGTATTCCCGGATGGACATACACAGGCGGCTGGAGAGATATTTGGCTATCATGTGATCACCAGTCAGTATTTCCGGCGCTATAAACTTCCGATCATGCATACGGAAACAAATATCAAAATGCCTGCATCAAAAGAATGGTTATTGAAGCAATGGGCAAATGTACACCGCCTGAAAAATGATGGAATTCCAGTTATAGGTTTTACCTGGTATAGTCTGCAGCACCAGGTTGACTGGGATTCAGCATTGCGCAATGACGCAGGAGTGGTCAATGAACTCGGCCTTGTAGACCTCCAAAGAAATATAACACCCGTAGGAGAAGCCTATAAAAAATTAATTGAAAACTGGAAGGACATTCTGAATGAAGAAAGCTATGGATTAACTTTTGACAACTGGTAAAGGATGGCGGATATTTATCGGGTAAAAATGACTTCTTCTTTAATAATATCTGCAGTAAATAGAGAGAACAGGTCAGCTGCCACCAATGGCCTTTGTTTATCATCAGCTGCGGGTTCTGCTTTTACAGCCGAAGCCGAATCGACTGAAGGTTTTTCCTGGAAAGGCAATATGGTATTTAATCTTATATGCTTCACCAGGCTTGTGGCTAACGTTACAGCTTTTTTCTGCAGTTTCTTTCTCATACTTCACATTTTAATTCAATTGTTTAACAACAATTTTTATGCCTCGTTACTGTTTCTGGAATAACACTTCACCTTATGGGATTACGTATAAAAAATTGTGGCAATACTATTTAAGGGGAAATTTTTCAACAAATGAAATAGCTTCACGCTACTGTAGCAAAAATCTAAAGTCCCGGCTGAATCCCGAGAAAATGGACTTAAGCACCATTGTCATCATTCCAATACTATTGGGCTTGCGAATACAGCCAGCAGCTCCAAGAGAAATTGCAGTGCTATTGACATCCTTTGTTAAGGAGGAAGAATAAAGGAAAACGGGAATATCCGATATTTTCTTGTCTCTTTTTATTCCATCAAGGACTGCCACTCCGTCAAGAACCGGAAGATTGTAATCAATAAAGATAAAATCAGGCTGTATATAGTTAAGCATTTCAAGCGCCTGCGCACCAGAACTGGCATAGGTACATTTGAAAGAGCCTGGAACTTCTTTCAGGGCTTCATTGAATAGAAATAATTCATCCTTGTCATCATCGACTAATAATACATGCTTTTTCATAATACTCCATTTAATGGTTTGAGTAATGGGCTCAAAAGCAATCAGGCAATGTAATGGGGGTAGTAAGTATCAGAATGTTATAGGGGCAGAAAATCTTCCAGCATCAGCTGGTAATTTTTTTAAACCGGAAATAATGGGGAAATGTATAATCAATGCAACGCATCGTTGCTCTGTGGCACAAAGCTAAAGCAATCGGCTACGGTAAAAAAATAATCCAAACCCGATATTTATCCACATCCTACTTTCCATTTAACATCACATAATTTGGTCGCGCGCCATCCGTCAATAAAACTTTGAGTTCACTGGCCAGCATGGCAATTGAAAAAGTTTTTTCTATGCTGCCCGCTGCACCCAGTAATTCAGCAATCTTGCTCATTTCATTACTGATGCTGGTGGAGTACAGAAATACAGGCACTTCCTTCAGCCTGTCAGATTTCTTTACTGACGACAAAAAATCAAGGCCGTTTATCTTGGGAATATTGAAGTCAACAAATATGTAATGAGGAACAAAAGATTGAAGCATGTCCAGCGCTTCCTGGGTACCTGTAACAAATACACACTTAAAATCTCCGGGTACTTCTTTAATGGCATCAGTAAAAATCTTAAGTTCGTCAATATCATCATCAATAAGCAGAATATTCTTTTGCATATTACTTCCTCTTCCTTTATTCGAATATTTATTTTGGTATTAGGCAGGGCTGGCGGATCGATTCACTGGCAAGCTCTTGTGAACCCATAAAATGTAGAAATTTATTTCACTCACGCAAACCCAGGAGGTTACGGTGACCAAAGCTAATTATTTTCTTATTGCGATTGCTGATTTCCTAAAAAATATGTGGACATTTCACCTCAGCCTTTTTCTTCTAAGGGTTTTTCCGGTGCCTGTAGCCTGCTGGCTGATTTTTTGTTTTCAATTTGAGAAAGACGTATGGATATTGTGATTGAAACGCCCAAAGGAAGCCGTATTAAGTACAAATTCGATGAAAATCAAAAGCTTTTCAGGCTAATGAAAATATTACCGGAAGGTCTTGTGTTCCCTTTTGATTTTGGATTTATACCTGGAACCAGGGGTGAGGATGGAGACCCAATTGATGTTTTGGTTATCTCAGAATTTCAGGGTTTTCCCGGATGCTTAATGGATTGCAGAATCATAGGCTGCATCCGGGCAGAACAGTCATCAAACGGTAAAAAACAGATCAGAAATGACCGGTTCCTTGCCATACCCGAGCAATCGGGAGTATTTGAAAATGCGATTTCTATTGAGGATATTCCTTCCACTATCATCAGCCAGGTAGAAAAATTCTTTACCAATTACCTGGAAGGAGAAGGAAAAACATTCTCTCCACTTGGTAATCTGAATGCTGCTCAGGCTATGGCTTTACTTACAGCCGAAAAGGCAACCGTATAATCAATGCTTTTCTTCTTCCTGCAGGGATCTGATCCGTATTTGTTCCAATTCATGGTCTGCTGGTCCTGTTAACACTGAACCATCATATGAATAACGGGCACCGTGACAGGGGCAGTCCCAGGTACGTTCGGCAATATTCCATTTCACTTCACATTTCATATGCGTGCAGATCGGATTCACTGCGTATAATGCTCCTGTTTCATGTTTGAATAGCCCGATCTTTTGCTTATTGTAGGTAACCACTCTCCCTTCACCCGGTGCCAATTCTGCCAATTCCTGAATTTCTTCATGTGAAAACCATTTATTGGCAAATTGCTTTACCACATCTGCGTTATGCTTGATGAAATTGGTAAATCCTGCTACTGGTTTAATCCGATTAGGATTAAAAAGACTTGAATATTTTTCCTCTTCATTCAATAATATCTCTTTAAGAGTAAGTGCAGCCACATGACTATATACCATTCCATTTCCTCCAAATCCGGTAGCTACATAAATATGTTGTGGATGACCGGGTAAATGGCCGATATAGGGTAAACCATCTGCTGATTCAAAATATTGGGAAGACCATCTGTACTCAATATTCTTTACAGGAAAATGTTTCAGCACCTGGGCTTCCAATTGAAGAAAGGATTTATCTGTATTCTCCTCATGCGCCGTTTTATGGTCCTTTCCGCCTGCTATTAAATAAGTGTTACCATTAACTTCCTGGGCCCGGTAATAGTGATAAGGATCAACCATATCATAGGCCAGATCTTTAGGATACTCATTATTGCTCAGCGTCACAGCAACAACATAGCTCCTATACGGAACACAACGCAAATGCAGCAAATTGATTCCGGGAGGAATATGGGTGGCATATATTAATTCCTGTCCTTTAAATACTCCTTTATCTGTCTCTGCTTCAACATATTCGTTATTCTCTACTCCATTTACCCTGCAATCCTGAACTATTACACCCCCAGCCTTTTCAAAAGCTGCAGCAATTCCATAAACATATTGCAATGGATTAAATTTTCCCTGGCCAGGAACTTTAATAGCCTTTACAAATGGAATGGGAACAGGTAAACAATCGGAATAACTTGTTGTAATTCCAGCTTCTTTTGTGGCATTAAATATTTCCTGAAGTTCCTTTTCCTGTTTCTCATCCTGTGCAAAAAGATAGGCATCCGCATCAGAAAAACCACAATCTATCTGGTATTTTTCAATATTGGTTTTAATGAGGCTGATAGCTGCTTTAACAGCATCAGCTACAATTCTGGAATTTTCGTCCCCAAAATTTTTACTTATGGTAGTATATGGTGTATCCAATAAAGTGTTTAAATGTGCAGTGGTACCTCCAGTTGTTCCAAAACCAATATTATAAGCTTCCAGTACAAGGCATTTCCTGCCGGCTGTTTGCAACTGAAGGGCAGTAGTAATTCCGGTAATACCTCCACCAACAATTATTACATCATACATAGCTTTGACGTCAGCCTGATTGGCAGGTAAATATGCCTCGGAATTGTCCTGCCAAAGACTGATACAGGAACCATCTCTGTTTATCATAAAGAAAGATTTAATTAAGAATAGTACGACAATAATCCTGCCATGCGACGCATTATATTCCCATATAAAAACGCAAAAGCGCTCTGTTGCAGATTTCATTCTGCCAACTGCACCTTTGCGTTTTTACCAGGAATTGCTATTTTTATTTCTATTCTTCCTCTTCTTCATTAGACTCTTCACCTTCTTCACCTTCTTCCTGTGCCTGCCAGTTGATGCTGCCTTCGGCTATCTGGCTAAGTAATTGATCGGTTTCCTTCTCTTCTTCCAGTGTCTGGCTGAGAATATCAGCTATCTCGTCCTGTCCCATTGTCTTTGCTATCGTAATAAGACTGCCATAAGCGGATATTTCATAGTGTTCAACTTTCTGGGCGGAAACTATGATCCCAACGTCACGTGTTGATGTACCGTCTTCAGTTTCTTCCACTACCGTATCTCCTTCTTTGGTCAATCCTTCCATAGCTTCACATTTTTTAGCCTGAGCTTTTTCTCCAAGCTGATCAAATACCTGTTCAAGGCGGTTAATATGTTCCTTTGTCTGATTCAGGTGATCTTCAATAGCCTGTTGCAACTCTTCACTGGTAGCAGCCTTCTGCATTTTGGGAAGTGCCTTCGTTAAATGTTTTTCTGCCCAGTAAATATCCTTCAATGCATCTACGAAAAATTTCTCCAATTGGCTATTCTCGTTTTGTGATGAAGTTTCAGCATTTTTTGCCTTCCGGGAACTGGTTCCCGCAGAAGACTTTGTGCCGCTGGTTTTCTTTGACTTTGTTGTAGGCATAACTTAAACTTTTAGTAGTAAATAATATTTGTTGATGAACTGAAACCGAAACAAAGGATATGCCAGCAGACAATCTGAATTTTTGGGATGATCCGGGAAAACCATGAATATCCCCTGTTCGCCTATTTTTTCTTTTTATATCTGAATGTAAAGTAGATCATTAATGAATTAACCAGGAAGGAAAAAGAATTGGTGATTAGAATTGGGTAATCTTTTTTTAATAACCCGTACCAGATCCATAATCCAAGGCCCGCTATCAGAATAAAAAGCATGAATGAGGAGATATTTTCCGTCTCTTTTTCGCGTATTATTTTGATCAGCTGCGGTAATAACGAAATTGATGTAAAGATCCCTGCGGCTATTCCAATGTAACTGGTAAATTCCATCAGGCTGCAACCATACTTAGGCATTCTTCTGCACAGGTTCGACATGCTGTAGCACATTGCCTGCAATGATCCATAGCAGTATGCTTTTCACATTCTTCCATACATGCCTGGCAAATATCCGCGCAGATCTGGCAAATGGCATTCGCATGCTGGCTGCCCATGGTCATTAATTCTGCGGCTGTCCGACAAATGGTTGCACATTCCATATCCAGTCGAATACATCGTGCCATGGAATCCACATCCTTTTCCTGCAGACAGGAGGAAGCACAATGATTACACATAGACATGCAATGAAGACATGCTTCAATACAGGTTCGATAAGCTAAATACATAACAAATAAAATTTAAAGATTATAGGTTAGGGTTGTTATTCATACCACAGCTGAATTACCTGGCCAATGGCATCAATGAATTTCTGGTCTTTTACCTCATTCATTTTCCAGCTGGATTTCAGGCGATTAATTATACCAACATGTTCCCCATTAAGGCTTATTTCAAGGGAAAAACATACCCCATCGTGACAGGATTCTTTAACCGGAGTTCCTTCGCCTTTGAATTTTTTTCCATTGTATTCAAATTCAATGACAACTGGTTCACTTTCCAGTTGATCGATCATCTCCTTCAGATATTTGATCATGTGTTTACGTTGCGTGCCTGTAGTTGCACTCCATTTATCGCTACTGGCTCTTTTATGGGCCACTTTATATTTGAATCCCGAAAGCACAGTGGAATAATCATTTGCATTAAGTTTACGGACGTCCTGGTGGGCCATGATATACCAGTGGTAAGCAGTTCCTACCGGAACACCTGAGCCTTCAGGCGCATGGCCAGCCCTCCGTTTTGTAACAGCATAGGATATTTCCCATAGATCAGGAGTTATCTTGGTTTCCTTCCATTCCCCTTTGTCATAGTACCATTTATGGCTGCGGCCAATGGCCATACCTGTATATTGCTTGCCATTATATTCCTTTACCGAATTATAGGAAGCTGAAATATCTCCTTTACTCCTGGCGGTTCGTTTTGAGCCTACTTTTTCCCGGGCCGCTGATTTTCCTGCCGTTTTTTTTCGCGCTTTTGTTGCTATCATACAGGCAATGCGACATAAATTATGCCACCCGCTTTACATATATGATTACAAGGCTCCATATGAATTTTGGGCCTTCCCATGGTAAAATAAATAACTGTGGCACGAATATTTCGACCTAAGAGCTAAACCGACATTTATATTAAAATACAATCGTTATGAAAAAAAGATCAATTGCCTTTGCATTACCGTTTTTACTACTGGCTTGCAACAATGAAGGAAAAGACAGCGTAGAAAAAGCTGATTCTGCCAATTCAGAAAAAATGGATTCAAACTCCACTACTTCCCAAACATTGAAAACCGATGAAGCCAGTTCCTCCTTCCTGGTCAAAGCAGCCGACGGCGGCATGACTGAAGTACGCCTTGGAGAACTAGCGCAACAAAAAGCGTCTAATAAAAAGGTTAAGGATTACGGGACCATGCTGATCCATGATCATTCAGCAGCAAATGATAAGGTGAAGGCGCTGGCCGCCCAGCGGAATGTTACCCTTCCTGATGGTCCAGGTAATGACAACCAGGAAAAAATAGACAAACTGGCGAAAAGAACCGGCAAAGATTTCGATAAGGCATTTATGGATGCGATGCAAAGCGACCACAAAAAAGATATAGATATGTTTAAGGACGCATCAGGTAAGGTGAACGATGCAGATATAAAATCATTTGTAGACAATACAATCCCTACCCTGCAAATGCACCTGGATTCTGCCAACGCAATCCGGAAAGCACTTAAATAATTAATTTCACTGGTAGAACATCAGCGTTAATCCGTACCCTTTTCAACTGTGCTAACTGGATCTGGATTCTATTGTTTTATTATTTTACTGGTGTTTCTATTGCCTTATTATTGAAGGTAGTTAATAGAACAATAGATTCAGATAATGCCTCGATGGAATGTTTCACGCCAGGGTGAAAAGTGATTTGCTGATGTTTTACAGCATCGATATCTCCATCCGGAGTTGAAAAGCGGATATTACCATCCAGAATTTGTATAATTAGAAACTCCTCCATCTCACTATCCCTTATGGCAGAGCCCTTATGAAGGACAGTTATCACTGTGGTAATACAATCACTTTTAAAAACTGTAATGCCGTTTCTATCATTTTTTTCCCAGGCTGTTTCTTCTTTGATCTGGCGGATATAAGATGGTATATCAACAAATACGTAGGTTCCGTCCAAAACACGATCTCCATCCGGGCGATTGAGGGTTGCTTCGTTACGTTTTATTTCCATAATGTATAATTATTAAGAGAGAATACTCATAATACATGTCGAAAAATTATGCCACTAGATTCCTGCTTATAATTAATCTTCAATCTGCCGCTTTCCCCATCAAGTGCAAGATTGTCTACAAAATCCCGGCTTTATATGGATCAGTCCGGTTTTTATCTAATACCAGGCTCTCAAGAAACCGGGCATTATCAATGGCCGCCAGGCTTGCAGTATTATTAAAAAACACAAATACCTGCCCCAGCTTTTCATTGCTGGTAAAAAACTCCGCTATTTGCCGGATATCCACTTCAGTGTGAGGCGAGTGATACAATTGCGGCACTCCATGAAAACGGTAATAGGCTGTGTTGGCATTGATAACAGGTTCATTTGGCAAACCAGGATAGCTGATCCCAGAAAAGATCGCTCCTTTTTTAGTTAATTCCTCCTTTACATCTTTGCGCCACCATTCTGCATGGCGGAATTCTATTACGTTGTTAAATGAAGGATCAAGAGTATCCAGGATTTGCCTTAATTTTTGTTCAGAATATTTTAATTGAGGTGTTACCTGGAAAAGAATGGGACCTAATTTATCTTTCAGTCCTTCGCGGCAGGTAGCATAAAAATCAGCAAGCAGATCATCACACTCATTAAATTGTTTATAATGAGTAATCAGCCGGGGCACTTTCACGGCAAATACAAAATGCTCCGGGCTTTTATTATACCAGTTCTCCAAAAAACTTAATTGCGGGAAACGGTAAAAGGTAACATTCAATTCCAGTGTATGAAATTGACTGCTGTAATACTCAAACCAAAGCCGTTGGGCCAGCCTTTCTGGATAAAATACTCCTTTCCATTCTTTATAATGAAAGCCTGAGCATCCAATATGCCATTTCATCCCTTTTTAATGAAAGAAAGCAAAACTGGAACCATCTTTGGATCATAGCGTATTAAAATCGTTCATGCCTGAGGGACCATCGATAGTAATTTTAAAAGAAGCAGTACAGGAATTCAAAGGAAAAAAACTGATCAAGATAGGTGGTAATACAAAAATTGAACTACCAGACCTGGTAGGGCAACCGGTAAAAGATTTTAAATCATGGGGCAAGCACTTCCTGATTTGTTTTCCTGAAAATACTATTCGGATCCATTTTTTATTATTTGGCAGTTATCGCATCAATGAAAGAAAAGACACTCCTGAGAGATTGAGCCTTAAGTTCGCGAATGGTGAATTGAATTTTTATGCCTGTTCCGTAAGGTTGCTGGAAGATGATCCGGATAAGATCTATGACTGGACGTCAGATGTCATGAACGAATCCTGGAGTCCACGTAAGGCAAGATCAAAGCTGAAAAACATACCCGATACAATGGCCTGCGATGCCCTCTTGGATCAAACCATATTCTCTGGTGTTGGCAATATTATCAAAAACGAAGTATTATTCCGGATCAGGGTTCATCCAGAAAGCAGGATCGGAAAACTTCCTCCGAAAAAACTATCTGCATTGATTAAGGAAGCCCGTGATTACAGCTTCGATTTCCTTGAATGGAAAAAAGCATTCGTTTTAAGAAAGCATTGGCTCATACATACAAAAAAGACCTGTCCACGGTGTAATTTGCCAGTCACTAAAAAGTATGCAGGCAAAACAAAAAGGCGAAGCTTTTTCTGTACCAACTGCCAGGTTTTATATAATGGCCGGAAAACAAAAATTCCCATAAACAGGAAATATACCCGCAAAATCGCTAAATAATATATCCAGAGAAGCCACTCTAAAAAATGGCTTCTCTGGATAATATATTTATTCTACCGTCTCTTCTTCTTTTTTGCTCCAGGAATAAACGCCTTCTTCCTCCGCCTCTATATTAATGTAGGTCTCTGCTATTTCAGTTAATAAGGAATCTGTTTCCTCTTCTTCGTTCAGGGTTTTTTCCAGTACCTCAGCAGCTCGATTAAGTCCCATTGTTATGGCCAGTTGAACCAAACCTCCATAAGAAGCTATTTCATAATGTTCCACTTTCTGAGCTGCAATAATCAGCGCTGCATCGCGAGTCATTGAACCTTCTTTTGTTTCGCCAATTATAGTCCGTGCTTCCTTCAATAAACCTTCCATTGCCTCACATTTCTTTCCTTCTGGAGTCTTATTGATCGCCTGAAAAACTTTTTCCAGTCTTTTTACATGGCGCTCCGTTTGTTTCAGGTGATTTCCAAAAGCATCTTCCAGTTCTTCAGTAGTGGCAGCTTTCTGCATTTCAGGCAGCGCTTTAACCAATTGCTGCTCTGCATAATAAATATCCTTCAATTGGTCCAGGAAGAATTTTTCCAACAGGGAAGTCTGTTCCTGTTTACCATTGGAACCATTTGCCCCATTGATACCTGATATTGATTTTCCGGCCATAGTCGATTGATTTTTTGTTTGTTTCATATCATTCTGTTTTATGGTCACAAATGACAAAAAATAGAGCGCCTGGCTCTATTTTCTGTATTTATAATAGACAGGTCTTACCTGCTGTTTGACCTGCTTCGACTGGAACGACCTCTTCCGCCACCATGGGAAGCCTTGCCACCTTTCCTGGCAATACGTCTTACTTCTTCTTTGGGCATTGCAGCAAATCCGCGCCTTGACGAACCAGAACGACCCGAACGATTCGATGAACTCCCTCCCCGGTTACTGGAGGAAGAGCGTCCTGAACGACTGGAGCTGCTTCTTCCAGAGCGACCAGAATTATTTCCTTCAGAGCGTTCAGAGCGACCGGAATTGCCACCGCGTGAACGACCATTATTGCTTCCGCCATTCCCGCCATGTGAAGCACGTCCACCCATCCTTGCAATTTCCCTTCTTTCTTCAGGGTCCATGGCTGCGAAACCACGGCGGGATGAACCGGAACGTCCAGAATTACCTCTGCCAGAGCGGCCATAATCATTTTGATCATTACGACCAGAACCATTTCTCTGGCGACCGGAATTGCCTCTGCCAGAACTACCATTTCTTCCATTTCCATTTCTTCCATCACCGTCATGAGAATGACGTCCGCCTTCCTGGGCTATTCTTCTTCTTCTTTCCGGATCCATAGCTGCAAAGCCTCTGCGGGAAGAGTTGGAACTGCCATTGCTTCTTCCTCTATTGCCGCCAAAACCGCGGCGCCTCTGTGAACCATTATTACGTCCCTGGCCCTGATTGTATTCCTCCTCATCTTCATCTTCATAACCTGCATGAGCATATTCATCTTCGTCTTCTTCTTCTCCTTCGTCATAATAATCATCTTCATCGTCTTCTTCCTGACTTCCATAAACATTTCTGTCTTCCTCCTCGTCCTCATCCTCATCATAATCGTCCTCGTCATATTCATCACCGTAATCTTCTTCCTCTTCACCATAAGACCCCTGAACATCCTGATCGTCATCTTCCTCGTAATCATCCTCATCCTCATCATATTCATCTTCTTCATACTGATTACCAGAGCGGCCGGAACTATATTGGTTTGACTGTCCTCCAGATTGCTGGCGACGACGTCCGGGGTCTACTGAGGAAAATCCCCGTTGCTGCGTTTGTCTTCTAGTTGCCATAACTTAAAATTTTTAGTTTGAAAGCAATTGTCTCTGAATTTTCACAAACCATATGCCTTCAAAATCAATTGTGCATAACTCAATTAAAATTCTACACTCTTTAATAATTTTCTACCTGTAAACCCCGATAGGTGATCTATCATTGGAGATGCATGACTCTTCTATTATTAATCATTCGTTCATGAACACGGTAATAAAAAGTTATGGGGAATTATTTTCTACAAAAATGCCATACTGGAGTTCAGTATGGCGTCTATAGATTATTGTTTAAGCTATTTATCCCGACTTGCGTCAAGATCTCTTTCTACCAGTTGATTTTTTTCTTCCGGCTGATTTCTTTCTGCCTGCAGATTTTTTTCTGCCAGAAGATTTCTTTGCTGCCTTTTTCTTTGCCCCTTTTTTCTTAGGCACTTTGGCGCCCGATTTCCTGGCTTCCGAAAGGCCTATTGCGATAGCCTGCTTACGGCTCTTTACCTTCTTTCCGCTCCGCCCACTTTTCAATGTTCCCTTCTTCTTCTCATGCATAGCCCTTTTTACTTTTTTCTGCGCACCTTTTGAATACTTTGCCATAAAATAAGTATTAAAGTTTTAATTAATTTTAAACATCCATATCATATAACTGTCTGGCATCAAAAAGCAAGCCGGAGCAAAACCACGTAACTTCGCATAAAACCAGAACCATCCAATAAGTGAAAAATGAATTTCTGATACTATTGCTGCTTACGCTCGCTGGTTGCAGTACCAACCGGACGGTAACTACCTGGAAAACGCAGCATATTGATCCAACTCCTTACCAGCGGATAATGGTGGTTGCCATTCTGCCCGACGAAGATTCTGTGGTCCGGGAACAAATTGAAACCAGTTTCAGGACAGCCCTTTTGAACATGGGCTATAATACGGTAACTGCAATATCTGAGTTTGGACGCACTGGTTTAAGAGATCTTGGAGAAGATGAAACATACAAAAAAATACACGGCAGGGGAATAGACGCTGTGGTGACAGTAGCGCTGGTTAATAGAACCAAAGAAACTTCCAGCCTCCCGGTTGCTGCCCATAGCTACAGGAATAACTTTTATTTTAATCGCATCTTTCAATACAAGGATAACCTCACACAACCCGGAAATAACTCGCCAAACGAAGAATACTATTGGGAATGCCTGCTGTTTGACTTAAACAAACTGGAAGCAAGTATTTCGGTTCAAACTTCTCCTTCCGCTAAACCCGCACAATTGAAAATGGGAGACCAGCTTGCCCGGCACCTCATCCGGAGAATGGCAAAAGAGAAAACACTCAAAAAGCAAAAGCCATTAAAAGCCTTTTAAGCTCATCATCACGCTGGAACTAGCGGTCAGGGCACAGGTTTTGTACATATTGTATATATGAGCAAATCTGTAAATATCATAATTGAAACCCCAAGGGGCAGTACACAGAAATATGCTTTTGACAAAAAAACAGGACTTTTTAAATTAAAAAAGATAATGCCTGCAGGAATGATATTCCCATTTGATTTTGGATTTATTCCAGCCACAACCGGTGAAGATGGAGATCCATTGGACGCTATGATAATATCAGAATTCGCCAGTTTTCCCGGATGCATGATTGAGTGCAGACCCATAGGTGTCCTGAAAGCAGAACAAAAATCAAAAAAAGAAAAAGTCAGGAATGACCGCTATTTCTTCGTACCAGTTCTATCAAAACAATTTGAGCATATCGATTCTCTCGATGATATACCGGGAGATCAACTAAAAGAAATAGAAGAGTTTTTTATTCAATACAACAAAATCGATGAAAAAGAATTTCATGTACTTGGTATTGAGTCTCCAAAAACTGCAATTAAACTCTTAAGCAAAAATGAATAAGATAACGGAATTGCTGGGTCAGGGTGAAGACCTGACTCCATTGCAAATGGCCCTTAGAGCCATTTTAATTTTTATTGTCACACTTATTTTAATAAGGCTGGGTGGAGTACGTATTTTTGGTCGCAGGTCATCCACTGATACCATCATTGTAATTGTGATGGGTTCAGTTTTGGCACGTGGTATTGTTGGAGCTTCTCCTCTTTTATCAGTAATAGCAGCTGCTACCGCCATGATCATCCTGCATAGGCTATTTGCGCTGCTGTCCCACAAATTCAAATGGTTTGAAAGAATGACAAAAGGAAGAAAAATCACGATATATGAAAATGGCGCCATTCTGCTATCCAATCTGCAAAAAACATCGTTGACCACATCAGACCTTATGGAAAGTCTTCGCCTTGAAACTAAAGAGGATAAATTGGAGAAAATTGAATCTGCCCAACTTGAAACCAATGGCCGAATAAGTTTTATTAATAAAAAAGAGAAAGAGTAACGTCAGGTCTTAAGCCTTCGAAACTCTTCTTCATTAACAATTTTCCTCCATGGATCTGGCCGTCCAGTTACTTTCAATTCATATCCCTGACTTCATTTAGTACGGGACATGAACCATCACAGATTTTTTGTGCCGGTCAATGTATTAATCCTGCTTTTATTCGTCTTCTTTTCTAACGGGTTCCTGTTGTTTTTTCATCATTTTAGCGGCTGCACTGTCAGTCATCATATTGGTTGTTGCAACCATTGCTTTATTTTTAAAGCCCGAGATTACTTTATCGTCACCACTCATTAAGGCATCGTAACCATCTTTGGCAACTTTAGCAGGATCAGCCAGTTTGTCTTTGTCCTCAACCATTTTTGAAGATTCCATACCAGCCTTATTAAAAAAGTCAGTATCAGTTGCACCTGGCAATAACGCGGTGACAGTAATGTTTTTATCCTTTACTTCACTCCTTAGCGCTTCAGTGAAAGATTGAACAAAAGCTTTCGTTCCATGGTATACTGACTGCCACGGACCGGGAGATTTGCTGGCAATAGAAGAGAGATTCATTATCCTTCCTTCACCCCTTTCAAGCATGTCCTGTAAAAAGCATTTGGTGAGTACAATCAGTGAACATATGTTCAGTTGAACTATCGCCAGCTCTCTGAAAATATCAGTATCCTCAAATAACCCATATTCACCCTGGCCTGCATTGTTCACCAGGATATCCACTTCAAGGCCCATTGATTTTATTTCCTCATATAATCCAAAGGGTGCATTGGGTTCAAAAAGGTCTTTTACGATAGTTATCACTTCCACATCTCTGCTTTCTAAAAGATTTTTAGCGGATGAAAGCTCAGATTGATCACGGGCAACCAAAATGAGGTTATGCCCATTCTCGGCAAACACTTTTGCCAATTCCAGACCGATGCCCATAGAACCACCGGTGATAAGTGTAAATACTTTATCAGATTTCATAAATAATCGTTTTATGTATAAGGGAATGACAAAAGACCCCAAAGGCTATGCCGTGATTTCTTTGTTACGAAGTAAGAATTTGAGCAAGGCGGGAAGAAATTATTTTTACCCGCTGTTTCAAATGCAGCCTGAATAAAGGCCTGCCAAATTCTACTTACCAACTATTTTCGAAAACGCAGAAAGAATTTTATTTGTAAAAATTTGTTGAGCCAGTGTTGCTTCTGCCTTTCTGATGCTAATTTTCCCCTTCCCGATTTCCCGGCTGTTCTTTGTAATTGAATAAAATGCATAAATTTTATTATTTGATTCCGGAACAGGGGTTGCGAATCCCGTAACACCGATACCATAATTACTATTGAACATTTCCGCTACATTGATGGCCATTTGCTGTGCTACCTGTGAGGACACACAATTCACCTGCTCCGCATGGATAGGTTCAACATTCAGATGCTTATATTTCTGCCCCAGATTATACGCACAGATACCGCCCTGGAAAAATTGCGAAGCATCCGGCATATTCGAGAAGGCAAATTGAATTAATCCCCCAGTAACGCTTTCCGCAACAGCAACCCTTACCTTATTCCTGAGAAGCTTCTTCCTTATTCGTTCAAGCACAGCTTTTTCAAAAATCTCCATCCTTAAAAATTTATAGTAGAAATTATCATTTTCCAGGCCAGAAACTGTTTCTCAGGGAAATCCCGGACAAAAAAATCTCCGCCCAAAGGCGGAGATGCTCTTAATCATGAAACTTAACCTTAAACCTTATCCTATGAAAATTCAGTTCTAATATAGGAAATGTTTTGATACCAGGCCTTCCGAAAAAAATCATTTCTATCGTTTTTTTCACCGATTGAAATTTCAAATTACTCCCCTATTGTATCCTGAATAAAATTCCCCGAATACTCTGTAGGAATAAAATAAACGTTTACCAGGTGGCCCTTCCCTGGTAATAATCCAGGATCTTTGTTTTTAACACATAATCATATCTGGATATAATAAGGTTACTGCTTGCGCGGTCCAGGTTATTCTTCGCAATCAGATAATCTATCGAATTACCTACTCCTTCATTGAACCTGATCTCCGCAGCACGAAATGATTCCTTATATGCTGCCACCTGGTCAATCAGTGTCTTATAGCTCTCAAAAGCAGTTGTCATGTTCAGATGCGCTCTCTCAATATCCTGTTGCAATCCGATTTTTACAGACTGTTCTGTGAGCGTCTGATTTATTACATCCAGTTTGGCCAGCTTCACACGGTTACGCTGGAAAAGATTATTGAACAAGGGTATGTTCAGATTTAGGTTCACGGTACTGCCCACATTATTGTTTAACTGCTTTGAATACCTGATCTTATCATTTCTGAAATTATTCTGCTTGGCAAAAACCGGGCTGTTACTGCCATTAATTATTACGTAATTGCTTGTCTGTACATCCGTAGTATTTATAAATGTATTCTGAGTGGCCGCACTTGAATAATTGGTACCCACGTTCCCATTCAGTGAAAGCCTTGGGTACAATTGCCCTCTGGCAACCTTCACCGCACTTTCAAAGCTCCTTGTCCGCAACTCCTCGGATTTAACGCGGGCAAATTGCTTAAGCGCTGTTTCATATATCTCGTCCGGCGTTTGCGCATAGTTGGCAATATAAGCTGCGGGATCAATTTTTTCCAATCGCATAGCCCTGTCATACTGAATATTCATTAACTGGCACAGATTCAGTTTCGCCGATTCTACTGCATTTTCCCGGTTAAGAACTGATAATTTGTCACTGGCCAGCTGCCCTTTCATATCTGAAGCATCGGATGGTTTAATGGCGCCATCCTTTAATAATGTATCCAGCCGCTGTGCCTGACGGGAAGTAAGATCTGCCTGTAATCTCGCCTGTGCCAGCTGGTCTTCATTGCTTAATACAGTCAGGTAAGCAAGAATAATATTGATGGCAAGATTATCCTTTGCCTGCTGCCAGTCCATTTTGGATGCTTCAAAAGCGAGGGCAGTCTGCCTGTTGGCGTGTTGCATCGACAGGCCATTAAAGAGCATTACACTACTATTCAGACCATAATTTGAATAATTTACCTGCTCATTGATATATCCGTTCGTAAATGGATCAATGCTCCTTCCCTGATTGATACCCAGATTGGCACTTCCATTGAGATCTGGAAGCATATTTAATCGCGACTGCCTTTTGGCTATTTCGCTCGATTTTACCTGCAATCCATTCTGATTTACTACAAGGTTTCTGGAAATACCCGTATCAATACATTGTTTCAGGTTGTACGTAATACCTGCTGCCTGCTGTGAATGACCGCGCATGAGTGAACCGCACATAACTATCCCTGCAATCAAAAAAAATCTTTTCATATTTATAATTCTTAAATTCTTACAACTCGGAAAGCTGTTAACTACAATCCGTCTTTCTCAACCCTTCCATCCAGTAAATGAATGATCCTTGACCCGTATTCCGCATTCTTTTCCGAATGGGTCACCTGGATAATGGTCACCCCCTCCTTATTCAGCTGTTTGAAAAGCTCCATGATCTCTTCTCCCTGCTTTGAGTTGAGATTACCGGTTGGCTCATCGGCCAGGATCAGTCTTGGTTTACCGATCAGCGCCCGTGCAATACCAACGAGTTGCTGCTGTCCACCCGACAACTGAGTAGGAAACAGGTCCTTTTTCCCAACTATCTGAAAACGGTCCAGCATATCTGCAACCATTGCTTTCCGTTCAGAGCTCTTGATATCCTGATAAATAAGCGGGGTCTCGATGTTTTCATACACCGTTAGTTCATCTATCAGGTGATACGCCTGAAATACAAAGCCGATATACTGCTTGTACAATGCCGAGCGTTGCTTTTCTTTCATCTTGTGTACTGACTCATGCAGGAAATGATATTCACCTTCATCAAAATCATCCAGCATTCCGATAACATTGAGCAGGGAGGATTTTCCGGAACCAGAGGGTCCCATCACAGAAATAAAATCTCCTTCGTTCACTTTTAGATTAACATCCTTTAAAATAAAAGTGCGAGTACCGCCTACTGTAACCCATTTAAAAATGTTCTTTAATTCCAATAACATGTTATTTGTATTTATTTAAACGCAATGGATAACCGGCCACTCCCGGATTTTATATCTATCGGTATGCCGCCACCATCCATGGTGCCTTCAATCCTGTCATCATCTGCCTTTCCATTAAAATTGCTCAGCGCATTTGTCTTGATCTTATTGGCTGAAAGATCAAGGTTAAGTCCTTTTCCACGAGGCATAGTAACATCTATATTACCACCAGAGTTATGGATTTTGACATATTTTCCCAAAGAAGCAATGGACACATCAATATGTCCTCCACTTGTAGATGTTTCCAGGCTGCAGGCCAGGTCATCCAGGTTAATGCTGCCACCAGATGTGTGGGCAGACAATTCACCTGAAATTTTTCCACCCCTTATTCCACCGCCACTGGTAGTAGCCTTGATATCACCTTTAAGGTCTTGCAGGTCCAGGGAGCCACCTGAAGTTGTAAGCCTGAGCTTTCCACTGGAATTCATTGCAGAGATACTTCCGCCACTCGTAGTCAGTTCAATATCATCACTTGAATTGTTCAAATGAATGCTTCCGCCTGAAGTGCGGCCATTGATCTTCCCACTTACACCATCAACGTGCAGGCTGCCCCCACTTGTTGAAAAATCCTGGTTACCAGAAATTCCGGTAAGGCTAATGCTTCCACCACTGGTAGAAAGATCAGTGGATACATTCTTTGGAACATACGCTTTGAAAGATATATTCAATGCCTTTTTCCAGTCGCTGATCTTTGATTTGGGTTTGGCAATAGCCGTAACCTTGTTATTGCTGACGGATACTGTAAGATCATATTTTTCTTCCAGTCTTTGTTTGATCTCTTCACTGGTTAGGTCCTTGCCATTATTTCCACTGATATAAACTTCCAGGCGTGCTTCCGAGCCGGATACTGCATCCACACTTAAGGATCCACCGGAGGTCTGCAACTCCACGTTTTTAATGGCATCGCTGCTCAGCGTTTTCGTCATATAAAGATTCTTCTTATCCTGGGCCATTACCAATATGGCAGAGGACAGCAATAATAATAACAGAGAGGTTTTTTTCATATTAAACTGTTTAGTTGATTCAGGCATTTATTTAATTGGAATAAAAATTCTTTTCATTGTTAATGGATTCAACTTGCTCATTCGTCTTCAAAATTTATTCAGTTCTTAAACTCTTAACGGGATTTGTCAGTGCAGCCTTTACCGCCTGCGTACTCACTGTGATCAAAGCAATGATAACTGCTACTAATCCAGTCAATATAAATATCCATCCATTTATATCAATCCTGTAATCATATTTCTGCAACCAGTCTTTCATTAGCCAAAGAGCGATCGGCGATGCAATAATACAGGCAAGTATCACCAGCAGCACAAATTCCCTCGAAAGCAATAACCAGAGATTAGCCACGGAAGCTCCCAGGACCTTGCGAATCCCAATTTCTTTAATACGTCTTTCAGCCATAAATGCCGCAAGGCCAAACAGACCCAGACAGGAAATAAAAATAGCCAGACCTGCAAATATCCCCGCCAGTTTGCCAACATGGTTCTCATTGATGAACTTTCTATTGAAATCCTCATTCACAAAATGGTATTCGAATGGAAGAGATGGATTATATTTTTCAAACAGGGGTGCCATGGCGGCAATCACTTTTTTGGTATCTGCTCCTTCTTTCGGCCGAATAAAAAGATTACTAAAATTATCAGGTACAAAAAGGATTGCCATTGGCCCTACCGGCTCAAAAGGATTTTCCATCAGGATATTTTCGGTGATACCGATGATGGTAAGGGTCTGGTTGCCAAGTTTCATCGTCTTACCCAACGGGTCCTTATACCCTATCATTTTTAAAGCAGACTCATTGAGTATAACAGCATTGGAATCAGTAGGAAAATCCCTGGAGAAAGAGCGGCCTTCTTTGAATTTCAACTTAATCGCTTTTTCGTAATCATATTCAGTCATCACAGAACTAACAATCATATCAGCATTGGGATCTTTTCCTTCCCAGCTGTAATCATCCCAGGAGTTATAGATTGCTGTCATAGGGCTGGAAGCTTTGCTAACGGCCTCGAACAAACCGGTATTCAACAACTCCTGTTTTAAAATTTGATAATTTTTTGCCAGGTCATCCGAAGCCTCCACTGTTATTAAATTGTTGGGGTCATAACCCAATGAACGCTCCTTTGCCTTCTGAATTTGCATAAACACAATGATGGTGCTGATTATAAGACCAATGGAAATTGCAAATTGCGAAACCACCAGCACTTTTCTGAAACGTGCAGGTGCTTTTCCCTGTCTGAACAATCCTTTCAATACTTTTACCGGTGCAAACGAAGATAAATAGAGCGCTGGGTAGCTTCCTGCCAGCAAACCAGTTAAAATACAGATACCCAAAACTGAAACTAATAGTCCAATATTGGTAAAATCAAAATGTATATTTTCAAATCCAATATCTTTCAGGAGCGGGAGAAATAATTGAACAAGCGCCAATGATAATAAAAAGGCAAGAAATGCTGTAAGTAGTGATTCACTCAGGAACTGGCTGATAAGCTGGTAACGGTGTGAGCCAACTGCCTTTCGTATTCCTACTTCTTTTGCCCTTTTCTCAGATCTTGCTGTAGACAGGTTCATGAAATTGATGCAGGCAATGAGCAACACAAAAATGCCGATAATTCCAAAAAGGCGCACATATTCAATCTTGCCTCCTACATTCACCCAGTTTTTGAAATCATTCTTCAGATGCCAATTGTTCATTGGATGCAGAAATAAGAACTGATTTTTCAGCTTATTATTCTTCGTAGTAACAAGAGGGGCCAGCTTTTTGGAGAAAGCTTCCATTGATACGCCTTCTTTTAATTCAACCACAGTTTTTAGAAAATTATTCCCCCAGTTTGTAAGGTTCTCTTTAACAAAACTTTCATTCTGGATCTTGAATTCAAAAGGCGCCAGGTAATCAAAGCTGATGGTAGAATTAACTGGCAGGTCCTTCAGGACACCTGTCACCTTCTTATCGTATTTATTATCTACCCGTATCGTTTTTCCCATTGCTTCCCCCTTGGGAAATAATGCTTCTGCAAGGGACTCCGTTAGCACAACAGAATTAATATCATTCAGGGCAGTTTTACTATTACCTTCTATAAAAGGAAAAGTGAACATTTCCAGGAAATCAGGGTCAACATGGGTACAACGTTTATTTAACTTCTTCTCACCCACCATAATACTGTGGCGGTTATTCCAATCCATTCTGGAAGCTCTTTTTACTTCCGGATAATTAGTTTTCAATTCCGTATAAAGTGGCAGCATTATGCCAATTTGTGTATTCTTCTGATTGTTGAATATAGTGTTTTTGTTCACCACTGCTATCCTGCTTCCGTTCACATGGAATTTATCAAAGCTTAATTCAAATTTGATCCACAGCCCAATAAGTATGGCAAAGGCCATTCCGATGGCCAGGCCTACTATGTTTATAAAGGATAACCCTTTATTGCGGGCCAAATTTCGCCAGGCTACTTTCAAATAATTCCTGATCATTGCGATATTTTTTGTTTGGTTAGCATTTAATCTATTCTGTTCTCAGGCTTTTGACGGGATTAATGATTGCAGCCTTGATAGATCGATAACCCACAGTAATCCAGGCAATAGCCAGAGAACCTGCAATAGATACCAGGAAAATAGATGCACTAAGAGGAATACGATAACTGAAATCCTGCAACCAGTTGTGCATAAAATACCAGGCAACCGGAGCTGCTATTGCAAATGCCACAAGAATCAAAATAGTCAACTCCCGGCAAAACAGGTAAATAATATTTCCGACAGATGCTCCCAGTACTTTTCTTATACCTACTTCTTTTACCCTTTGAACCGCCATAAAAGAGACTAATCCATATAACCCTAGGCAGGAAATAAAAATAGCGATACCTGCAAACAGTTTATATAAAGAAGAAAGCTGGTTTTCCTGGCGGTAAAACCCATCGATCTTTTTATCGAGGAATTCATAGCGGTATACATAATCAGGAAAGGTTTTGTTCCAGGTATTTTCAATAAAATCCATCGCTTCCTTTGTCTTCCCGGGGCTGATATGTACACTCGCCAATTGGTAAAGATCTTTCCAGGCACCCATTAACACCGGACCGATGGGTTCGCGAAGCGATGTGGAATTAAAATCTTTGACCACACCTGTAATATTTGCTTTTCTCTCGCCCCACAAATTAATTTCTTTACCAATTGCCAGATTGGGATCCCTGATCCCTAATTTTTTAAGCAAGGTTTCATTAACTACATATCCGGCAACCGTATCCGAAGCCGCATAGGGTCTCGCTGCAACGAATTCCATGTTGTAGACTTTAAAAAAATCCGGTTCTGCCCACTTCAGTGTAGCGCTGAAATTTGTGCTTTTGGTAGCATGATCAAATCTGAAATCACTGTTCCAGGTATCATTATCTGCCGGACTGTTGTAACTGAATGCCACACCCTGGATATCCGGATTCTTCAAGAATTCGTTCCGGAGAAATTGCAGTTTGGTGCGACTGATACTATCGTCTGGAACAGGAACGTTCAAAATTGCTGCCTTCGTAAATCCCATGGAAGCAGTATGAAAATAGTCTGTTTGCCCAACCACTACCAATGTTGCAATAATAAGGAGGTGAGCAATGGCAAACTGTAATATCACAAGCGTCCGCCTTAAAGAAAGTCCGCCCACTGCCTTTGCATTCATCGTATTTTTTAATGCCGTTATCGGGTTAAATCGAGATACAATGAGAGCGGGATACACGCCAGAAAAAAGCGTAACAAGTATAATTAATCCGACTAGAAAGGTCAGCAATAAGGAGAGAGGTATCGATGCAATACTCAATTTAATCTCCAAAAGAATATTAATAAGGGGAAGTGAATTAATTGCAAGGATTACGGCCAACAGGGCAGCAAAGACGGTAATAATCGCCGTCTCGCTAATGAATTGAAAAGCCAGTTGCTTCCGGCTGCTTCCCATTACCTTTCTGACCCCCACTTCTTTCGAACGGTTTACCGCCTGGGCAGTAGAAAGATTAATGAAGTTAACGCAGGCAATTACAATCAGGAATATACCAATTAGTGTAATAGCTGTAATAAGCGACTTGCTGAAGGTTCGATTATTAAAATTGCCAAAATCCGAGTTGAAGTGAATATCCGCTAATGGCTGCGCTACCAGGATATTCAGGTATTCAGCAGGTTTATGCCTCTTGCTGAAACTCACCAGATCCTTGCTGAATTTTTCAGGAGTCATACTTTCAGGCAGTCTCACAAATACAGAAGCTGAGCCATAAGTGCTGACCCAATCGTTGAGATTACCGGAAACTCCAGTGTTCTTCAGCGATGCATAAGATGCCACCAGCTCAAGCGGAAAATCGGTATTTACCGGTACATCCTCTATAACGCCATTAATTTTATAAATATCCTTATTATTGAAAGTAAGAGTTTGACCCATCGCAAATTTCCAGTTCCCAAAATATTTTTCAGCGATTTCACGAGTTATTGCAATGGAACCTGGCTCGGCCAAAGCTGTTTGGGGCTTTCCTGCCAGCCAGTTGAAATTGAACATTTCAAAGAAAGACGGTTCTGCAAAGTATACATTTGTTTCATTGAATTTCTTTCTTTGGGCATCTGCCGCATCTCCAGTGCTCACAATGGTTTGGCCTCGTTTGAAGATGCCTGCAACTTTCTCCAGTTGAGGAAAATCCATACGCAAAGCTTCTGCCGCAGGAAAGCATACGCCAGCCGAATACCACATACCAGACTCACCCTTGAATGAAGTACCGATACGATATATCTGCTTCGAATTCCTGTGAAAATTATCAAAGCTGGTTTCATACTTAATGATCATGAAGATCAGCAGCCCGCAGGCTATGCCAATACCAAGGCCTGCTACATTCAGCGCTGCATACATTTTGTTTCGACGCAGGTTTCGCAACGCAACCTTAATGTAATTTCTGATCATAATAATAGTTTTACTCAGATCTAAGACTCTTCACCGGATTTGCAATAGCGGCTTTGATCGCCTGGAAACTCACCGTAATAAATGCAATGATAAGAGCTATTATGCCTGCCAATACAAAAATCCACCAGCTCATATCCATCTTATACGCAAAATCAGATAACCATTCCTTCATAGCCCACCACGCAATGGGGATAGCAATAAGAATTGAAAGCAGTACCAGCTTCAAAAAATCCTTTGAAAGCATGGTTATGATGCCCGTTACTGAAGCACCCAAAACTTTACGGACACCGATCTCCTTAATACGCTGCTGTGCCGTGAACATGGCCAGGCCAAAAAGCCCAAGACAGCTGATGACGATCGCTAGCAGGGTAAATGAATTGGATATTTTTCGCAGGGTAGCCTCCTGCTTGTATTGTTTCCCAAGATCCTGATCCAAAAAAGAATATTCAAAGGGTACACCTGGCAGTGCCTTTCTGAAAACTGATCCTACCCCTGCCAGCAATCCCTTGTAATCCTTCGTATTCATGCTCGCCACTATGAAATTTGGCTGCCGTGTATAGAATGTAATGAGCGGCTGCATTTCTGATTTCATCGGATTAAATATGTAATCATTGCACACACCTACTATTTCAAATTCACGGGTTTGCCCACCAGTATTGCCATATAGTATGGTACCGATTGCTGTTTCTTTTGGTATATCAAACTCCTTTAAGGTTAATTCATTGGCGATTACCTGCCCGCTGGTATCAGATTCGCGAAGGTTACGGCCCTGAAGTATCTTCATTCCCATTACCTTGAAGAAATTCTCATCAGCATTGTTGGCTTTTGCCACCTTGCCACTACTCATATCATGCCCCTTGGTGTATAAAATAAAATCACTTAATACAATACGGGAAGGATAGGTATTACATCCTGCTACTCCACTGATATCTTTCAGAGAGGAAAGCTCATTTCTCAGCGTAGTAAACTGGGCACGAGAATTCCTGTTCTGCAATGGAATGATCAGTTTCTGCTCCTTATTAAACCCCATGTCCAGGTTCTGCATAAAACTGATCTGGCCGGAAATAATTAGTACACTAACGATCAGAACTATCGCGATCACAAATTGAAACACTACCAGACCCTTCCGTAAGAAAATGGAAGACCCTTTAAAGCGGAAAGTTCCTTTTAAAACACTAACCGGGTTGAACCCTGACAGATACATTGCCGGATAAATACCCGCGAGTAATCCTGTGATCAATCCCAGTCCCAGAATAATAGATATTACTGGTAGAGATTTTAAAGCATCAAGAGTGAATGTACTATCTGTCAATGTATTTAATTCCGGCAATAACAGCGCTACAATTGGAATCCCCAGCAACATTGATATCACGGAGATCAGAACCGATTCACTCAGGAATTGAAATATTAAACTTCTCTTTTCAGCGCCCACTACTTTTCTAACTCCTATTTCCCTTGCCCTTTTTATAGATCGCGCTGTCGTAAGATTAATGAAATTGATACAGGCAATTAACTGAATAAATAAAGCAATGGTCAACAGCAAATTCAGGAATCCTGCATCAGTGGTTTTCTCGAGCTGGCTACCTATTCCTTTCGAATGAAGATGTATATCTGTAACTTTTTGAAGGAAAAGCTGCTTTTTCATGACCAGGCGATCAAGGTCCTTCTTGCCATATTTTTGAAGGAAGGCTGGAAATTTGGACTCTAGTGTTTCCGCATCAGCATTTGGATTTAGCCGAACATAACTATAAATAAAATTCTGGCCTGCCCATTCATCTTCATTTCTTACAAATTCCCCTATTCCTCCACTATTCATAGTCATTAGGAAGTGTGGATTCAGATGTGACTTTCCAAAATGCTCATCATAAATACCTGTTACCTTAAAATCATGCTTCATGAATTGGTTGGCAATATTGATCTGCTGACCTACTGCTGTTTCCCTGCCAAATAATTTCCTGGCAAGTTCGGAAGATAGCACTACCGTATAGGGTTCGTTGAGGGAAGTGGATGCCCGGCCTTCCGTAAAATGAAAATCAAATACCTGAAAAAAGGTAGAATCCACAACATAACCATTCGATTCATAAAAACCATTGTCATTATTTACTCTCTTGATCAGGTTATTTGACCCATCGCTAAAATATACCACTCTGGTGGCAGCCTGAATCTCCGGAAAATCCCTTTTCATCTGCATTACGATCGGAGGTGAGGAGCAGGCAGAATTAAATGGAGTAGTACTGCCTTTCCCTTCAATCACTGTTCTTATCCGGTAAAGCGATTCAGCGTTCGTAAATTGCGTGTCGTAACCATGCTGGGATCGTACATATAATAAGATATAAATACAACACACTGTGCCGGCTGTAAGTCCCAGGATATTAAGAAAGGAAAAGCTTTTATTTTTCCAGATATTACGCCACGCAATTTTTAAATAAT
>JAJKIP010000099.1 GCA_021154405.1 Segetibacter sp. | reverse complement strand
TCACCTAATCGAAACAATGGCAAGATTAAAAATATTACTGCCACAATAAGGAAAGTAGTTCCTGGCAATGGCCGAAAAAAATTAGAATATGTGTTTTTCGATTGCATGGGAATATCAAACTGTTTATAAATTTACGCTACTCGCAAATTAAAATGTGCAATTTGTTTACTCCAGAAAATAACAATTTAAACGAGGTTTTTACTTTGGAAATCGCTTATCTGTAATAGTATATTGACCTCGCAAATCAATGACACGGTTAATAAGCTATTGTATAACCTTCCTGGCGGAGGGCAGGTGAAAATCCTGTACTTACAACCGTGTTTGTTGGTTTGCGTCACCGCCAGGTATTTTCCTAACTTATGCAAACCAATAAGCATGTAAAGAAACCTGGAGTTCGTCGTCCAGATGTGCGAAGTCTTAAAATCCAACCCAAATACAGAGTTGATCAATGGAGGGATACAATTGTTGCACCAGAAATTAAGCTTTGCGGAGCCTGGCTGGAACAACTTGGATTTCATTGTGGGAAGCGTGTGATTGTAACAACAATGAAAGAAGTATTAATTATTACTTTGCAGCCTGATGAAAGCCAGTAGAAATACTGAGTTTAAGATTCCTTGGACATTGTGAAATGATTTAATCGGTGGACAATGCTTACGGCTTTGGGTTTGTTCTTAAATTAAACAACTATTCATCCAACTTAAACGATAATTTTTTCATCAGATTGTAGTACCGGGGTATCTATAGCTAATACTAATTCCATATTGTATTGGATTGCCTAGTTAAAAGTCATTCGAACAAAGTCGCTGATTTTATCAATAACAAAAGCATTCTCCTTAAAAATTTTTACTCGAGCATCTTCGTAATCATTTACCTTATGCACTTCGTGCCGATTCCTATCATAATCAGAATAGTTAATCCCAATAATTCGATTAATTTTAAGGAAGTTATTATAAATCTGACTAAATGCTTCATGATCATTACTTCCAAAATAAATTTTCAATTCTAAGATTGATGACTGTAGTTCATTGAGTGGAGGCCATATTATTTTATCTATTTCTGTTGCCTTTATTTCTCGGTTAAATATCTGATAAATGGGCAATTGATGCCACATGGTTGTAACCTTTGCATATGATAAAAAGAATCTTTGGACAGCACTAAGCCTGCTTTCTTGAAATAAAGAATATCTAATTTCTATTTTCTTGGACTTAAGGTTAAAAATTCGTTGTATGAAAAACCCAATGCCTACAATTAAAAGCGTGACTTGACTCCAATATGTAGTAAATATTTCTTTGAGCTCCATATTTAGGTAATATTCAAATTTGGTCCAACCCAGGTAATTAATTTATTTTCTTTTCAGTTTTTCGAGAAGTATCCCGCATTTTTCATCTAATTGAGAAAGCTTCGGAATTAGGTCTAGGCTTTTCGGATTGGCAATCCAATCACTAGGTTCGCCCCAAAATCGAGCCTTTTGATATAGGTAATCGGGTAAGCCTTCATCAATATGAGCTTCAATTACTTTATTCAAAGCGTCATGCCATAAGTCAGTAAGGTCTTCATTTCTTTTATATCCATGATCAGAAATAAAATTTCTAGTTTTGATAGTGGCTTTTTGAATCGCAGTTATTGCTGCAATAGTAGCTTTTCGATCAAACTTTGGCAGTCTTGTACCAACCACTTTTAAAACATCTTTTATGCCGTCAACTAATACTATTTTCCCTAAAATATCAACTACCATAAAAAAATTATTTATAATGCATCTGGATTACCACCTTTCTGTACGAAGATATCTCGATGTATCTCTGTTACTAAAGGAATGCTTACAATAGCCCTTGGATCTTTAACAATTTCTCGAACAACTTTTTTCATCTCATCGGTATTTTGCTCAGCAGAAGTGTAATACAGAGCATTACCTTGATTAATAATAATTCCATTCTCAGTGATTATGTATTTTAATTCAAAATATCTCATAGCTCAATAATTTCAAATTTTTATTTCGACCAACTAATATTCTATGTACTGCTTATACTTTTCGCAAAGCATTTGGCAAGAATTTGTCGATTTCCTCATCTGTGAATGTCAACTCATCATTTATTTGTAGTGCCTTTTGTGCCTCTTTATATGCCTTACTGAATGTCCGAGGTGATCCTTTATACGTCTTTGAAAGCTCTTCCTGAAGTTCATCTCTTTTACCTTTAATCTCTTCGGGAGTTAACAGATTTGCTTTAAGGTCAGTTAGTAAGGATAAGGATTTTTCTCGTATATCAAAAAGTTCCAAAGCCGCTGTAGAATGTTTTTGAATTGTTTCACCCAAATTAAACTCCCTTAAGAAAGTGGTGAAGCCAAATTGAAGAGCTGCTAAAACAGTACTTACTATAAGCGCCCAATCCTCTCCTTTGAATATTCGGACAAGCAATCCTGTTGTGATTAATGCAGATAGTATAATTTGTAAGTTTTTTATTAAACGGTTTTGTGCAGCAAGAATATCAGCACATTTCTCTTGTGTTTTATGCGAATAGACGATTTTACCGTAGTTTTCTCTTAACTGTGCCACAAGAGTCCCAAGGTTATTAGTCAGCGTCTCTTGTCCCATATCTTTGCGCCCACGTCTGTTTTGAGCTCCAAGTGTATCCATCAGACTCCTGTTTAATAGCGTCAACAGCCTTGTTGTAAGCTACGGTCGCTTTATAACGAAAGTTATCTGGATTAGTAACACTTTGTCCGCTTCCGATTGCATACCAAGTAGTTTGATTTGAGTCTTGTGATCTTAAATAATTGAAAAAGTCGCGACTCATCCAATCATAGTATAAATACGATTTATCCCTATTTGACCATTCTGTCAAGAACCTGTGGGCCAATGTATCAATCAACAAGCCAAGAATTGGAACATTGTATTCATATTTCCATGCTCGTGCCATCCTGCAAAGAGGTCGTAAATTGTTATTAGTTAGATTATCGCCAGTCGTAACAGCATCTATTTCAGGTATCGGGTTCGTCTTTTTCCACGACCCCCCACTGTTTGAATTTGCAAATGTATAACTGCCGTCATCATTTTTAAATGCAGGTAATACTTCGAATCTCATTCCATCGGAAAACTTTACTTGCACTATTTGACCGTCTCCCTTTAAATCCGTATTGGGATAAGTTGCATGAATGGAGTTTTTGACAGCTTGTAATAATGCAGATTGACCGTTAGAAATATATGCATTATAGGTAGTGTAAGTTGTCCAGGGCATTTCAAAAAGCATGTCAATGTCACTTACATATCCAGTTGCAGTATTTCTACCAAAAGAACCAACATACCGCCCGCCTGATGTTGTATCCAATTTCCAGAAATCAAGATTTAGTCTTTTACAAATTGCGAGATATCTATCGGAAATAGTTGACCTTTTAGATTGACTAATCAAAAGGTTATTGCAAAAAGTTTCGAAATTGGTGGCGACGCTCATAATTGAAAGGCAACTTTAGCATTACACCCATTCATAAATTAAAATGCAGCAATCATCTATTAAGGCTGTATCGATGCATCGAGAATTAAATATAATACGAGATTCCGGTGTAGAACCTCCAACCCGGTATGTAATTATAAGTTACCAGCTATACTTGTAAGCAAGTTCAGGAAAAAAAAGACGTTTTAATCAAGCAGATTAAACTATGTTGTCCTCACAGGAATCGAATGTATCGCCGCGCTCATTTCCTTGATGAGTGTTGAGTCTTTTTCTATAGCGTTTCCAACCACAATCACATCCGCACCAGCCTTACAATTGCGATACGCTTTTTCAGGGTCTGAGATACCCCCGCCAACTATCAGAGGAAGAGAAATATGTTTAGCTACCGCTTCAATCATATGTTCAGAAATAGGTCTTTTCGCACCACTGCCTGCATCCATGTAAATCAGCTTCATTCCCAGCATTTCTCCCGCCATAGCAGTACACATGGCTATTTCACTTTTATCAGCAGGAACAGGCGCTGCATTGCTTATGTAGGATACCGTGGTAGGCGCTCCGCCGTCGATCACTATATAGCCGGTACTCATGATCTCCAGCCCACTCTGCCTCACAAAAGGAGCGGACACCACATGCTGCCCGATAAGCAACTCGGGGTTCCGGCCGGATATTAGCGAAAGATAGAGTAGTGCATCTGCGTATTTGCTGATCTGGGAAGGGCTGCCAGGGAACAGGATTACCGGGATATCACACTGCTTTTTGATATGCTGAACACAGTCGTCCAGGTGATTGGAGATCACCAGGCTGCCCCCAACTAACAGGTAGTCAACCTTTGCGGATACCGAGAGTTCCGTCAGTTCATCGAGTATGGAGTGATTAACCTTATCAGGGTCAATGAGTACGGCAAAGGATTTATGGCCCTGCTTCTTCTTTTCTGATAAGGACTGATACGTGGCTGACTTCATCCGGTAACATTGATTATTGCAAAAATGCGAAAAACTTTTGATTCACAAAGGATTCGGCTACACCCGAATATCGTAATTAAGGGTTAACTCAGTAGCCTCCCTTGTATATCTACGAGGAAAACTTTCCCGGCTGAATTAGTCTACAATAATTGTTCCTTCTGTTCATAAGTGAACACGAGGCCTTTTCCCATTGTTAAGAAATTATTAATAGACTCAAACCAATTCACCAAAAAAATTTTGTCCAAAAATTGCTTACTAACTGTGAAGAAATTCTACAACGCAGTACTGTAAAGGACTTCAGAAATTATGCAGACCCTTATACACATATTGTGGACAAGTGAAGGTTTGAAAAAACATATGCAAAAGATATTTTCGTAATCAAGCCACTCGCCCAGAGAGGTATCTGGACCAGGATAACAAAACCTAACCCGTTAATTCTTTTTATTATGGACAACAAAGAGCAGATGTCTGCGCCAGGCGGACTGCGGTTTCATCGTCGCTATACTAACGATGCAGTGAATGTGTACGATATGTTTGAATATGATTATCGTACTTCAGTAATCAGAAATCCTAGTGGTGAAACGGTGTTCGAGATGAACAACGTTGAAGTTCCCAAACAATGGAGCCAGATCGCTACTGATATTTTAGCCCAAAAATATTTTCGCAAAGCAGGCGTACCTCAACCTGATGGCAGTCTTGGACGGGAGACCTCAGCCAAACAGGTTGCTCACCGTCTCGCTAATTGCTGGCGGGTCTGGGGCGAGAAATATGGCTATTTCGCGACAGCTAAAGATGCCCAGGTCTTCTATGAAGAACTGGTGTATTCTATCCTGAACCAGATGTGTGTGCCTAACAGTCCACAATGGTTCAACACGGGTTTGTATGAAAGCTATGGCATCAAGGGTAAACCCCAGGGTCACTATTATGTAGACGCCATTGACGGTCAATTAAAGAAATCTACTTCCGCATACGAACGTCCCCAGCCTCATGCCTGCTTCATCCTCAGCGTGGATGATGACCTGGTAAATGATGGGGGTATCATGGACCTCTGGGTTCGTGAGGCCCGCATTTTCAAATACGGTTCCGGTGTAGGTACAAATTACTCCAATTTGCGTGGAGAGGGAGAGAAACTCAGCGGCGGCGGTACTTCCAGTGGCCTGATGAGCTTTTTGAAAATTGGTGATCGTGCAGCAGGCGCTATCAAGTCTGGTGGTACCACCCGCAGAGCAGCCAAAATGGTGTGCCTTGACCTTGACCACCCTGAGATCGTTGATTTCATTAACTGGAAAGTTGAAGAAGAAAAGAAAGTTAGCGCGCTGATCAGTGCTGGTTATGCCTCTGATTACGAAGGCGAAGCTTACAAAACGGTGAGTGGACAAAACTCAAACAATTCCGTTCGCATTCCCAATTCCTTCTTTACCAAACTGAAAAATGGCGAAGACTGGGAACTCACCGGACGTATGGATGGCCGCGTAATGAAGAAAGTTCCTTCCAAAGAATTATGGAACCAGATCGCTTATGCCGCATGGCGTTGTGCAGATCCTGGAACACAATACAACACTACCATCAATGAGTGGCATACCTGCCCCGAAGGTGGTGAGATCAGAGCTTCTAACCCCTGCAGCGAGTATATGTTCCTGGACAATACCGCCTGCAACCTGGCTTCCGCCAACCTGATGAAGTTCTATGATGCAGAGAAAAATATTTTCGATGTTGAAGGTTATGAGTATAACTGTCGCCTTTGGACTGTAGTTCTGGAAATATCCGTTTTAATGGCCCAGTTCCCTTCCAAAGAAGTGGCTCAACTGAGCTATGAATACAGAACACTCGGACTGGGATATGCCAACCTCGGCACTATGCTGATGGTTAGCGGCATTCCTTATGACAGTGATGATGCCCGCGGTATCGCCGGTGCCATCACCGCTATTATGACCGGTATCTCTTACAAGACTTCCGCTGAAATGGCTAAAGCTCTTGGTGCATTCCCCCGCTACCAGGAGAATAAAGAACATATGATGCGTGTAATGCGCAACCACAGACTGGCTGCTTATGATGCTGACGAATATGAACAACTGAGCCTGAAACCACAGGGTATCAAGGCTGAACATTGCCCCGACTATCTGCTTAAAGCTGCCTGCAAGGCATGGGACGATGCTGTTGAACTTGGTGAACAATATGGCTATCGCAATGCACAGGCTACTGTAATTGCTCCAACCGGTACTATCGGCCTGATCATGGATTGTGATACTACTGGTGTTGAACCTGATTTCGCACTGGTTAAATTCAAAAAACTCTCTGGTGGCGGATACTTCAAGATCATCAACCAGTCCGTACCCGTTGCACTCAGGAACCTGGGCTATACTGCTAAACAAACGGATGCGATCATTAAATACGCAGTGGGTTCAGGCAGTTTTGCAGGAGCTCCGTTCATCAATCATCAGGTATTGAGTGAAAAAGGATTTATTGCCGATGAGATCAAACGCCTGGATGCTGCAGTAGTAACTGCATTTGAAATAGGTTTTGTATTTAACAAGTATACATTGGGAGAAGAGTGTCTTCAGCGTCTCGGCTTTATCCCTGAGCAGTATAACAACTTTGAATGGAGTCTGCTTGAAGCACTTGGATTTACCGATGAGCAGATTGAGGCCGCAAACGATTATGTATGCGGAACCATGATGCTTGAAGGTGCGCCTTTATTGAAAGATGAGCACCTGCCCGTTTTTGACTGTGCCAACAAATGCGGAAGGAAAGGCGTGCGCTTTATTCACGCGCACGGCCATATCCGCATGATGGGTGCCGCACAACCTTTTATTAGCGGCGCCATCTCCAAAACGATCAACTTGCCAAATGAAGCCAATGTAGAAGAGATCGCTGACTCCTACATGCTGAGCTGGGAGTTGGGACTTAAAGCCTGCGCTTTATACCGCGATGGCTCCAAGCTTTCCCAACCCCTGAGTACGAAAGGAGACAAAAAGAAAAAAACAGAAGAGAAAACTGTCGAAGTAGCTCAGCAAACTGCTCCTGTCTCAACAATTGAATCCAACATTGTTGATATGGCAAAGCTGACAGTTGAAGAGTTGCTGGAAGAAGTGCAGAAAAGAGTTCAGTCGTCTCCTGATACCAAACTGAAAAGAAAACTCGCAAGCATTGTTGAGCGCAGATCTTTACCCGCAAAACGCAGGGGCTTTACTCAAAAAGCCAAGATCAATGGACAGGCAATCTTCCTTCGCACTGGTGAATACGGTGATGGAACGCTCGGTGAGATCTTCATCGATATGGCAAAAGAAGGTGCTACCATGCGTAGCATGATGAACTGCTTCGCTATCTCTATTTCTATTGGTCTGCAATATGGCGTTCCACTGGAAGAGTTTGTAGATAAATTCGCGTTCACCAAGTTTGATCCATCCGGTTTTGTTGAACACCCGAATATCAAATCAACTACTTCTATTGTAGACTTCATCTTCCGCGTTCTCGGTTATGAATACCTGGGCCGTACTGATCTGGTTCATGTACTGGACAAACCAGAAATAATGAATACCGGTGCTGATGATTGGGATGAAGTTCCTTCAGGGCTTGAGTATGTAAATCCAGAATTATCCAGCGTACGTATCACACCTGCTGCTTCTGGTGGAAGTATATCTCATCAGCCGGTAAAGAATAAACGTGCTGCACAGCCGGTAAAAACTGATAGCGTAATGGATGCTGTGAATACTGCAGCGAAGAGTATGCAAAGTGATGCGCCTGCCTGTAATGTTTGCGGACATATCATGATGAGAAGTGGCACCTGCTACAAATGTTTGAACTGTGGTAACCAGGGAGGTTGTAGCTAATTTACTATGTAGGACGGAAAAACCACTATAGAGGAAGAATGTACCCCCTCGATTAAGATCCCGCTGTCTGGACACAGCGGGATTTTTTATTCGAATAAATCAGATAAACACGCGACTGCCGTAGCTATAACTTTCCCTGAATTCTTTTGGTGTGCAGCCTTTTTTCTTTTTAAATAGACGGTTGAAATTGGAGATATTATTAAAGCCACAGTTGTAAGCTACTTCGGCTACAGACTGTGTGGTGTCTATTAATAACCTGGAAGCATGTCCTAATCGCATTTCCAGTAAACTATCCATAAACGTAATGCCAGTACGGCTGCGAAAGAAACGGCTGAATGATACATCCGTCATATTTGCAAGTTTGGCCACTTCCGTTAGTGTAATCGGCTTCTGGAAATTCTGGTTCATGTATTCAATGGAACGTTCAATACGGCGGCTATTATAAGATAACTCTGCATTGCTGAATGTAGCATCAGACAGCGTATGCATATTTCGCGAAATAGATAGATCATGCAGGATGGAAAGCAGCTCCAGTACAGAATCAAATCCCTGCTTCTGGTTCAATAATATCAGTCGCGGTTTGATCTGTTCAATTGTTTGTCTTGAAAACAAAATGCCACGCGCTGATTTCTCCAGCATATTCCGGATAAAACTCAACTGGTTCCTCCGTAAGAATTTATCATCAAAGAGATCTTTATGGAACTGAATGGTGATCTCCCTGATCTCTTTATCCTTGCATTTATGCGTTTGCCATACATGAGGTAAATTTGAACCTACCAGTACCAGCTCCAGGTCATCGATCTCATCGATATGATCACCAACAATTCTTTTGGCCCCTTTTGCATTCATGATAAAATTCAGTTCAAGCTCTTCATGACAGTGCATCGGAAAATCAAATTCTGTCTTGACACGTGAGAATATGGTAAAGCAATCACTCTGAGTCAGCGGAGTTATCTCCCTCAATATGTTGTTCTGCATACATGGTATTAGGGGTCTAAAATTAGGATAAAAAAGTATTAGTCGGCCTTTCCCCTTCTCCTGTTTACCTTACCCGCCTTAACCCCATTTTCTGGGGGTATATCCTTGAAATTTCAGATGTTTTGGAAATAAAGCATTAGGATAGGATAAAATACTACTAGTTCTGGGTTATGATGAAAAGGTAAATTTGGACAAACATAATTGCTATATGAGATATTTCCGACTCACGAGGGTGACCGCGGTGCTATTCCTTGCGGTCTTCCTGGCATCTTCAGCCATCCATGCCCAGAACAGGGCGATCACGGGAGTAATCACAGATCAGACCGGAAAACCATTGCAGGATGCAACGGTAAGCGTAAAAGGCGGAAGTACTGCAACCAGTACTGATGTAAATGGCTTCTTCCGGATCTCCGTGGGCCCCAGTGCTAACAGACTTGTAATTTCTTACGTGGGAGCCAAACCTAAAGAGATCCCAATTAATGGGACAACTGTTTCCGGATCGCTGGAAATAACCGATACCAAGCTGGCTGATGTAGTGGTGATCGGTTATGGTAGCACCCGGCGGGCGAATCTGACAAGTGCCCAGACAACAGTTTCGGCAAAAGACATCGAAAAAACAATCAATACTACAATCGAACAGGC
>JAJKIP010000098.1 GCA_021154405.1 Segetibacter sp. | reverse complement strand
GTGTAGTTTTGTGTTATGTGATTCATCCTCATTGGACCTGTCCTACAAATTTTACTATTGTTATTGCGTGATACCTCCTAGAACTTGATTTGAGCTGGATCATTGGGGTTATTATAACGGAAGCTGGGGAGCACATTCTGACCCTTGCTCTCCCAAGAATCTGATTCCAAATACTGGACTTGGAACAACTTTAAATGTTTCCCAAATGAATGGGTATTCCTTTTCGCGTGAATGTGTGCCCTATCTTATGGGCGTAATGACAATGGATAGTATGGTATATCCAACGGGCGGTAGTACAAGGTTCATATATGAACCACACTCCAGTGATATAGCTTTTGGTGGGGGATTTAGAATAAAAACAATCCGTCAATATGCATCTTCTGTGCTTGCCAGTAGTCTGGATTATAGTTACCAGGCCGGAACTTATATGGGTCTGCTAGCCTATTATAGAGTTTCATATGCATTGAGCCCATGTGATGGAGTAAGCCCATATAACAACCAGAAATTTAATCTTACCTCCTCAGGAATACAGAATGATCATGATTTTCTGGTTGCTTATTCACAAGTTCAAATCACTCAAAGAAATGCTATTGGAGAATCCAATGGTTATGTGCTTAAATTATTTAATGTTCCAAATCCAAGATATACTACCGGAGGTTATGGGTTTAATATATTGGGACCGCACTGGCCAGTGTTTGATCCTGAAGGGGGAACCGGCTATGGAATTACCCAGAGATTGTATGCCGCATGGAGTGGATTTCCACCTACTCCGCCTATGAATTTGGATGGTAAGCTAAATGAGGAAAAATTTTATGATAAAACAGGAAACCTGCTAAAGTCTGTTAATCATTATTACCATCGGGAAGGTTATTCTGAGAATTATTACAGCATAAAGGTTGCAGATAATAGGATAGGTGGGCCAGGTGCACCAAATGGTGCATGTGATGGGGATGGCAATGAAGGAGATGAAACTGGCGGTAGAAGGTATACAATTTTTTTATCTCCAGGTAAATCGTTTTTTATACAGGAAGACAGTGTAGTAGAAAGGATATATCAGGGCTCCAACTATCTTACAAACAAAAAATCCTTTAAATATAACAGCCATTTTCAACTTGAATATGAGATCAGTGATAATTCAGATGGGACTCAGTCAATAAGCTATACAAAAACATCGGTAGAAATGGAACCTCCGCATTATCCCATTACCCCTACCGGAGATGCCACACTCATTAATGGCCTTAAAAATTCCCATATATGGGATTTCCCTATAGAACAAACAAGAATTATGAAAACACAGGCCGGGGACTCTCTGGTGGTTCAAAGCAAGATCAATATTTATCTGGGGGCACTTCCTATAAAAACTTATCAGTTAGAAACGGCTACGCCTCTTATACTCAGCTCCCAGTTTACGCCTGTTCGCTATGATTATTCAAATTATCCAAACTCTCCATCAGGCAGTAATTACACGCTGAAAATGGATACAAAATACAAACTGTCGGGTAGTGTAGATTATACCCCAAAATTTTATATCAACGGATATCATAACCGAAAAGGAAGTTCAGCATATATCTGGGATGAATATTATGGGGATATGCTGGCCCAGGTTGAAAATGCGGACTCAATCGATATTGCCTTTACCTCCTTTGAAAGCGCTGCCAAAGGACGATGGACACTTAGTTCTGGAGGAATTAGTACAGACTATACTTCGCCTACTGGAAAAAAATGTTATTCTTTAACATCAGGCAATATTTCTATTACAGGTCTGTCAACCTCAAAGACCTATTATGTTTCCTACTGGAGCAAAAATGGAGCCCAGGCAGTAAATAGTACGTCCTCAACAGCTGGAGAAACTATTTATGGATGGACTTATTACGAGCATCAAATTACTAATCCAGGCTCCGGAACAATCACAATCTCAGGGTCTGGAACCATTGATGAATTAAGACTATATCCTAAAGGTGCTCTAATGACAACTTATAGCTATGAACCATTGGTTGGTTTGGTTAGTCAGTGTGATGCAAGTAGCCGGGTAAATTATTTTGAATATGATGCTATTGGACGCTTAATTAGGGTAAGAGATCAGAATAAGTTTATAGTAAAGCAATATGAATATAAATTCGGTGATATCTTCAACTTCCCTTACGGAAATGTCAACCGTAGTCAAACGTTTACAAAAAATGATTGTGCTACTGGTTACGCCGGTAGTTCATTTACCTATTATGTTCCTGCTAATAAATATGGGTCTTTTATTAGCGTTGCGGATGCAAACAGAATGGCCGATGCGGAAATAGCAGCATATGATGGCCAAACAAAGGTAAATGCGTCGGGAACCTGTGAACCCTATTACAGTTTTGCTGTATGTTGCGGAAATAGTTCTTCTGCTAATACGTTTACATTAACTGGAACTGGTTCAGTGAATTTCTCATTTAATTTATATGCAAGTTCAGGGTCTCTTCACGGGAAAGTGGCAACCTTAACAGGGCCTTTATTTTTACCAGCAAGTTCGAAGCTTGTAACTGTAGGATCATACCAGATAACGTTTAATAGTAACGGAGATATAAATATTAATGGACCAAGTTATACTGGAACACTCCTACTAAGCGGAACGTATTCACTGAATTAAATAAACATGCCGAAACCTATTACTATGCAAATTGTAAACTACTCAATAAAATACTTGCCGATTTCATTTCTGTTGTTTGGAGCATTTTATGGCAATGCTCAACAAACCACCCCAGGGAATCCTGCTTCCATGAATCTCAATCATCTCCGGACATGGAACGCTGTTAAGCCTGATACTAATCGAAATAATTTTACGCTAAGTAATGGACTTCAGACAGCCTTGATCACCACGGATTATTTTGATGGGTTGGGACGGCCAATTCAAAAAGTAGTAAAGCAAGGTTCTTATCCAACAGGAGGCTCGGCAGTGGATATGATAATTCCAACCATATATGACGAATTTGGAAGGGAAGCCATAAAATACTTGCCTTTTCCGGCAAATACGGCTGCGGGTAATACATCAGTGAATGACGGAATTTTCAAACTGAATCCATTTCATCAGGATTCTGCATTTAGCAGTACCCAATATTCCGGGGAGACATGGTTTTATAGTCAGACCAATTTTGAGGTTTCACCATTAAACAGGGTATTGGAAAATTTTGCACCCGGTAACAGCTGGGTTGGAACATCAGGCCAGGCAAGTGAGGCTAGCAGGCATTCGATAAAATCAAAATTCTGGATCAATACATTGACGGATAGTGTAAGAATATGGTCGGTTACCGAGAGTGGAGCGGAGTTTGGCTCTTATGCCTCAAATTCATTTTATCCTGCCGGTTCATTATTTAAAAATGTAACCGTAGATGAACTTGGAAATCAGGTTATTGAATTTAAAGATAAGGATGAGAAAGTTTTGCTTAAAAAGGTCCAGCTAACTTCCTCAGCAGATGCAGGTTCTGGCAAGGGTTATTATGGCTGGTTATGCACTTATTTCATTTATGATTATATGAGCAGGCTAAGGGCAGTAATACAGCCAGCAGGAGTGGAAACACTAAGGCAGTCTGGATGGAGCTTAACTACAACATTACTTAATGAACAATGCTTTCGATATGAGTATGATGCCCGAAACAGAAGGATTATAAATAAAGTTCCAGGGGCAGGTCCGGTACGGATGGTGTATGATAGTAGAGACAGACTTGTATTATCGCAAGACTCTATGAGTAAAAATCAGGGGAATTGGCTTTATACTATATACGATCAGTTAAATCGTGAAACTGCTAAAGGAATCTGGCATGAAGCAAATAATAGGCAATATCATGCGGCGCACGCTGATACAAGCATTTCTTATCCTAACGCTTCAGCTGTGAGTTCAGGATTGCTTTCAGAAATATATTATGATGATTATTCCTGGCGTGCTTCTCATGGAAACCCTTTATCCAGTACTAGATCCAACATACTAGATGGAAATTTATTATCGCCTTCAAATACAACTTGGCCCTATCCTCAGGATGTTACCCAAACCAATCATTTGACAAGTCTGGTGACAGGCGGCTGGGTTGATCGTCGAGGATATTTTATTAATTTTTACGATAATAGTGGAAGACTTATACAAAAAAAAAGTCAAAATCCGGCACAAAATACTGATTATGAATCGACCCAGTATACTTGGGATGGAAAACCGTTACTTACAATTTTTAATCATGTAACTGGCGATTTACCAGGGGCGACAACAGAAATTTTTACTAAATCGACTTACGATGATCTAGGAAGAATAATAACAACAGAAAAAGCTGTTGCAAGTACACTTGCACCCAGTACACCTTTCTCTTATCATCCAATCTCAGAACTTAGTTATGATGCCTTGGGAAATCTTGCTTCAAAGAAGTTAGGGAGAAAGAAGGATAATACCGGGGCGTATACAAGTTCCCCGCTTGAAACCCAATATTTTAGCTATAACATACGTGGCTGGCTTTTGGGTATGAATAAAGGGGTAATAAATGATCAGTTAACTGCAAATTTTGGATATGAACTGACCTATGACAAACGAACTTCAATTTTTGATAATTATTCGACAAACATTTATTCTAAAGCCCAATTTAATGGAAACATCGGAGGCCTGATTTGGAAAAGTGTTGGGGATGGTGAAAAAAGAAAATATGACTTTGATTACGACGCTACTAACCGATTTTTAAAGGCCGATTTTACTCAATATAATAGCGGCTGGAATATTTCTGCTGGCGTTGATTACAGCGTTCAAATGGGAGATGGGATTCATGCCGATAGTGCCTATGATGCTAATGGAAATATCCTTGCGATGAAGCAGAAAGGATATAAAGTATTGGCAGGATCTACAACTATAGACGATTTACGGTATACCTATTTAAGTGGAACAAATAGGCTAATTGAAGTAGTAGACGCCGTAAATGACCCTGACTCAAAGTTGGGTGACTTTAAGGATATTGAGAATCCTGAGATAGAGTCTGGCGATGATTACTATTATGATGGAAATGGCAATTTGCTGTTCGATCGGAATAAGGATAATTGGACGATGCAGTACAATCATCTAAATCAACCTACCTATATAGGAGTTGATCTGACAAGCAATCCCGGATATGGAGAAATCACCTTTATCTACGATGGATTAGGAAATAAATGGAAGAAAGTTCTCAATGATCACACACAATTCAACCCAGTAAGTAGAATTACTGAATACTTAAATGGAGGTTTTGTATATGAAATAGGAGGAGGAGAAACAATTGTCAGAGATCTAAAATTCTTCCCCCATGAAGAAGGACGTGTTAGATTTAAACCAGGAAATGAAGAACGGGAGATTCCGGCAACTTTGGTGTTTGATTATTTTATTAAAGATCATTTAGGGAATGTAAGGATGGTATTAACTGAAGATCAACAAACTGATGCATATATCCCTGCTAGTCTCGAAACTGATAATTTAGGTACAGAGGGTATTTTTTATGGTGGATTAGATTCAGGAAGAGTTGAAATAAATACAGTCACAGACTATCCGAATGATACATATACGGACCCTAATGAGTTTGCTCAAAAATTGAGCGGGTCAGGCCCCAAGATAGGCACTAATATATCCTTGCGCGTAATGGCTGGTGATAAGTTTAATATTCGGGCAAATAGCTGGTATAAATTGAACGGAGGAACTCCTGCCAGTCCGGTTAATCCTCTGAGCGACTTACTTGCTGCATTAAATCCAGGTGTTGGTACAGTTAGTTCCGGCCATGGTGGCCCAGGGACTGAAGTATTGGAAACTAACTCGGTATTGGATCCAGCGGCTACAACTTTCTTAAATAGTCAAAGCGGATATGATACTACTAAACCCAAGGCTTTTCTGAATTGGGTTCTATTTGACGATCAATTTAGGCTCGTTAGCTCAAGTTCAGGATTCCAACAGGTAGGCAATAATAACGAATTCAAAACGCATACTGTTACAGAAGTTAATATAGCTAAAAATGGATATTTATATGTTTATGTGAATAATGAAACGCCAAACATTAATGTATACTTTGACAATTTACAGGTTACTCATATCCGAGGCCCTTTACTTGAGGAAAGCAGCTACTATCCTTTTGGATTGGAAATGCAAGGGATTTCTTCAAAAGCTGTTGCTTTTGGAGATCCTCAAAATTTGATGAATAAATTCCAGGGTCAGGAATTTAACCCGGACATGGAGTTAAACTTTAATGAGTTTAAATGGCGAACATATAACCCTCAAATAGGGCGATTTATTCAAATTGACCCACTTTCAAATAAATATGTGTATAATTCCACTTTCGCATTTTCCGAAAATAAGGTTATTTCATTTGTAGAGTTGGAGGGATTAGAAGCTAAACCACTAGGGATAGGAGCGAAATTTACCAGTAAAATTTCTCAGGAGGTGGAAATCGCAAACTCTGGTGTGGGGGATAAGATTTCGGTTAAGCATTTTGAAGGTGAAACAAGGGGAGAAAGTGGCGTTATGGGAACTATGAAAATGTCGACTGAAACCAAAGTAAATGAAAATGGGAAAACTACAGTAAAAACCAAGGGAGCCACTGCGGGTTTTATTTCCTTTGCAATTGGTGATGATAAATCACTGGAACTGGGTGTAGATATTTTCGGATATGAAGCACATATTGGTGTGGATATATCAAAAGGAGTTGGCCTTTCGGCGGGTGGAAGTCATACAGATGAAAAAGGACATGTTACAGGAACTGATACCCGGTTTCAGGCAGGTGCAGGCACTCTAACCGTATTAGTAGGAGTTTTAGCAAAGACCTTGTTCCCTTGGATACCGCTTCCTGCTCCAGCAGTTAAAAAATAATGGTATCTTTCACTATGAGATATCTTCTCATAAATAAGAAATTACTTATTGGGATCATCATTGGCGCTCTATTTCTTTATCTGGGATTCAGGATTAATAAAGCTGCCAATGACATGCATGCCACCATGAGTGAATACCTTCCACAAACATTTATATTACCCAAAGAGGATTCTACTATCTTTTCAAAGGAAGCAAGAGAGAAAACGAAAGTACTGATTGTGTATAATCATAAGTTTAGAAAACCCATTTCCTTTCTTTCATTTGATAACAAATATTCTATAATACTCTTTCAGACAAATTATATTGATAATCCAAGTCCAGTTAAAGTTACCTTAAAGAAAAAGGGCAATTTGGATCGAACCGTAGGAGTAATATATAATGTTATTCCTGGAGATGGGTTTACCTTTCAACACAAAGCCGGAAAATTGATTGCTGCCAATAAGATAATACTATCCTTTGATGGTGAATTGGCTAGCCAAAGTAATAACATGGAAGGAACAAATTTCTTTGGATGTATTGAGAGCCTGGCAATGAAATATGAGGAAGATGAACCGCAGGACATTTTTATTGCATCTAACAATCGGAAAAAATGTTGGGAAATTTTGTTTATTAATAAAATGAATAAAATTTATTGCTTGTTAGCTTCTCCCAATGATTCTAAACAGGTACTGAAACCAGATTTTCTATATTCCTTAATTTCAACCGCCGATAATAATTAATTAGTAAAATAGGCAAATAATAAAATGAGCATTAGATAACAGCGCTTTCATAAGGAATTATCCTCCTCTTATTTTGTAATATATGGCAAGGGCTAAGTGCAAGTGGACACTTATCATAAATATTTTTGTGAATCTCTTTCTTGTCCGATGTTCCTTCTTACTATTGCAGGCAACCAATAGTTTAGACCTACTTTTAAGTTAACCAGGAAACTCCAACAAGACGTAAAGAATGAAAAATATTGATTTAACCAATTCTGAGCTATTTCAAAGTTTATTAGAAATTCAATTTGAAAATGAATTCATTGATTTTCATAATACATGTACCTGTGAAAAGATCTCGTATAAAAATCAGACAAATGACCTTGCTTTCCAGTTTAAAAATGGAAATGAAGGCACAAAATTTCCTCTTATTGAGATTATCTTTAAGAATGCGACTTTACATTCTTTGGAGTTTTCTGTCGAATCTGTAATTACTAATTTGACTATTGACAATTTTTATCGCGGTCGTTTTCAAAATGGCGATATTCTTGAAGAGCTTTCCAATGATGGGAGAAGATATTTTTATATTGAATTTTATGAAGGTTTTTTTATTGAATTGCTTTGCGAGAAGGTGACAATATTGTTTCCATAGTCAACCATTCAGATTTAAATGACTGACACTGAATAAAAATATGTTTAAAGAAGTAATAGAAGAAAATATCAATAAATATGGGCATCATATAACTTTTGTTATTGATGCAGTTGAACCCCGGTATGCATATACTATTGGTCTAAATGGACAGATGGGATTTGAGCTGGTTTTTGCTGGGGGAATCTACTTTATGAAAAATGAAGTAACTGAAATAATTAACAGTATTGTTGATCAACTAAAAAATTTGACTACATCTGATGAATTTAATCTCAAATCCTATGGAATATTTAAGCTCTCCAGAACACATACTTCCTGGAGCAAATTAATGATGCTTGGCGTTTTCGACTTCTATAATATTAATACTGTTCAGGCTTTTCAAATTGTTCCAGATAATAATCATTCTACGTTGGATATACCAGATATGTCTAATGAATGGAATGAATCTTCTTCCCCGGTGTGGAAGTGGCTTGCAAAAGATTGGGAATATTCTGTTCCGAAAGATTCGAAAGTCATAACAAATATTGATTCTTTGCGTGGACATAAAATAACTGAGGTTATGCGATGGGAAAATGATGAATGGGAAGCTTTTGCCGGTTCGGGGCCAGATATTGAAAAAAAAGATGTTCGGGTTGTCTCTTTGGGTACTTTATTAGCGATAGATCCGACACTTAAACCAATTATAAATTTGGAGATAGGCAAAGGAATCTGGCGGAATTCTACTGAGCTTAAATGGCAGAAATGGGTTTAATAAATCAAGCCTTCAATGATTTGATCTTGTTTTCTTGTTGAATATATCGGATGCGATATGCATATCCTCACTGGTTTCATCAAATAATATCAGGTTCTAATAAATTAAGTGGATCATAAGGTTAAAACCGGTAAAATTCGCTACGTTCCGGTGAATAACTGTTTATTTTACAATTCTTATTTTCCCTAGCTTTAGTTCCCTGAAAAACTTAAGCACCATGAAAAGCGTACGTATTGCCTGTCTGTCTATTACTTCGTTAGTTACCATTGTTTTCTCTTATTCCTTAAATGCCCAGCAACCTGCACCCCTTACTCCAAGGCCTAACCTTGCCGTTGTGGCAACTGCTACCAGCTCCAACCGTTTTGGTCCACCCCTGACTTCCCTCAATGATGGCCAGGTGGTCACTCAGGGTAGAGGTGGCGGCGGCGGTGGTAATAACCGCCAGCCACGCTCAATGACCTGGGTACAGTATGAATGGAATCAACCCATCGCCACTAAAGAACTCGCCGTTTACTGGTGGAACTTTAATAATAACATTCGGCTTCCTGAAGCTTATCGCATTAAATACTGGAACGGGGCCGATTTCGTGCCTGTTACCAATGCTTCCGGCCTCGGCCTTGAGAATAATCAATTGAATGCTACAACCTTTGATGAGATCAAAACCACTCGGATAAGACTGGAGCTTGATTCGGCAGACAGAGCCTCTGCAACCGTTCTCGAATGGCTGGTTTATCCATCTGCTAACTCAGCCCCATACCCACCTGTTGTAAATGCCGGTATTGATCGTGATGTAATGGCGGGTGGTAAAACCTGGCTGGCTGGCTCTACCCGTTCTGTTACCCCGGTTGAAAAATTGCGCTGGGTAAAAACCTCCGGTCCCGGTGATGTGAGTTTCACCAACGCTGATTCTAAAGACGCTACCGCCACTTTCTCCACTCCCGGTTCTTATGTGCTTACCCTCACCGCTAATGAAGGAAGCCTGAGTAGCAGCTCCACACTGAATGTGCTGGTAAAGCAGCCGCCAAAAGCAAAGCGACTGGATGTTGTTTATACCAAACGTTATAAACTGGATAGCAAACTATGGAGTGATCGCGCCAAAGAAATGATCGTTAACTGGATACCTCATTGCATCGCTCAAAATGAACGTACTGATCTCACCACTGGTGAAGGTGGTCTTGATAATTTCATCGAAGCCGCTAAAGCCCTCAAAGGTGAACCTCATGGCAAACACAAAGGCTATGTGTTCTCCAATGCATGGGTGCATCAGACTGTTGAATCCATGTGCATCGCTTTAATGGTAGATCCACAAGGTGATAAAGAAATAATTGCCGCACAGGATAAAATGAAGGCCACTCTGGAGAAATGGATCCCCATTATCCTTGCTGCCCAGGAGCCTGATGGTTACCTGCAAACAGCTTACACACTTCGTGATACTTCCCGCTGGAAAGAACGCTGGTCAGTTCGCGGTCGGGGTAATCATGAAGGTTACACGGCCGGCTATTTCCTTGAATCTGCCATTAATCATTATACGCTTACAGAGGGTAAAGACAAACGCCTTTATAACGCCGCCAAGAAACTGGCTGATTGCTGGGTTGCCAATATCGGCCCCGGTAAAAAGCCATGGTATGATGGCCACCAGGAAATGGAACAGGCCCTTGTTCGCTTCGGCCGCTTTGTCAATGATATGGAAGGTAAAGGCAGTCATGGTGATAGTTATGTAGCACTTGCCAAATTCTTATTGGATAACAGAAAAGATGGCAGTGAATATGATCAAAGCCATGTACCGGTACAGCAACAGTATGAAGCTGTAGGCCACGCGGTTCGCGCTACCTATAGCTATTCCGGTATGGCTGATATTGCAGCTGAGACCGGTGATGTGGATTACCAGAGCGCCGTAATGAGCCTGTGGGATAATATGGTCAATAAGAAATATTATATCACTGGGGGCATCGGCAGTGGTGAAACCTCCGAAGGTTTTGGTCCTGATTATTCGCTTCGCAATAATGCGTATTGTGAATCATGTTCCAGTTGCGGTCTCATCTTCTTTCAGTACAAGATGAACCTGGCTTATCATGATGCCAAGTATGCAGACCTGTATGAAGAAACCATGTACAATGCCCTGCTGGGCTCACTGGATATGGAAGCGAAGAACTTTACCTATACAAATGCGCTCTCCTCAGCACAGCCGCGCTATCAATGGCATACCTGTCCCTGCTGTGTAGGTAATATTCCACGTACATTACTGATGGTGCCTACCTGGAC
>JAJKIP010000097.1 GCA_021154405.1 Segetibacter sp. | reverse complement strand
TATACCAATTATCCAACACTGGATACACTATGGAATTATAAGAATCCCATTTATAGCTTCCTCGCGGAACGTGGGTTCTATACTGTTGATTCAGCTACCAGTAATTATAATTTTACTCCCTTCTCACTTGGCTCCATACTAAATCTGCAATATCTGAATACTGCAGGTTATTACCTGGAACGGAATATTGACAATTTTTACATTGGTCTTGGTGTTTATAAAAACAACCAGCTATTCCGTTTTTTTAAAGATCAACAATACCAGCTATCAGTTTTTTCATTATTGGAGGATACCAAAGAAGTTGCAGGCCTTGGAAATTTTGCTCCCGATGAACCTGTAACCTGGCTGAGAAAACAAACCCTGGAAAAACTTTATTTAGACCCGTGGATAGCGCATAAATTCAAACAGATCTTTGTGCGAAAAAAAGGGTTGCCTGATCCGGTTGTCAATAGTCTCCGGTTTTATGCTGATTATAATAAGCGGGCGCTCGAACATATCCAGGGTGTATGTGCGCAAACTTCAAAACCCGGGGCCGCTCCTCTTTTCAGTTTCACTCATTTCATTGTACCGCATTCCCCTTATGTATTTGATGAGAATGGAAAACCTTCTTTTGTTACCACTTCTCCGCAAACAGGAATGCAGGATTATCTCGCCCAGGTCAAGTACGCTAATTCCATCATCCGGGAAATCACCCAGTGCCTGCTGAAAGACAGTAGCCGCAAAAAAATCATTATCCTCCAGGGTGATCATGGTTTCCGGGAATTCCCGGTTTCCTATCAAAAGGACGAATATGGCGCCTTCTGCGCCGTCTACTTTTACAATAAGGACTACTCCTCCCTGCGAAAGAATTTAAGCCATGTAAACACTTATCGACTTGTGTTAAACAAGTTCTTCAATGATACCCTGCCGCTCCTGAAGGATAGCATTGTTCTCTGGAACAAAAATCGTAGAACTACGCAGGAATAATTACGATAAACAATTGTGGTTGCTACGTTCAGTTACTGCTTAATCTTTAGCATCTTTATACTGATTACTGAGGCCCAACAGGCCTTTCACAAAAAATTTGCTTTCGGGCTTGTGGCATATTTAACCATTAGTCAAAAGCCCGAAACCAATATCCAATAATAAAACCAGTATCTATGAAGCCTGCGACTTTAAAGTCGTACTACCCTTCCCTTGACGGCCTACGTGGAATTGCCATTCTACTGGTTCTGTTTCACCATACATTTGATTTCATTCCTTTTGCTCAATACGCTTATGTTGGCGTGGATCTCTTCTTTGTACTTTCTGGTTTCCTGATCACAGATATCCTCTTGCGTACAAGAGACAACAAAAACTTTCTGCAGAACTTTTTCATTCGTCGTATACTCAGAATATTTCCGCTGTATTACGTAATGCTACTGTTGTTCTTTCTTTTTGTTCCGTTCGTTTCCCAGCTGCATGAGCAATACAAATATTATCATGACAACCAGGGTATGGCCTGGTTTCACCTTATCAACTGGCTTTATATTTTCAATGAACGGCCTACTGATTCAATGCTATTTGGACATTTCTGGTCCCTTTCTGTGGAAGAACAATTTTATTTGTTGTGGCCATTCCTGGTGTTGCTTTGTCGCAACCTGCAAAAACTGAAGATGATTATTTATATCATCCTGATCATCGGCATTGGTGCGCGATTTGGCACCTGGCTTTATTGGGGTGGAAACTATACAGGATTCAGTTTTCAGTATATGACAAGGTTTGATGGGCTTTGCATGGGCAGCCTAATTGCCATCTGGAAATTCAGCAATCAGGGTAGCCTTGCGAAAAAATTCCTGTACTTTCTGGTGACTATCCTTATTATCCATGGATGTCTTTTCCTTTTGTCCAGAACAGTATTCATCGGCCTTCCGCATTTTATATTACTGGGCTACACGGGCATTGCCGCAATATTTGGTCTGATTGTATTATCAGCTACCTCCAGAACTTTGAATATAGGAAAGCCTGTACTCGAGAACAGGCTGCTTAAATACTTTGGCAGGATATCCTATGGCCTGTATGTATTTCATTGGCCGGTATTTATTTTATTGCGATTCTCCTTACAGGATACGATCCTGAGGAATGGAATATCCCTGACAATGGCCCAATTCATCATTGCCGTTTCGACGCTGTTTGTAGCCACCCTGATCAGCATTCTTAGCTATAATATGTTTGAAAAAAGAATACTTGCACTCAGGGATACAATGACTGAAAACGGCTATTTCGCCAGACTGCGTCAAAAGCTACTGCTGTTGATGCGCCCGGCTTCTGCCAAATAGATTTCCCAGCACCTATCTTTGCCTGAATGAACAGAACAGGTATTAGTTTTTATTCCAGGAACAGGCATTTTTTTGCTCTCGGTCTTTCCTGGCTACTTGTTCAATCTATCCTCTATTATCAATATGGCATCCATACTGAAATGGAAGCGGCCAAATATATTCATGAAGCCAATCTGCTGCTAAATGAAGGAAGGGTAAGCAGCGCCAATTACTGGCTTTACAGCAGCCAGATATTCCTGATAGCAGCCGCCATAAAATTCAATACAGGATACTTTATGGTATACGTTGTCCAGCTATTTTTTAATGCGCTGGCAACCGCTGCTTTTTATCGACTGCTGGAAAAGATCAGTAGCCTTCAAACAGCCTTTATACTAACTCTATTATTGATTGCATGCATTCCCTTACAAACCTTTAATTCTTTCCTGCAAACAGAATCCCTGTTTTACAGCTTTACCATTCTTTATAGCAGTTATCTCCTGGGAATGGAACGATTGACTTTAAAGAATTCTGTGATTGTATTTTTATTCCTGGTACTAATTTGCCTTACACGGCCAACCGGCCTGTTGTTTGTTCCAGGCTCCTTCCTTTACCTGTTCTTTAAATATGCACGAGCCCTTTCTACCATTGTCAAACTGGGCATCACAGGTGCCGGTACCCTGTTATTCCTGTTTGTCTTAAATATTGCCCTTGGCAGCGGTGGGGAACTGGATTTTATGCTTCCCTATAGAGATGAGCGTATCATTTGCGGGGTGCCTACACTCACCCAATACAGGGATATACAGGTTGCAGATAATCCCAATTCCGTTTATGGCCTGTTATATTATATTACGCATAACGGAGGACAGTTTGCAAGGCTTGCCTGGTGGAGAACAAAGGCTTTTTTTGGTATAACCCGCTCTTATTATAGCAAGGGACATAACTTATACCTGTATCTCTATTTCTTTCCATTATATGTCCTTGTACTTCTTTCGATCCGAAAATGGATAAGAAAAAACAGGTACCTACCGCTTTATTGTATTTCAGCAATCCTGATCACGTGGTTGACAGTGATATTGACATGTGACGACTGGCACAATCGCTGGTTTTTGACTGTTGTTCCTTACATTTATATTTTATCCGCTCCCATGGTACAGGCAATTATGGAAAAACTAACCTTCAATGACAGCAAACGAAGTTTTCAGACCGGAAATATTTGACGAGGATTATTCTACCCAGCTTCATTCCCAATTCAGTTCCAATAAACCTGTGCGCCATTTGGTGATCGATAATCTCCTTCAACCATCAGTAGCTGATGCCATCTTTGGAAATTTCCCTTCAATGAAGGAGATGAATACTCATTATAAAGGGATAAACGAAAAAAAAGCAGAACATTCAGATCTGGAAAAACTGGATGCATCATTCCAGCAATTGCATGTGGCACTGGGATCACCAGAATTTATACAATGGCTGGAAAAGGTCACCGGCATCAATGCTTTATCAACCATTGAAGACAGGTTGGGGTATGGATTGCATCAGGGTGCCAATGGCAGTTTCCTGGATATTCATATTGATTATAACCTGCATCCCATAAAGAAAATGTTCCGGAAACTTAATTTCATTCTCTTTTTTAATAAACAATGGGAAAATGACTGGGGTGGCCATTTGGAACTATGGGACAGGGATGTCAAAAATTGTATTCAGAGCATAGCACCAGTTTTTAACCGATGCGTAATTTTTGAATGTTCCGAGATCTCTTATCATGGCTATAGCAAGATATCAGTTCCAGAGGGCGTTACCCGCAAATCATGTTACCAGTATTATTTTATTCCCGTTACTGACAACGTTTCTTTTCATGACACGATGTTCAAGCCACGTCCCAAAGAGCCACTGATTAAAAAACTCGTTACCCATGTAAAGGAATTTGCAAAGAATTCCGGAAAGAAGGCGCTGCTAAAATTAGGCTGGAAAAAATTCCTGAAGTAACCCCTTAAATGCCAGGGTCTCGCATGAAGCGAGACCTTGGCATTTATAATAGTTATTTCATTTATTATTTGATCACTATCTCATCAGGTACATTTTACCATATCCATTATTAAAGAACTTGTCGGTATTATCAGGGTTGGTAATATCTGTGGATTTGTATTTATCCAGCGACTTGCCATTGAGGTTGGTGATCACACGATAGAGATAAATACCATTGGCCAGTTTCTGACCATACTGATCGGTACCATCCCATTTGAATTCGGTGATATTTCTACCTATATGGATCGGGCCTAATTCATCTTTGGTGATCTCTCTAACCACCTTACCCGTAATAGTCAGGATCTGGATCCGCAGATTTTGCGGAACCTGGCTACCCGTAAGCGTAAAGACAAACGCCGTTGAAGTAGTGAACGGGTTCGGATAGTTCAACATATTTGAGATCATCGGCTTGTTGATCACGCGGAAATTGACGCGGTAGCCCACCACTCCGGCACTGTTACCACTGCGGTCCTGACCACTAACGATCAACTCATAATCCCCATCCTTTAAGAAATAAGGGTTGAAATTGATGCTGGCAGTATTGTTACTGCTTTGTGAAGCAGGAATGAATTGCAGGGTATCACTGCCACTGGCATACGTGAACTTGCGGGATGTACCTCCAGGGAATTTCACCTCAATCGTTACGAGGCTCGGATCATCCAGAAGCATATATTTTGCTTCATCTTTTAGTTTGATGACAATTTCCGGTTTGGATGCAACAATATCCTTATTGAGGATGTGCACGCCATCGAAGGTCACATCCATCAGCGGATGCAGACTGTCTGGTCGAACATACAGTTCCTTGAATGCATAGTTATTAAAGAGATATTGCTCGGCCTGATCGTAATCGGGGTTGAAGTTTACAAATATGGAATTATGGCCAGAAAGTCCTCTTGTATCAATTGGCAAATTGAATTTTAGCGTATCGTTGATAAGCAATGGCCTTTTCCTGCCCTCATATATTTTATTCTCAAAATTGTCTTTGTCGGTAATGGTCACTTTGATTTTCATGCTGTCAAAATCAACCCTGCTGATATTTTTAAAGGCAATACCGAAATTAAAAGGTTCACCTACTTCTACTGTATCACGGGTTGTGAAATAAAGATTGGGAGCAACCGCACCTTCCGGTACCGGATTATACGTCACCATCCAGTAGCGCATTTGCCATGGAGTTCGATAGAGCGCATCCTCATTTCGCATCTTCAGCTTGATGTAGGGATACTGTTTGGCGTCTATGCTGGAAATATCATAGTCCAGGTTAGCAAGATCAATACCATTTATCAATGGCGTTTCAACTCCATTATAATCTACACCTATAACACTTACAGCCGGGAGGTCTGTTGCTGTAGCGTCAATGCTTTTTCCGCGCCAGTGTAGCTGTTTCCAGCCACGCGCAGGACCATATGCAGGTGAGGTAATATATCCGGCTGTATCCGGAGTTTCTACTGCGGCAGAAAGTGTTATTGCATCATATACGCCATCACTGAAAGTCCATTTAGGTGTAAAGGTAGCCTGCCCGTTTTTCCGGTAAATGAATACAAATGCCCTGTTACGGTTGAATGAATCTACATCAGCAAAGCCCTGACCTAACATCCTGTCATAGATCGTATTTCCTGCTCCAAGGTAGCTTGCGTCATTCTTCCATTCATCAACATAAACATTAGCCGGCGTGGTTGCATGCCAGCAATTTCGGACCACTACATAATAACCATCAGGGATCAGGTCCATGAACTCAACAATTTTCCTTCTCTTATTAGTATCTGCAATGCTGAACTGGAAATTCCATGAACGGTTAGCTCCACATATTGGATCACTTCCATATTGACCGGGGCTGGCACTCACTGGCCCGTTGTACCAGGCTTTAAATGTAATTGGATCAATGACATTGAAAACAATATTATTCGTTCCGCAAACGCTGGCGATAGATGCATCGTCATCCAACGAAACAGAAAAACCATCTGCCTGGCTAAATCCAGTTGGAAATACACCACTTCTCACGAAAATACTTCGGGCACTTTTTCCAAAAGAATATTGCCGGGTTGTAGAATCGAGCTTTATATGATTAAAGTCGCTTTTAAAATTTTGAAATATATGAGATTGACCGAAACCATCTTCACTCCCACTTATATACTGGAATGAGGATGTATTCCACTTTGTATCGCCTGAACTGGCGTAGGGTGCAACCCGCCAATAATATACCGTACTATCAGTAAAGGTCATTGGGGTAGCAAACTCAACAATACCTCCTGCTGAAGTTACGGACCGGGAAGCTTTTAAAGGAGAATTGAAAAACTCTGTTGTATCCATTTCCATCAGGTATTGCCTGGATTCAGCAAACGCATTTGCTGTGGAAGCATAAAGCGTTGGGTTCTGCTGGTTGATAATGGAAAAAGTGTAGGGATATATCGGTCTTAATTCATCCTCAAAAATGTAAACATCCTTGGTAATGGTATTATTGGTTTCAAACGTTTCATCTATTTCATTGTCAGCATCAATTTTGATAGTAAGCTTATTCAGCCCTTTGTCTTTTGAACCAAAAATGGGAATATTATAGGTTATTGAATCTGAAAACCGTGTAGCCGGAATTGTATCTCGAATTATATCAAAAGTATTATCGGGAAAAGTTCGTTTAAATTCTACTACTATGGTCTTATTTGAAGGCACCATTCCAAGGTTATTAAATCCAACCTTGACCTGGAAAGTCTTTTCGGCAATTGATATAAAGCTGGGGCTGACTTTTACAAGTTGATCTTCAATGGCAAAATCCGGTTTCTGATAAGCATAAGGCCTGACTGCCGGGTCACCATGCAGGGTAAATTCTTCGCACTGGAAACGGGCATAAAAATCATTTTCAGTAGTACTGGCAAAAGTTCGCCTGATGGCATCTTCCATCATAGCTCCCAGTGTGCCTCCATAATTCCGGTAAGCGATAGACTGATAAAACCGGGTTGCATATATATCAAGGTAATGGACTATCCCAAGGTGGGTACTCGCCAAAAAGGCAACAGAGCCTCTGTCAGGGGCAAGAACATATCTTTCGGATATCGTTTCCTTTGTGAAAAAGCGGGCAGTGCTGAATCCATAAAACCCTCCGGCATTACATCCCATTACAACAAATATTGGATACTTTCCAGGGTTGTCATAATTCTGGGGATTATCAAGATTAAACTCAAGTGTTGATGCGGATGAGTGCCCGAAATATTCGAGCATGCCAATACCCTGATTAAACAGACCGGCAAGCTGCGTACTGCCTAATTGCTGGACCGCTTCGGAGCTGCTTTTCGTAAAGGAATAAACCTTTCCTCCATACAGGGAATCTTCTATAATTCTTTTAAAGCCTTCATTGGCAGCAACGAGAATTGAAGTAGTTATGTCATCACTGGCCCCTGTTACATGCACTATATTCTTTTTCCAGGCCATATCGGCAATTCCTGGAGTAGGTGCAGCCTGCTGGACCTGCTCATACTGTTTCAATTTGCTCAGATAAGCTGAGATCTCCGCTTTATTGATGACGGACAGTCGGCCAATTGGTGTAAGAGGAATAGAACTATTGCCTTCTGCACTCAATAATATGTCAGATGCAGGATTTCCAAAAGTTGGTACCAGGCATAATTTGGACATATCAGCGTTTGATTCATTAAGCCTGAATGTTGCATAAACCACCCCTTTCCCAACAAGCAATACATCTTTTAATGGAAGTGAATAGTTTCTACGAGCCCAACGCAGGAAATTCCTGATGGAAAGTGGATGCATCTTGATCCCATAACCAAACTGATCTATTAATTGATCAATCAGATATACCCTGGCAGTAAAATTTCCCCCGGTAGCCGAACTACGGTATTGCCTGTATTCTTCAACAGGATCACCTCCTGGGGTAGCGTTGGTAAGCACAGAACTGGTGATGATCAAAAAATCGCCCTGGTTAGCGGCAAGGCCATAGTTAATAAAATTACGCACCTCAAAAGATGGAGATTCATAAAAGTTGCCAGTGCTCATCATAACCAGCTTTCGATCAACTGCTGAAGGCTCCAAAACTACCTTCAATAAGGCCGGATTACTTGCATCCACAAGATACCGTTTGTTATTTGTGAGGTCAACTAAAACCGGAACCCCGCCTGAGAAACTAAAATTGGTTATTTCCAGGTAATTTCCTGCCGCACTGGCTGGTAATTGAAAATTGAAGCTGGTAGCCCCTCCGAAATTGAATGTGCGAGCATAGGTTAATTCGCACTGGTTAATTACGACCCTGTCTACTGTGGCAGTCTGGGTTTTGACCTTTAATTCCACAGAAACAGATCCACCAGCGATCTGTGCAACCGTTATCGGCGTCTGAAATCTGACATAATCAAAATAGTTAAGATCAAAGGCGGTTAAGGAATCACTGTTTATTAAAACCTCAATATAACGGGCATTGACGGCATTGCCGACAGCATTTACTTTAACAATCGGATTCGGAGCTCCTGCCCCCGAATAGGAAAACAATTGACCGGGAGCAAAATACCAGCTGCCTCCGTTTGGCACATCTAATGTTGACATGCATTCACCCATGTCGTATGAAGCCGAATAAGTATAAGAATCCCCTACGAGCTCCGCACGGCCTGGATGAACCTTGCTTCTGTAATATTCGCCTGTTGTGTGTAAAAAATAAGGCTCGGGTGAAAGCGTATTGCCCGCCAGGTTATTTGGTGCTGAATTAATCCGCAAGTTTCCTCCATTAGTATTCACTGTAAGAAAGAAGGCCGCAGTATCTGTCTGCAGGCTCAGCTTGTCACTTAACTGCCAATCAGGTTCCCTGTATAAAGGGCCATCCGGTTTACCATCATTTCTTTCGCCATAAAATTCAATATAATCAGAAGGACCAAGTGGAGCATTTTGGATTGTTGTATACAACGCAATCTGCTGCCCATTCCTCCATAATTGAAAATGATCCGCATTAACACCTCCCAAGCCAAGCGATGCGAGGGTTGCCTGGCGGATATGGTATGCGCCAGTGGCGCCAACCTTGAATTTATAATAGGTTTTATTATAATCAATCCATTCATTATTGAACAACTGAGCCCCTGCACTCAGGGACCACAGCAATATCAATAAAAGTAGAATTCGTTTCATGAAGCAGTTTTTTTGGGTAGTACGGATTATTTTTTCTTTTTGGTTGTGGTCTTCTTTTTAGCATTTTTGTCAGAGACCATGTCCAGTCTGAGTGAAAATACGTGCGTGAACAAAGGATTGGATTGATTGGCCAGATTGGTAAAGGCGTAATCAATCGTTACATTCTGGATCTTGAACCCTGCACCTGCACTGGGTTGATATATCCACACTTTTTTCTGGTTTAGGGTATCACCATCAGCCAGGGCTCGCTGAAAATTATTGATACCAGCCCTAAGGAAAAAAACATTATTGAAGTTTGCTTCAACACCAAGTTTTGGATCTGCACTCACCTGGGATGAGCTTATAATAGTATTGCGCTTGCCATCAAAGGTAAGATCAACGTTTGCTTCTGCCAGGATTGAGGTCTTGCCGCTGATATGAAAGTCTCTTGCAACACCCAGAACCAGACGGGGCGAAGTCATTTCCGTTGATTTGACCGGTATCTCGTTATTTGTCAGATATAAAGCCTCTTTTTCTCTTTCTGTGAAATTGAATGACCAGGAATTAAATGTTGTAGTAACATCCCTGGCATTAATTCCAAATTTCCATTGTTTATGCGAGAACTGCACACCGGCATCAAATCCAAAACCCCATGCTTTTGCAAATTTTCCCACGTTTCGGTGAATCACCTTTGCATTAACGCCAAACTGAATACTCTTTTTTGAAGTCTCTTCCAGTTTTTGGGCAAACGAAAGCAAAAAGGCATAATCGGCAGAAGAAAAGGATTGAATATTATTGTAATTGATAGAACCATCTGGTTCCACCAGGAATAGCGTGTTCATGATATCATCCACAGCAAAGCGAAGGCCGGTTACCGCGAAGGTCCTTTTATTATTAGAAGAAGGAAAAGCAATACTCGCAAAATCATATTTTCCAATCCCTGCAAAATATTCAGCATGCATGAAGTTAACCTGTGGGTTATCTTTTACGCCTAATAAACCAGCCGGATTCCAGTAACCCGCGGTTCCGTCATTCACGGAAGCTACCTGCGCACTACCCATTGCCAGGCCACGAGCACCTGCTCCTATATTTAGAAATTCATTTGAATATTTACGGAATTGTGCCTCAACAGCACCAAGTTGTAGAATAGCAAATAGGGTGAGCAGTATTTTGGAGGATCTCATTCGGATAGTTTTCTTATAAGCAATCAAATAGACAGCATTAGTAGGGCTTCGGCTGCCTGTAAAAGTAATCCACAGCCCTGTAAAATCATAGTCTTACTAAGTAAAAAACCTAGTCATTGAAAACGAAGAAGTTAGAAAAATATTGCATTTAAAGGGCCATTTGCGGAACTGCCTTACTTTTGTTACAAATTATTGACATAACACAATGAATCTCATAGAAGAACTACGCTGGAGAGGTATGATCCAGGACATGATGCCAGGTACGGAGGATCAACTGAAGAAGGAAATGACCCACGCTTACATAGGTTTTGACCCCACGGCTGACAGCCTTCACATCGGCAGCCTGGTTCCAATTCTATTACTGGTGCATCTTCAAAAAGCAGGGCATAAACCCTTTGCCCTGGTAGGAGGTGCCACCGGCATGGTGGGTGATCCCAGTGGAAAAAGTGAAGAGCGCAATCTGTTAAGTGAGGAAGTTCTGCGGCACAATCAGGAAGGCGTAAAAAAACAATTGATGCAATTCCTGGATTTTGACCCTTCCAAACCAAACAGTGCGGAAATGGTCAATAATTACGACTGGTTCAAAGACATCAGTTTTCTTCATTTTATACGTGATGTGGGCAAGCATATTACGGTCAACTATATGATGAGCAAAGACAGTGTGAAAAAAAGACTGGAAAGTGAGACAGGCATGAGCTTTACTGAATTTACTTATCAGCTGGTGCAGGGGTATGATTTTTACTGGTTGTATGAAAACAAAAAATGCAAGCTGCAAATGGGTGGCAGTGATCAATGGGGAAATATTGTAACGGGTACAGAACTCATCAGAAGAAAAGCCGGCGGTGAAGCATTTGCATTTACATGTCCTCTTATTACTAAAGCTGATGGAGGCAAATTCGGAAAAACGGAAAAAGGAAATGTTTGGCTGGACCCACAAAAAACTTCTCCTTACCAGTTTTATCAATTCTGGCTTAATTCCTCCGATGAGGATGCATTAAAGTGGATCAAAATTTTTACTTTTCTTTCCATGCAGGAAATCACAGCTGTCGTAAATGAGCACAACCAGGATCCGGGAAAAAGGATCATTCAAAAAAGGCTGGCTGAGGAGGTCACGCGTTTTGTGCATGGCCAGAATGAATTGGACAAAGCGATAGAAACAACCAGCAAACTTTTCTCCAGCCAAAATGCATCTGCTGACAGCCTGAGCATTGAAGACCTGGAAGGAATGGAAGGTGTTGTCAAATCAGATTATTCAAAAGATAAAATCAATGCTAAGGTTGATGTGATCTCTTTCCTGGCTGAAACAACAATTTTTCCCAGCAAAGGCGAAGCAAGAAAAACAGTTCAGGGCGGTGGCGTAAGCATCAACCGAAAAAAAGTGGAAGATGTGCAAATGAAGATCGATGATTCGCTATTACTCCATAATCAGTATATACTTGTACAAAAGGGAAAGAAGAATTATTATCTGGTAAAGATTTCCTAAGCGCCCTGTTACTCAAATGCTATATTGGCAAGGTTGAAAGACGTAAAAAGGTTTAACGTTACAGGATTTTTATTCGATGTATTCATAGGTCCTGTCATAATTTTCCGGAGGTGGATTATAAAACGATGTATATATGTAGCTAAAATGCTGTTTGCTTAAATATCCATTTGCGTCATATTGCTTTTGAGAATAGGTTGCCTTTGAAGTGCTTGGCGGGGCATCCACATAATAATAGAAAGAGCTGTCCAGTGCCATATCCATAAATGTTCTGTCGCCATTTGGGAGGGACGCAAAAACAAACCCCTCAAAATAATTCCAATGAGATGGCAAATCCCTGCTGAATGAATAGGTGCTGCTATCCAGCATTGAAGGCGGATTATTATAATAAATGCGGATCAATTTGGTCAGTTTATGCTGGGACCAGGAATAGGTGATCGCAACAGTTTGTTTATTGGTAATATCGTTCCAGATGTTGGCTTTAACCAGGTCACCCTGGGCATCATATTCAAAAAGATGATAGAACTGAGTTGTATTGTCATTTTTGAGATCATCCATGCGGGCCGGCTTTTTGTTTGCGCCGTACTGAATTCTATACTTATTTATGAAAGTATTATTCTTGGAAAATTCTGTCATCGATTCCAATAAATTTTCATTATTGTATTCATAAATGCGGAAACTTGATAATACACTGGTTCCGGTACCTGTTCCATAAAAATTTCGGCGGATAGGCTTTTTGTCCGATGTATAGAATATCTCCGTTTCCAGAAGCCCGTTCCTGAATACTTTACTTAGGTATTTCTGTTTATTATTGCTGTTGCCTTTATCCTTGGCGCAGGCAAATAACAGGAACACAATGGTCGCCAAAAAGAAGAATGTTTTCATCGTTTATTATTTAGGATGGGTAGCCGTTAACGGAAGCTTTTCACTGCTATTGCTGTATATATTCAAATTCAAAAATATTTACGTTATCTGGTGAAACAGGAGTAATGAATTGAGTGGTTGAGGTTAATCGCTTAAGCGTCCCATCTGAATTATTTTCTCTGGCGGATGTACTTTCCTTTGTATTCTTCATAAGTACTCCATTATTGTAGACATAGCGCTGAACTGTTTCATAACGTGGCTTTCTGGTCAATTCATCTCCGTCAAGTGGTAACACCGTCATTTTTTCCCACCCTTTAATACTATTGTCGATAGGAACTGAATAAATCGTTTTCCCGGTTAGTCTTAACTGATGGGTAACTGTTTCATCGTACTCGTCCCTTTCCTTTAAAAAACCATTTGGATAATAGCTTAGCGAATAGTAGGCATACAGATCTCCATTATCTTTTTTTATTGTAGCTGTGCCCAGCAAATTTTGCTGATTATATACAAATGCGCCTTTCAGAAACGGCTTGGAGGGATTAGCTCCCTGCAGGTCATACAGGGTATAGCCGGTTTGCCTGTCCGAATTATCATATTCAAAAAACAAACGCGTGTTGGGCACATCGCCTGGCATGGTGAAAGTGGAGACCTTTGTTAATTGATCTTTGTCGTTATACTCCATAGTGATATAACTAGCAAGACTGTTGTCTACCGCATCAGTTTTGAATAGTTCCCATTTCGTCCAAAGGTTTTTATCCGAATAGTAGAGCCTGTAAGCGTTCAGCCCATTATACATTACCTTACTTAATAAAGGTTCCTTTTGGTGGGAATTTTCTTTCTTACAGGAAAACAGGCCAATCACCAGGAGAAATGCAATAAAGAAGATTTTCAGGGGGCTTTGTTCCATACGGGTTATTTGCTAATGAAACTAGAAAGGAATAAAAAGATCTTTCAGACTATTCAACAAAAGGGAATAATTGTTCAATAAAAAGAGTCTGGTTTATGTTGATTTAAACGAATTGATGATTTTCTTCAACGAACAGAAAATTGTTTTAAAGGACAATAGCCAATAAAGTGGCCTCCTTCCGGAGGCCACTTGTGGAATTCCTAATCCATATTGGTTTTGCCATCTTAATATGGAAGATGATAATAGTTGCAAACTGCGTAATAGTCGCTGAAATCAATTTCAGACTGAGGTTCCAGCAATTTGCCACCAGTCATAACATTACTGGCATATATGCGTATCACTCTAATGCTCGCATAATCTTCGCCAGCTCCGGAAACTTTATTAATAAAAATATTTGCTTTGGAGGCAAAGCTCCAGTAGGTGCGGTAATCACTAAGCCCGCCATAGGCGAACCCAGGTATGGGATATACAAGCCCGCCGGATGCCCTTACCAGGTATACGTATAATACACTCCGGCTCATTGTGTCCGCAGTTGTAGTCAGTTGAAGAGTTAAAGAAGGATTACTGGAAAAATCATTACCGGCATAGGTGTACTGGGTAACATTAGCATTGCCTGCAATCCCTGTTGGCCCCTGTGGTCCGGCAGGACCCTGTGCACCTGCAGGGCCGGCAGGACCGGCATCACCTTTTTTACAGGATGGGATAGTCATGAAAAGAGAAAATAACATAGTTAGCACGATTAAATGTTTCATAGTACTTGTTTTGATGATGGCTGAAACTATATAACCGTGCAGAATAACAGGGGACAATTCAATGAATGGGGAGTTTCTTTCTATAGAATAATAATCTTTCACTTCGAATTCAACATAACTGCAAAAGATTTCAACGAAGTATCAGGGCCATAATAATCACTTTGAAATTATCTTTCCGCTGGCTACTATCTCAACAAATGCATCCCGCTCATTGCGGCTGACAGGCAGCTCATATTTATCGATCTTCACGCTATATCCTTCAATGCTGGAAATCGCTTTATGCTAACAATATAGGACCGGTGAATACGATAGAATTTACCTTTTGGTAATTTTTGTTCGAGACCCGAGAGCGTATGGTAGGTAATAACCGCCTTATCAGCCATCACAATCTTTACATACTCCTTTAATGCTTCAACAAATAATATATCATTCAGAAATATTTTCACAAGTCCTCCTTCCGCTTTCACGAAGAAGAAATCATCTCCGGTTTCTTCCTGGTCAGCAATTATCTTATTCTCGGATGCTATCTGGGCCGGCCGTAAAAATTTCCAGGCCTTGTTTACTGCCAGCAGAAATCGCTCAATGGCAACAGGTTTCAGCAGATAATCAATGGCATGGGCATCAAAACCTTCAAGTGCATGCTCCCGGTATGCAGTAGTAAATATAACCGCGGGTGGATTAGGCATCGCTTTCAATAATTGAAAACCCGACAGGCCAGGCATATTAATATGCAGGAAAAGTAATTCCAGCGGCGTCAGGTTCATCCCCTTTATTGCTTCTTTGGCATTTTTATAACTGCCTGCCAGCTGCAGGCGATCATCCTGGCTGATAAACTCTGCCACTATATCCCTGGCAATGGGTTCGTCATCAATAATGGCACAGGCAATAGGTTTCATGGTTGCAATTATTTCAGGTTAAATCAAGTTGTAGTTTCACTGAAAACATCCCATCTTCCCGCTGCATCTCCATATCATATTTTCCTTCGTACTGCAAATTTAGATGGTGCCGCACACTGGTAATTCCAATGCCTTCCGCTGATAGTGGAGAATAATAGCTATTGTTTACCGAGAAGCTGAGATTGCTGTCCCTTATTTTCAGTTTCACCCTCATCCAGTTTTGTTCAGATTTTTCTTTCATCCCGTGCTTGAAGGCATTCTCCACGAACTGGATCAGCATGAGCGGAAGAATGGTTTGTCCGTTAGCCCTTCCTTCCACCTGCATATCGATCACTGTATCCTCTTCATACCGCAGTTTTTCCAATGCAATATAGCTTTGTAAAAAATCAATCTCTTTCTGAAGTCCTACCCGTTGCTGGTTACATTCCACAATTACATAATGCATGATATTGGACAGCTGTTGCAATGCCCTGGGCAGTTTCGCATTATTGCTCCGGGCCAATCCATAAAGGTTGTTCAGTGTATTAAAATAAAAATGGGGACTGAGCTGCTGTTTCAACAGGTTAAGCTGAAGGTCTTTATTGATCATCGCCAGTTCTATGCGCTGCTTTTCACTGTTTCTATAATCATAATAGAATTTCATGGCATAGAAAGCTGTCACCTTCAAAACATATTTTCCAATATCAAACCAGGAAAAATAGATCAGTTCTTTGATAGTGCTGTGAAAAGCCGCATTTCGCATTAACCATTCCGGGCCAAATTTTTGGACCACATAATTCAGCCATATCCAGATTGTATAATGAAGAAGGAAGACCGCAATATTCAGTCCGATGACTACTAACCTGTTCTTCCGGTAAAAACTATTCAATGCATACCAGACCAATCCTGTGAGCACAAGGTTTAGCAGTGCCTGGTATATATAATAAATTACCGGTTGCGCACAGTCGGTGCATCTGCTATACCAGTTCACATAATTAAGCACCCAATACAATATTTCAGCCATAGCATAAACGCCAAATGCCAGTATCCAGAAGCGTTCAATGTGGAAACGCTTACGGTACTGATGCATAACTGACATATGTTCATGCTTCTTCACTTAACCTTACATTGAGTTCAAAATATTTTTTATTCGAAGAAAGGCGATAGGTAAACCGGTCTTCATAAAATTCTCTAAAGCGACGATACAATACATCTTCATTACCTTGTCCAAAGAAAGGATGATCATTCCTGTTAAGGTCACCCTGAATGATAAAAGCCATATTATTCCCTGAGAACTGGAGTTGCATATCATAGGTGGAATATTCAGAATAATTTTCCGCGGCAATCCTGTCAATAAAACCAGCCAGTAGCAATGGCGGAACTTTTAATCGATCAGTTGAGCCCTCAGATCTCAAAGTGAAATGGGCAGTATGGCCTGGTTGCTGATTGATCAATTGTACATAGCCATCCAGGAAATGAATTTCCCTTGATACATCAATCATTTTTTCCTTCGCTTCATAGATCACATATTCCATCACTTTTGCCAGTTGCAAAATCGGCCGGGAGCAGCTGGCAGGGCTTTGGAAAGATAATTCCCGTAAATGGTCAATTGTTTTGAAATAAAATCCAGGGTTCAAATGCCATTTCAGCAATTTCAGCTGAAGGTCCTTGTTCGCAACGGCCAGTTCCATGCGCTGCTGTTCTTCCCGCCTGTAGTGGTACAGGTAATTCGCCAGGAAAAACCATGACAGCCGAAATGTATGCTTGAGCAATTGATAAGGAAGCAGGTCGGCTGCCGCATCTACAGGAGTTACTATACGTTGAGAAGGATTGCGAGTAACCTGCTGCAATCCCTGGTGGAGAAATTGAATAATATCCTGAACAGGTCCAAACCAGAAGATACTATAAACAACAAAGAAGGCGACGTTAACGGCAACCTGGATTACCACCTTTTTTTTATATACAGACCAGGCTACCCACCAGATTGGCCAGATGAGAATACATTGAAAGAGCCACATGATACCATGAAACTCAAGATTGCTGATGGGCCTTTTGCCATATTCATTAAGGAGGTAATTATATAATAGCTGAATGCAGGCTTCAAATAAAGCATAAAAACCAAAAACTTTTAACCAGTAATTGGCTTGCGGACGGTTATGAAAGGGCCAGGTCATATAGCCATATAAAGTTACCCCTGGCAGGGCACCTGGTCAGCCTGTTCCTTAAATTTTCAACGGAATGCCGGCAATCTTCAATGAAACCAGCCAATACTTATTTGAATGGATTACTCCACATCCACCTGTTTGCGGATCACAGCGCCTTCCCTGGCCTCCGGCAGAAACTGGCGTTCCCTGAGAAGGAAGCCATTTCCTTTTTCGCAAAAATGAACTTTCAGATTTTCAATGCTGATGGGATTGCCATCTGGTATATCGGCAATATTGCAATGCCTGATATCATATCCATCAATGATCACTACCAGCCCGCTGCCAATTGCTTCCCATTTATTCCCTCCTTCAGTTATCAACATCCCGGTATCTTCTCCCAGGCCGATACCAATGCATTGAGGATTGGAAGCAACACCCTGTGCCAGGCGACCAAAACGACCACGTTTTTCAAAATGCGAATCGATGATCACGTCATCAATAAATCCAAGTCCGGTTGTGATCTTTACTTCGCCTTTCAGGTGCGCTCGCATGGCGTTGCCCTCATAGATCATTGTATTGCTCATGGCCATAGCTCCGGCGCTTGTACCGGCTATCGTGAATTTTTCTGATTCATATCGCTGCAGCATAATGCGGAGTAATTCTGTTCCACCAAATATGGAACCTAAACGTAACTGATTACCCCCGCTGAACATAACACCATCACACCGCTGAATACGCTGGAGGTAAGCAGAATTGGTAGCATCACGGCGATTGCGGATATGCATTAGGTCCACATTGGTGCAGCCAACCTTTCCAAATGCATTCAGGTAGTTCTCCCCTACTTCATACGGGATCATGGATGCTGTAGTGATGATTTCTATACGGGAAGATGGGCCGCCGGCCTGTTCTACCACCTGGCGTAATATACCCAGCTC
>JAJKIP010000096.1 GCA_021154405.1 Segetibacter sp. | reverse complement strand
GTCTTGCATTAAAACGGGAGCCATTCAGGTACATTAATGCCAGGCATGCATATACTTTTGATTTATCTTTTATGGAGGGGCTTTCTGAGATGATCTCGGCCAGTCGAATGGCTTCTGCACAAAGTTCATATCGGATGAGATCATTGCCTTTGGAAGCATTGTACCCTTCATTAAAGAGAAGGTAAATTGTTTGCAAGACGGCGTCAAGTCGTTCAGTAAGATGTTCTGCCTTTGGAAAATCAAATAAAATCTGATCATCCCTTATCTTTTGCCTCGCTCTTACCAGGCGCTTGTTTATGTTTTCTTCACTTGTAAGAAACGCTTTGGCGATCTCAGATAAGCTAAACCCGCAAAGGGTTTTCAATGTAAGAGCAATTTGGGAATCTTCCGAAATGGACGGGTGACAGCAGGTGAACATCATTCTTAACTGATCATCTCTTATCTCAGATTCCGAAAATAAATTTTCAAGAGCTGCGTTGGCAGTCCACTCCGATTTTAAAAAATGTGCTGCCTGCGTTGCATATTCCCTTTTATATTTCTCCCTGTTTATGATATTCAACGCTTTATTTTTCGCCACCCTGTACAACCAGGGAACAGGGTGTTCAGGCACACCTTTAAAGTTCCAGACTTTGATTGCCTCAAGCAAAGTGTCCTGGACAACATCTTCTGCCAGATCAATATTGTGAGGACCAAAAATTCTGGTTAATACAGAAATGAGCTTTCCTGTTTCATGCCGGAAAAGATGGTCTACCAAACCGTTAATGTTTGTAGCTTCCATGAGCAGTCAATAGCTATGTAAAAAATGGGAAGTGTCAGGCAAGATAGCATTTATTAACTTCCCTGGCTTCGACTGCTTTATTGATCTGGTTATTGGGAGTTAATCCAGAAGGCAGATCACTGAACTTTTTTATACTCTAATCTTAGCAGCATTGGCTGAACAGTGTTAATACCCTTCCATTTTGTTTCTATGGTAGCAGGCAGATTATGGTCATTGTAGGTATAGATCCATTGAGTACCGCTTCCCGAATATTCTGTCATATTGTGCGCTGAAATATTCTTTTCAAGCGGGGCTTCTGTTCCGAATTGAGGTAAGGGTTCAACCTGGAAAACATATGCCAATCCAAAATCCGGTTTTTGGTGGGTATCATATTTGAAATCCCTGTACTGAGTACTTGTTGCCCCGCTATAAGGGTCCTGAAGATTAATTTTAGCCTGTTTGATATTGGCTTCTCCATCGTACGACAAAAAATAATTCCTATCTCCATTGTCGCGTTTCAAATTCGAGATCCTTTTATTGCCATCATATTCATAATTAGAATAGCCAACCCGGGTTCCATTTTTCCAGGATTCGTCTCTTATAATCCTGCCTTGGAAGTTATAAAATATTCGAATTTGATAATTTGACAGAGGGTAATTATTGGAAACAACCTGGATGCTTTTTACAAAGGTATTTTCATAAGTAAATTCATAAGAGGAATTCGTGTTGTTTACTGGATCAGTATAATCAACACGGAGCAGTTTAATATCAGGACTATAGGTGTAATTTGCAATCAGGCGGTTATTATAGTCATAGATTTTATCTACCACATATCGGTCCCAATTCGGTTCTGTTATAATGTGCGGGTGTACCCCGTGGTCTTTGCGGCAATTCAGCGCTGAAATAGACAGAATGAATAAGAAGACCAGATTTTTGTGCATATCCGTGGTTTGTTTAATGGTGACAACCCTGAATATGTAATCGTTGCATTAACTTTTATCCATCATTCTTTCCAAAGACTTTGAAATCATTCAAGCGTTGCAATAAATTTTTCAAATTCTTCACTGCTACCCTTACTCTTATCCAGGTACTCTTTTACCAAAGCATGATACAATGATTTATGCTGAGGTTATTTCAACCGGATTTGTGCTTTTATTTCTTTTCTTCTGATTCATAAAACCAGCTGGGGTAGGCATTAGCCTCAACCAATCTACTGTTGCACAAAATCTGTTTCACACTTAGTACTCGTTTAGTCATATCGGGTACTTAGGAAATAACAGCCTTATCGAAACAGGTTTTAAAAACGATATCTCCGGCAATTTTACCGGAAGCGCCCTTAACCAGGATTGTTTTTTATTCTTGCCATAAATGTATCTAAAGGTTAAGTGCTGCTTATCTACTCACTATACTCCCTATAAATTTCGTATATTCTCCGTAAATTTTCGGTATATCTTCCGTTTTGAACGAAAGATTCACGGAAGATGAACGGAAAATACACCGAGGATATACAGAGAATGGTGAGTAGATGGCTTATAGATAAGCGGGTAGCTAGCAGGAGGCCAACGCTGTAGATGATGCATTGGCAGCAAAATGGACGGTCAAATTGAATTAATTATTACGAAGGTCAAAAAGCCTTGCTGGTGCAATTTTGTAGTGGGTTATCGTCAAAAAAAATAATGACCAATATAAATAACTAATAATAATAACCATGTGGTACAACACTAAAGTGACGGAATTATTGGGGATTGAATATCCGATCATGCAGGGACCTTTTGGAGGTAATTTTTCAACTGTTGAACTCACAGCCTCCGTGTCAAATTCAGGGGGTATTGGTGGGTATGGCGCATATACATTGAGTCCACAGGAAATTGTTGACGTAAATGATAAACTAAAAGCGCTCACCAGCAAACCATATAATATCAATTTGTGGGTTTCAGACAATGATGTGCCAGGCGGTACAGTTACTGATGAACAATACGAGGAGACAAAGAAATTATTTAAACCTTATTTTGACCAGGCTGGAATTCCATTGCCTGAAAAACCTGCGCCGTTTAAATCAAGATTTGAGAATCAGCTGCAGGTGATACTAGACATTCGTCCGAAGGTATTCAGTTTTGTGTTTGGAATACCTTCTCCCGATGTATTGGAGCAATGTAGAAGACTTGGTATTGTAACTGCGGGCGGAGCTACAACGCTAGATGAAGCGATTGCCCTTGAAAATGCCGGAGTGGATCTGGTATTAGCGTCTGGTTTTGAAGCGGGTGGTCACCGTCCCTCTTTTTTAGCACCTGCCGAGCAATCTAGCATCGGCACATTTGTATTATTGCAATTGATCAGGGATAAACTGAAGACACCAGTTATAGCGGCGGGAGGAATTGCTGATGGAAAGGGCATTGCGGCTGCTTTTACATTGGGTGCTGACGCGGTACAGATCGGCACTGCATTTTTAGCTACTGAAGAATCAGGAGCTTTACCTGTTCACAGAGAAATGCTATTAGCTGGTTCGTCAGTATCTACATTGTTATCAAGGGCATTCACAGGACGGCTGGGCCGCGGTATAACTACAACTCTTGCAGGGGACCTTGTTGGGAAGGAAAAAGACTTTTTGCCTTTTCCTTTGCAGGCAACATTTATGTCTCATTTGCGAAAGGCTGCGATAGAGCAGCAAAAATGGGATTTACTTCTTTTTTGGAGTGGACAAATTGCTCCCATATTAAAACACAGAAAAGCATCTGTTTTGATGAAGGCGCTGGTTGAAGAGACTACGAATCATAGATAATCAATACCTTAGAACTTCTCGGACATTCAACAACTTTCAAACGATAACTCTTTACTGCCATGAAAAGATTGCTGTTTTGGATAGTACTTCTATCTTCTTTTACCTCTTCTGCACAAATTGACAAAGCACCTGCGTATCCGCTAATTGCGAATGACCCGTATTTCAGTATCTGGTCTTTTTCTGACACCCTGACAAATGCTCCAACCAAACACTGGACAGGCATGGATCATCCCCTTTTGGGACTGATCATGGTGGATGGAAAAAAGTACCGGTTTATGGGAGCCAAAAGCCTGGTGTATCAGACAGTAATACCTGCTTCTGATGAAAAAATAGCTGATGCCTTATATACAGAAACACAGCCAGCGGAAGATTGGATCAAGCCTGACTTTAATGACCAGTCCTGGCAAAAAGGCGCAGGCTCATTTGGTAGTGAAGACAGGGCAAAAACTGCATGGAAGGGCAAAGATATCTGGATACGCAGGTCGTTTGATCTAAACCCATCTGGTTTGAGTAAGCCGTATTTAAAACTTCAGTACATCGGCAATGTCCAGGTTTACCTGAATGGTGAAAAAATCGCTGATGTAAAAGGTCGTGTTAATAAGTTTATTTATATTCCTATTGAAAATAAATCCCTTCTATTGAACGGTCGAAATGTGCTGGCTTTTCATGTTCAAAACAATGGCAGGAGACAATGGATTGATCTCGGTCTGTCGCAGGAACCAAAGCCAAGAGATGAGTCCTTATTAATTGCCTCACAGAAATCAGTGAATGTTACTGCTACTAAAACAACCTATCAGTTTACAGCTGGAGGGGTTGATCTTGAACTTGGTTTTCTTTCACCGCTTTTATTGAATGACCTTCAATTGCTTTCGCGTCCGATTTCTTACATAACTACAAAGGTGAAAGCCAATGATGGAAAAAATCACAGAGTGGCAGTTTGTATTGCTGCTTCAAGCAATATTGCTGTTAATTCCCCTGTACAACCGGTAGAATCAAAAAAATATGAGAGTAATGGGCTTTCCATCATGCGCACCGGTACCATAGAGCAGCCTGTTCTGCAAAAGAAAGGTGACGACCTGCGTATTGATTGGGGATACCTGTACATGGCAACTTCCAAGGCTGAAAATGTATTACAATATATAACCACTGAGGATGATGAAGTCGCGGCTTTTGGAGCCGGCGATGCTGAAGCGCCACGTGACAGGGACATTATGCTGAACACTGTTTTCCGTTTTGATGAGCTGGGAACTTCTTCAAAATCACAAACTGTTCTTTTAGGTTATGACGATCTCTATTCAATTCAATACTTTTCTCAGAATCTGAAACCCTGGTGGAAACTGGATGGCCCAGAATCAATGGAAGTGTTATTGGGAAAGGCTGCTAAAGAATTCACGGCAATTTCTCAGAAATGTGATGCGTTCGACAAACAAATGCACAAGGATGCGTTGTTAGCAGGGGGAGAAGAATATGCCCAGCTTTGTGAAATGGCCTATCGTCAATCGATAGCTGCGCACAAACTTGTTAAAAGCCCACAGGGCGATATACTTTTCTTGTCTAAAGAAAATTTCAGCAATGGATCAATCAACACTGTGGACGTAACGTATCCATCTGCGCCACTTTTTCTTCTATACAACCCTGAACTACTAAAAGGAATGCTGAATGGTATTTTCTATTATTCCGAAAGCGGTCAATTTAAAAAACCATTTGCTGCACATGACCTGGGTACTTATCCTATAGCAAACGGACAAACCTATGGAGAAGACATGCCTGTGGAAGAGAGCGGTAACATGATAATCCTGACGACAGCCATTGCTAAAGCCGAAGGGAATGCAAATTATGCAAAGAAGCACTGGCAGTCCCTCACTACTTGGGCGAATTATTTACTAAAAGAAGGATTTGATCCCGCCAATCAATTATGTACGGATGATTTTGCCGGGCATCTTGCACGTAATGCCAATCTTTCTGTAAAAGCCATCATGGGTATTGCCGGATATGGGCAATTAGCAGAAAAACTTGGTTATAAAAAAGAGGCAAAAATGTTTCGGGATAGTGCTGAAGCGATGGTTCCACGCTGGATGCAAATGGCGAATGCAGGGAATCATTATGCGCTTACTTTCGACAAAAATGATACTTCATGGAGTCAGAAATATAATCTCGTTTGGGATAAACTGTTGGGCTTTGGTCTTTTCCCCAAAGAAGTTTATACCAAGGAAGTGAATTATTACCTGACCAAACAAAAGCTTTATGGCTTGCCATTGGACAGCCGGCGAACTTACACAAAATCCGACTGGATAATCTGGACCTCATGCCTGACAGATAATCAACAGGAATTCTCAGCCCTCTTGCAACCTGTATATAAATATGCCACGGAAACAAATACGCGCGTTCCACTGAGCGACTGGCATGAAACCACAAATGGCAACCAGGTTGGTTTCCAGGCAAGGAGTGTGGTAGGGGGTTATTTTATCAAGATGCTGAAGGAAAAATCAAAGCGATAAAAATAAGCAAGCAAATACTACTGGCGGTAAAACCAAACTGCCCTTATTTATCAGGGCAGTTTGCATTATAAAGTATATATGTTTTTTATTTACTGCTGGGCCAACCCATAGCCGTTTTTAATCTTGCCCTTGGATTTACTGATCGTTTCAAAAGGAATTGGCCAGTAATACCTGGGCGGGTCACCAGCTGAGGTATATCCGGAAAGCGTATTTCTGTCATAGCTGGTAGCGTATGTAACAATATCAGCTCCCCAATTGATTTTGGCATATCCTGCAGCCTGGAGGGCAGTAGCTTCTGGACCTGCCGGATCTATATAGTTGAATAATCCTTTGATCGCGATATTATGATCTGTTCCTACCACTTTGCTCTTTATCGCGTCTATGGTGATGTAATTGAATTGACCTCTCCATCCGGGATAAAGGGCCGGGTTGGTTGAATCTGATACATCATAGGTTAATGGATTGGCAAGGTTAACCTTCTTCGTCCAGATATATTTAGATATGGTATTGCCATTGGCAAAAGTGTGATATCCCTGGTTCTTGAGATTGTTGATCATGGTGGCCATCTCAGTGCGCAAGGCCATTGCCCTCTCAGAGAATTTTCCTGAGCGTATCAGGTCCCAGCGACGGGTTCCTTCTCCCAGTAATTCCAGTTTGCGTTCCTGGGCTATTGCATCTTTCAATGGATCACCAGCTAATGCACCATAGTTGTGCGTGGCATTGCCAAATGCTCTTTGACGCACCTGGTTTAAAAGAATTACCGCATCACCGCTTTCTCCCAGTTCAGCCTTCACTTCAGCCAGCATTAATATCACGTCAGCCATTCTCAATACCGGCCAGTTTATACCCGAACTTCTTTGTGCAGCGAAATAAGGTGGGCTCATACGGTTCTCATCCCATTTATTGCTTGCCAGACCGCCGGTTATCTTATTTCCGGGAACAAATGAAATGATCTTTTCGTTACCATCTCCATTGCTTCCTGTTACACATACACTCACGTCCCTTCTTTTATCGCCATTTTCATAATCGCCATAATAAACCGTTGGGAAAATGCGGATAGCTGAGAATGATTTGGCAGGGGCAGCGTTTGTACTACCGCCGTCTGATGGACGACCAAACGCATAGGGATATTCGCTGGTGGTGGCAGTAGTACCGCCTTGAATATTTCCAACTTCAAATAAAGATTCCGGGCTAGTCAATAAATCCTGGAAATACTGGAAATGACGCTGGAAAGGGTTGTTTGCGTAGGATCTTCCATCTGTTGTAATTAATTGAGAGGTTCCTTTATTGTCAATAGCCGCCTGGAAATATTGTTTGGCTATCTTGTAATATTCAAGGTAATCCTGACGACGGGCATATACAGCGCCGAATTTTTCATTGCCCTTTTTGTCAAACTTTACATTTCCGTACAGGTCTCCCACATCTGTACGAATAGTCTGATATCCTCCCGAATAAAGTGCTAGCTCACCTATCAAGGCATTGGCAAATGTTCTTGAAAAACGCTCTGCTGTTATACCTGATGTTCCGAGATTATACATAAGAGGCTCTGCAACTTTAAGAGACGCTATCAGGCTATCATAAATGGCAAACCGGGAATTCAATGAATAATCTTCCACATAATTATTCTCATAACCAAAAGGAACATCTCCGAAATGTTTGATCAGATCAAAATAGCAAACTGCTCTCATTGTTACCGCTTCTCCGTATAATTGAGTCCAGTCATTCGCCTTGTTTGCTGCAACAGCTGTTTTATAATCATCTTTTGCAGCAATTAAACCAGCTACCTTGGCTGCACGAGCCAGTGTGGTATACAAATTATTAAAACCACCGGCTACTGCATCAATAGGCAACAGATCCGCCCGGCCAATTCCATTCGCGTTATTGCTGGAATTTTCTTCTGGGTAAGTTTCAGCATCTGATCCAATGGGGTCATTCCAGCGGTATGTTCCCATGATGCAGTTCTGACGGTAATTGGCATAACCCCAAGAAAGCGTTTTGAACGTTTCAGATGGTGTGGAAGTAACGAAACCGTCATCCACATTAGAGGGAGATGTTGGGTTTAAAAAATCCTTTTTGCATTGAGTAAAACCGATACACAATGCAATTGCTGTTATATAATAGATTAATCTTCTCATAATTTTTTGTTTGTACATTTTAGAAGCCAAGATTTAAACCGACAACAAAAGAACGTGCTCGAGGATAAGTGCCAAAATCCAGACCTGTGGTTGGATATACAGCCCTGTTATGCGCAGGACTGGTATTTACTTCCGGATCAAGCCCGGTATAATTGGTAACTGTAAACACGTTATAAATGCTGCCATATACCCGAAGATTATTTATGTGAGCTTTTGAAATGATAGACTTAGGTAAGGTATATCCCAGATTAAGTGTGTTTAATCGCAGGAACGAACCGTTCTCGATAGCAATTGATGAAACTCCATCCACTTCCTGGTAAGAAAAGGGTAGAGTGGCATTAGTGTTCGCTGCGTTTAACTGATCCGGAGTTGTGAGCCTCACCAGTTGCCCATTCACAACATCATAGATCCTGTAAGCAGTGGACTGTATGGCTAACTTATTTTCATACACACCTGCTTCTTTGGGACCAAACAGGGAAGCCAGTTTGTTTGCATTATAAATATCATTGCCATAACTCCAGTTAAAGTAGAGACCGAGGTCAATGCCTTTAAAGGTCGCGTTCAAAAAGAAGCCACCTGTATGTTTGGGATTTGTATTACCGATGATGGAAACATCCTGATCATCAATGATGCCATCTCCATTCAGGTCTTTATATTTTGGCATGCCGGGATAAGCGCGCTGTGTAGATGGGCGATCAGCAGCTGTGAGACCATGTACAACAGCCATCCATGCGCCAAGATCCGCAATACCTTTTCTCAGGGTGTACTTGCCTGCGCTGTAATCAAAGTCAGCAGTTGTATAGAATCCATCATAAGTTAATCCGCGAACAAGTCCAATCGGTTGTCCCTGCTTCAGGATATAATCCTGAGTGGGATAGGATGCGATGCCTCCCCAGTCTGCTCCATACAATCCGGTAACATTTGGAGCCAGTTCATCCACATTAGTTTTATTAAAGTTGATATTACCCCCTGCGCTAACTCTCCAGTCTTTATTTTCGAAGACTGTTCCTGACAGAGAGACTTCCACTCCTTTGTTACTTGTTTGTCCAATATTGGCATAGGTTGCAGTGAAACCTGTAATACCTGGAATACTGGTCAACATCAAAAGGTCTTTGGTTGTATTATGATATACATCCACAGTTCCGGAAAGGCGACTTTTGAACAAAGTAAAATCCAATCCCAGATCACGGGTAACAGTTGTTTCCCATTTCAGGTCCGTATTGGCCAATGTTGAGGAAGCCAGGTCGTAGGCAGACTGGCGCGTGTGATTAATGGCATATTGGAAACGCTGATCGGTTACAGATGCCCAGGCCTGTGACCATAAATTTGAACTGATCCCATCATTACCAACTTCACCATAAGAAGCGCGGAGTTTTAAATCATCCAGCCAGGAAATGTTTTTCATAAATGATTCTTCGGTTACTTTCCAGGCGATGGCGCCAGCTGGAAAATATCCCCACTGATGACTGGGTGCAAATTTGGAAGAACCGTCTGCGCGGAATGTTGCTGTAAATAAATATTTGTCAAATAAAGAATAATTTGCCCGGCCGAAATAGGAAACAAGACGGTTAGCAGTGCTTACGCTTGAAGAGAAAGTGGCAGTACCTCTTGTCTGATCGTATTGATTGATCTGTGCAAATGCTGTCTCTTTACTAAAGTTTGCAGGAAAGCGATTAGCCTGTATTGAGATCCCCGTTCCACCTGAATTGGAAACCTCCTGGCCTGCCAATACATTTAACACACCTGTTTTACCAAAGTCATATTCATAATTCAGCGTGTTGGTCCAGCGTAATCCCCAGTTATCATTTTTGCGATAATCAACGGCGCCGGCAAATAATTTTGTATTGGTGGCATCATCAACATAATCATTATAGACAGCACCTGACCAGTATTTCTGCTGACCCCATGTTCTGTTCAAACTGAAATCAGTATGATAGGTTAAGTCCTTAATGATCTTCCAGTTCAGGGATGCTATTCCTCTAAGCAATTGGCTGATAATAAGTGGCTCAAAATCCCCGATACGTGCCGCGGGACTGTGTGTATCCCACATTGAATTTTTGCCGTATTGTTCAATATTGCCAGTTCTTAGTGCATTCAGATCACCCAGAATATGATTGGTTGCAATAGGTCGGAAACGATAAGCATTGGAAAGTATTGATCCGCTTCCGTTTGTTACTCCTTCATCTCCCATTGTTTTTGTATCTGTATAGCGGGTATCAATACTGAATGTAACGTTGTCGAACAGTTTTTGAATAAGCTTGAATGATACATTACCGCGTTTCAGGTAGGAATTGATCTTCATACCCTGGTCATCTGTCCAGTTGGTCGTAAACAGGATCTTTGTTTTATCAGTACCACCTGTTACACTAAGGTCATGATTCATTGTTTCTGAACCGTTGTAAACCAGCCTTTGCATATCATCAGAGGGCAGGTTCCTGTAGCTTTCAATTCCACCTGCATTATTACCCAAATTGGCGCCCAGACCATATAATTTTTCGAAAGGAGTTTGATAGGCGGTTCCGTTAGCAGCAGCATTAGACCATACATACACCAGGTAATCATAAGGCTTCAATGCATCCAGGTACTTTGTCGGCCTGTTGAATTTTTCATACCCATTATAACTGATACTGGTTTTACCAGCCACGGGACCTTTGGTAGTAACAAGTACTACGCCGTTTGCACCTCTTGCTCCGTAAATAGCAGTAGAAGAGGCGTCTTTCAGAACGTCAATACTTTTCACCATATCTGCAGGGATATCATTTAAGGAGCCCGGGATCCCATCAATGAGGATGAGCGGCTGATTGCTTTGTGAAATTGAACCTCCGCCTCTTACGCGGATAGAAATGTCTGCATTAGGACGGCCATCCTGTGAAACAATATTAACTCCAGCCAGTTTACCCTGCATGGCCTGTGCTATATTGGTAACTGGTGTGGCGGCAATATTCTTTCCACTGATGGATGAAACAGCTCCTGTCAAATCTCTTTTTTTCACGGTCCCATAGCCGATCACCACTACTTCATTTAAGCTATTGTCGCCAGCCTGTAAAGAAACGTTCAATTGTTCCTGGCCATTTACTTTAATTTCTTTGGAAGTATAACCAACATATGAAATTACCAGTGTGGCATTCTTACTGGTAACTCCAAGGGAAAATCTCCCATCATTTTCAGTAACTGTAGATGGAGAAGCGCCTTTTTCACTTACTGTAGCTCCAGCGAGCGGTTCACCCGTGGCCTGGGTTACTTTGCCTTCCACATGAAAAGATTGTTGGGCAACGGCAATAGTAGAACCAGTAAGTAAAATCAGAAGAAGGAAGAAATTGGCTGTGCGTTTTTGCACAACTCTCCATGAAGCAGTTAGTAGAAAGCTGTCTTTAGGGAAGAACAGCTTCCTTTTGGCAAGCAGTACCATATTTGTTTATTGTTTTGTTTAAATTCTTGTATTTAGATCATAAATAACCAATCAATTTCAATACAGAAAAGATGTAAACTCTCTGACCAGGAGAGCCTTTTGGAGTGATCATAGATTAATACAGACCCGAAATAGGGCCTGGATTGGTTTCTTAATTATACAAGCTGAGCATGTAGTCTGCGTCTCATTGATACACTGTAAAAAACACGAATTGAGATAAAGCAAAATACCGCAACTGAAGGTAGCTTCTTGGCTGGAAAATGGGGGTAGGTAGCGACACAATATTTACGCAATCGATCCCGGAATCAAGGCAGTACAAATTCGTGCCAGTCCTTTCAGGAGAAATTTTCGGCGAGGCTGTTGAATAGGAATCATTCGTAAAGGTTGATGGATAAAAATTGAATATAACAAGGTACTCAATTAATTCTTCAAAGGTAGGCTCATGTGTTTTTGCATAAGGAGAATTTGTCCTATCTTCCTATTGCCGTTACACTCAAATGATTATGAAACAAACTGCTATCGCCATACACATGCTGCCTGCTAACCATTCTGCTCTTTCGAAAAATAAATAGCTGTTGCCTCCAACCATGCAATTGTAACCCTTACTATCTATACATTTAAAATGAAAAAGATCCTGTTTTGCCTTTTTGTTGTAAACATTCTTTCTATTCCTGCATTTACACAACAGGGAAAGAGCATAGCTGTAATTGGTTATTTCGCTGGTCCGGCAAAATCCCTGGAAAATTTCCCAATACAAAAACTTACTCATATTAATTTCAGCTTCGTTCATTTAAAAGATGGTAAACTTTCTGTAGACCGGAGAGAAGACAGCGTCTGCATTAACAAAATGGTTTCGTATAAAGAAAGTTACCCCTGGCTTAAGGTCATTTTGTCGCTTGGTGGATGGGGTGGCTGTAAAGATTGTTCAGCTGTGTTTGCAACCGAAAAGGGGAGAGCCGATTTTGCGAAGTCTGTAAAAGAGACCATGCAATATTTCAAAACAGATGGAATTGATCTGGATTGGGAATATCCTGCAATACCAGGTTATCCTGGACATGAATATATGCCTGCTGACAGGCAGAATTTTACTTCTCTGGTAAAATTGCTTAGAAAAAAATTAGGTCGAAAATATGAGATAAGTTTTGCTGCGGGAGGATCTGATCATTTTATCGACTCATCGATAGAATGGAAGGAAGTAATGAAAATTGTTGACAAGGTAAATGTGATGAGCTATGACCTGGTACATGGAAATAGCAAGGTGAGTGGGCACCATACTCCACTTTATTCCACCCCTGAGCAAAAAGAATCTGGAGATAATGCTGTGATGAGATTGATCCAGATAGGTGTGCCAGCCAATAAGATTATTTTAGGTGCAGCATTTTATGCCCGCATGTTTGAGGTCAGCGATACCAATAATCACGGTCTTTATCGTTCCGCACAATTTTATCATGGAATATCTTATTCCCATCTTTATGATACTTTGACTGCTGCTAATGGGTTTGTGCAATACTGGGATCCGGTTGCCAATGCCCCCTATGCATTCAATGCGCAAAGAAAACTTGAGGTTACGTATGATGATAGCCTTTCCATTGCGCTCAAAACAAAATATGTAATTTCAAAAGGATTGGGCGGCATCATGTTTTGGCAGCTTGCTGAGGACAGGTTAAAAGATGGGTTACTGGATGCTATCGATAGAACAAAAAAGACGGCCATGTCTTCCCTAAAATAATAGAATCCACTTATTATATTTTCTAAAAATGGTACAAATGTGGTATTGCCTTGCTTCTCTTTCAGGCATACCTTCAATTCCTTTCCAGTTTTCTGTATATAATCACACTTCCTGATTATCGGTTATTCTCTGAGATGGCTTTTTTGAGCGTGTAGCTAAAGATTACCCATGGCTTCAGACACCAATACATATAACTCCACCAGAGGAGGCAATAATATGCCTGCCATTGAGCCTGTGCAGCATACACTTCCGCAGATAAATCTGCCAAAAGGTGGTGGTGCCATCAAAGGCATTGATGAGCAATTTCAGGTGAATGCCATTACTGGAACTTCTTCTCTGGCTATTCCACTTCCGATAAGTGCTTCTCGTAATGGGTCGGCACCAGCATTGGGACTTGGTTATAGTTCAGGAGCGGGTAATAGTCCTTTTGGGTTAGGCTGGGATCTGCAGATTCCGTCTATAAGCCGCAAAACAGACAGGCAATTGCCACAATACGAAGACGAAAATGATTCCGACACCTTTATACTTACCGGAGGAGAGGACCTTGTGCCGTTACTGGAGAAGCAGGGTAATGACTGGATAAAATACAGGAAACCGAAAACAGAAAACGGGATCAACTATACGGTTAAACGTTACCGGCCCAGGCTGGAAGGTTTATTCGCCATTATAGAGCAATGGAAGAACAATCTGACTGGAGAAGTCTTTTGGAAAACGATTAGTAAAGCAAATGTCAGTTCATTCTATGGCCTTACCGCTGAAAGCCGGTTAAGCGATCCTGACAATCCGAACAGGGTATTCTGCTGGCTACTTTGCAAAACGCATGATGATAAGGGAAGCATTTCCATATTCACTTTCAAGTCAGAAGACTTTGCCAATATCCCTAAAAAGCTTAATGAAAAAAACAGGGTCGGCAATTGCACGCAGGTGTACCTGAAAAAAGTATTGTACGGTAATCGTACTCCTTTTTATACAGGTGATGCAGTGCCAGCTGAAAATGATTTTCTCTTCCAGCTGCTGTTTGATTATGGAGAACACAGTACTGCAGCCGCTATTCCAAAAACAATTGATCAGGAGATCAATACATGGCCATGCCGCAAAGATCCATTTTCAACTTATAAACCTGGTTTTGAAATACGAACCTATCGCCGCTGTAACAGGGTGATGATGTTTCATTGTTTCGATACGCCGGATTTGCCGCATAAGCCTTACCTGGTAAAATCACTGCAGCTTTTCTATGATGATGATCTGGAATTAACAGGTCTCAATAAATCAATTGCCGGTTTTTCTTTTCTGATCAGGGCCAGGCAAAACGGACACAGGTGGGATACTGCTGCAAATAGCTATTCTACCAGGTTCTTTCCGGAGATGGAGATCAGTTACCAGCAGCATGAATGGAATACAACCATAAATACGGTTACCGATGAAAATCTGACAAATGCTCCAGTGGGTATTGATGATAAACAATATTTATGGACGGACCTTTTCAGCGAGGGGATAAATGGCATTCTCAGTGAGCAAGGCACCGGCTGGTATTATAAGTCTAACCTGGGGAATGGAAATTTTTCGAAAGCATTTCCAGTTGCCCCAAAACCTTCCTTTAATGGACTTTCTTCAAAATCGGTATCGATCATGGAACTGGAAGGGGATGGTGTAAAATACCTGGTTCAGCAGGATAAAATGCCTAAAGGATTTTTCAAACTCACTCCTGAAGATCAATGGGAACCGTTCACCAATTTTGATTCACTTCCCAATATTGATCCTGCAGATCCCAACACAAAACCGATAGACCTTACTGGTGATGGAATCGCTGATCTGTTACATACGGATGAAACGGCTTTCCGGTGGTATAAAGGTATTGGTGAAAAGGGATTTGAACTTTCCCAATCCATTACCAAAGAAATTGATGAAGAAAAAGGCCCTGCCATAGTTTTTGCAGATTCTACACAGTCTATTTTGCTGGCAGATATGAGTGGAGATGGTTTGACGGATATCGTGAGAATAAGAAACGGTGAGATCTGTTACTGGCCGAACCTGGGCTACGGTAAATTCGGCAGTAAGGTCAATATGGATAATGCACCGGTATTTGATCATCTGGATGCATTTAATCCATCCTTCATTCGCCTGGCTGATATTGATGGTTCCGGCACTACCGATATAGTCTATCTCGGTAAAAATGATTTCCGTGTCTGGATGAATCTTGATGGTAACGAATGGGCTACTGAACCGCAGATCATTCCGCTGTTTGCACAGGCCGATAATTTTTCTTTTATCGATGTGGTTGATTTTTTAGGAGCTGGTACCGCATGCATTGTGTATTCATCCCCAATTGCCCAGCAGCCCCTTCAATACATTGATCTGATGGGAAACAAAAAACCTGGGTTGCTTACCGGGTATCAGAATAATTGCGGCAGGTATGTAAGTATTGAATACAGGTCGTCCACTCAATATTATCTCCAGGATAAAAAGGAAGGAAGAAAATGGATCACCAAACTGGCCTTTCCTGTTCATTGCATTGCTAAAGTAAAAACGGAAGATAAGATCCGCCAGACTGTATTTACGAATACTTACCGGTACAGTCATGGTTATTTTGATCCATACGAGAAGGAATTCAGGGGCTTTGCCAGAGTGGAGAAATTTGACACTGAAGATTTTGAACAGTTCAAACTGAATGATGCAAAGAATGTGGTGGAAGAGGATCTGCATCAGCCACCCGTACGCACTGTGTCCTGGTATCATACGGGTGCCTATCTCCGTAACAATGCCATCATTCATCAATGCAAGAGCGAATATTTTCAAAATGCATTATTTGCGGAATATGATTTACCGGAACCAACTCTTCCTGCGGACCTATCATTGGACGAGATCAGGGAAGCTTACCGGGTCTGCAAAGCATTGCCAATAAGGACTGAGGTATATGCAGAAGATAATTCTTCCAAAAGTAAATTGCCCTATACAGCGTCTGCTACAACCTGCGAGATCAAACTCATTCAGCCCAGGGCAGGCAACCGGTTTGCTTCATTCATGTTAGTGCCATCTGAAGCCATTGTTTATAATTATGATAGAAATCCTGCTGATCCAAGAATGGCTCAGTCTTATGTATTGGAAACAGATGAGCTGGGAAATATTCTAAAATCAGCCTCATTGGTTTATCCACGGGTTCAACGGCCTGTTGGACCCAACGCCATACCCGATATAGTATGGAATGAGCAAAACAAACTGCACATTAATTACAGTGAAGGAGTTTATACGGGAGATATCATCACTAATGCTGTTTACCGTTTGCGTGCCGGTTATGAATCCAGATCGTATGAGGTTTCCGGTATTAACCAGCCTGCAGGTTTCTATATTAATAAAAGTAGTCTGCTGGCTGATATCAATGCTGCAGCTGAATTATTATTCGAAGAGGATTTTACTGCAGGTTTGCAAAAAAGATTAACGGGACATAGCCGTACCTATTTTCTAAAAGATGATCTGAGCGGGCCCCTGGCTCTGGGACAATTGTCCGAATTAGGAATTGGACATAAAAGCTACCGGCTTGCTTTTACAAAGAATCTCGTATCTAAATATTACGGCTCTAAAGTAACCAATCCAATGCTTGCCGATGCTAAATACGTGCATTCTGAAGGAGACAATCATTGGTGGAATCAGACCGGAGAAGCTATTTTCCCTGTCAATGCAAAGAACAGATTTTATATACCAATTGGTTTACGCGATGTACTGGGTAATGAAAGCTTTGTTTCATATGACCAGTATACTTACCTGGCAAACAGTTCTACCAATGCTATCGGCAACAGCATTCAATCAGTAAATGACTACAGAACACTTAGTTCGGTAATGATTACTGATCCCAATCTCAATCGTTCAGGCGTAGAAACCGATGAGTTGGGTTTGGTCATTAAATCAGCTTTGATGGGCAAGCAGGGTGCAGGAGAAGGTGATACATTGGCTAACCCCACTGCCCGGATGGAATATGATCTTTTTAACTGGAAAAATAATGGGAAGCCTAATTATGTTCATGCCTTTCAACGTGAAAAGCATGGACCATCCAATACCCGGTGGCAGGAAAAGTATGTTTATTCCGATGGCAATGGCGGCGTTATAATGACGAAAATGCTGGTCAAACCTGGCAAGGCAAAAAGATGGAATGCAATTACAAAACTGGTGGAGGAGATTGATGCCAATCCCCGCTGGAAGGGAAATGGTAGAACCATACTCAATAATAAAGCAAGTGTTGTAAAGGGGTATGAACCTTATTTTAGTGTTACCCCTGAATATGAAACTGAAGCAGCGCTGGTCGAAACTGGAGTAACTCCAGTATTCTATTATGATCCGGTTGGAAGAAATATCCGTACTGATAATCCCAATGGAACTTTCAATAAATCAGAGTTTGATCCCTGGTATTCCAAATCGTATGATGTAAATGATACGGTTAAAGACAGCAAATGGTATACAGATAGGAATAGTCCTGATCCCTTACTGATTCCTGAGCCTGCAGATCCAGAGCAAAGAGCTGCCTGGCTGGCTGCCAAACATTATAATACACCCCGAACGGTACACAGTGATTCTTTGGGTAAGGCATTTTATACAATTGCTGATTATGGTAACGGGAAAACAACGTCTGTATATATCCTGACTGACTCTTCAAACAGGTTCAGCAAAGCTTTTGATCAGATGGGAAGACAGGTTTCCGAAATTTACAGCAATCTCACTGGTTCAAAACTATATAGCAAGACTGCTGAAAGAGGCGAGCAATGGTCTTTTGCTGATGTGGCAGGAAGATCGGTGAAGACCTGGGATAGCTTACGCGAATTCAGAAATACATTTGATAAACTAAATCGTCCTGTAAGTAGTTTTGTTAAGGAAGGTGCAGTGGAAATCCTTTACAATCATACATTTTTTGGAGATGGTGTGCCTGATGCAGTACAGAAAAATCTTAAGGGAAAGGTATTCAAGGCATTCGATCAGTCCGGCGTTACCACCTTTACTAATATTAACTTCAAAGGCATTGCGTTAACTACAGAAAAGAGACTGACCAAAGAATATAAGCAGGCCACTAACTGGCAATCTCTGGAGGGTTTAACATCGGTTACAGATATTGATAATGCGGCTGCACTTTTGCTGGAAACTGAAACGTTCACTTCTTCTTCTGTACTGGATGCACTCAATCGACCTGAACTGGTTACGCTTCCTGACCAATCTGTTATCGAATCAATATATAATGAGTCAAATTTTATCGATTCGCTTAGAGTAAAGATCCGTGGCATCGGCAGCTTTGTCCCTTTTCTTACCAGCCAGGATTATGATGCAAAAGGACAACGGCAATTTGCCAAATACGGAAATGGGTTGACCACAAAATATTCCTACGATCCACAAACATTCCGGCTTGTAAACCTCCTGACTAAAAAAGATGGTACCTCCGATGCGCAAAGTCAGCAAAATCTATTTTATACGTTTGATCCTGTTGGCAATATCGTGTATGCCAAAGATGATGCACAGCAAACCTATTTCTTCCAAAATGCTGTGGTAAGACCCGAAAGTCTGTATGAATATGATGCAGTTTACCAGTTGCTCAAAGCCGGAGGCAGGGAACATGCGGGTTTGGGCGGTGATGTGCAAAGAGATCATAATGATATTCCTTATTTAACCCAGCTTCCACATATCAATAATAGCAGTGCTGTAAGAAATTATACTGAACAATACCAGTATGATGATTGCGGAAATATTCTCCGGTTGCAGCACATTGCTTCTGGAGCAAACTGGAATCAGTATTATCATTATCACTACCAGGATGATCCATCCAATTCCACCAATCGATTAAAAACAACCAGTCTTCCAGGGGATCCGGCAACAGGACCTTATTCAGCAACCTATACACATGATGTATTTGGAAACATGACGGCTATGCCGCATTTATCTATTGCCAATAGCCTTATCTGGAATTTCCTTGGACAGTTAAAGGAAGTAAACCTGGGTGGTGGCGGAAAAGCATATTATGTTTATTCAGGTGAAACAAGAACAAGAAAAGTTATTGAACGGCCAGGCGGTAAAAGAATTGAGCGCATCTATCTCGGCACGGTAGAGATCTATCGTGAATACCAGGGTAATACAAAAAAAATTGAACGCAGTACGCTGCATGTATTGGATCATGCCGGTCGAATTGCACAAATAGATACGAAGCTCATGGATGCAGATGGTGCTGATGTGGTGAACCCTTTGAATAAAAACCTGATCCGATATCAATACACCAATCATTTGAGTTCGGCTACCATCGAAACAGATGAGAACGGAACGGTCATTTCATATGAGGAATATCATCCCTATGGTACCAGCGCTTATCGCAGCAGTAAGAGTGATGTAGACCTGAGTCTTAAGAGATATCGGTTCAGTGGAAAAGAAAAAGATGATGAAACCGGGTTCTATTTTTTTGGAGCGAGGTATTATGCACCATGGCTGGGACGATGGACATCTGCGGATCCCGGAGGATTTATAAGCGGGCAAAACTTATACAGGTATTGCGCCAACAATCCAATCATGTTTTATGATCCGGATGGTAAAGATGAAAAAAGCGGTAAAACTGCAATTATCCGTCCTACGCCTGAGACAGAACGTTTACGAAATCCCAATATGCGGGATGAGGCAAAAACTTATATCGAAGGGGTTTTCACGAGTCGCTATGGACACGGTACAGAGAGATTTGTTATTGACCGGATGCATTTTGATCGTTCAACACGAACATGGCGGGTTGATGAACATCATATGGAACCTGTAAGTCCACCAGGTACCAATGGTACACCAGGGAGCACGGGTGCTAACGGTGCACCAGGAGTAACGGGTGGTGATCAGGGAGGGAGCGTAACAGGTAATGGAGGAACTGGTGATACTCCTGCACCAGAAGGCACAACTCCATCAGACGGAAATTCAACTACAGGCACAGCAGGTACATCCACAGGTACCTCAACAACCGGCTCAGCTACCGGTACCTCCACCACTGGCAGTTCATCTGGATCAGCAACCGGTACATCAGATACTGGTAGCGCAACAGGAAGGCCAGATGGAACGGCAGACAGCAATGGTTCAACGCCTGGTGCTGAAGCAGGTAGTGGCGGGGGAAGCGGTGAAAGAAGATATATAACAAGAGGTTTCTGGGCAGGTTTGTTAACGGGGATTGTTGTAGCAATTGCAGTTGTAGCATTTATTGCTTTGCTTCCAATCACATTACCGGCCAGCGTAGCAATCGGTGCAGCAGTGGTAGGTGTAGGTTTAACCGCTTATTCAGTTACTCAATCAATTCGTCAAAGGGATTTTTTCAATCGACCGATATCAGAAGAGCAGGCCAATTTCAATTTGGGATTTGGTATCGGATCATTTGCTGGTGGCGCAGCAGCAGGTGGCATAGCTGGTCCAACGGCAGGCGCCGGTGCTCAGGGTGCGCGAGCATTTGTACCAGCGTTTGCAGGTGCAGGTGGTGGAACTTTTGGAGAAGGTGTTGTTGTTATTGGTGGAGCAGCGGCTACAAATGCTATTACCGGGGCTGGTACATCTGCAGCAATCCCGGGCATATATATGATGACAACAGGTGGAGGTGGTGAAGGTGATGGTGGAGGCAGCAGTGGCAGTGGCAGTGGCAGCGGAAGTGGTAGTGGCAATCCTGCCAACAGAGAATTCTGGGATTTGGATGATGCAGCAGAAGCTGTTGTGGGAAAAGGTGGTCAGATGGGCGATAGAATAGGACCAATTGGTCCAGTTAAAAACCCAGGTGTTGAAGCTGATCTGCGTGCATTGGGATATGACCCCGCAGAATTTCAGGCGGTTCAATATGAGGCGTTCGATGCAAAAGGATTTAAGACGATCATTACTGTATTTGAATCAGAAGGTGGCGTCCTCTTCGGACCACACTGGTCTTCGGCGAACTTGTAAAAAAAGCAAAATGTCATTTAAACCATCTGACATATTCATTGGTGTAATCGATTTCTTTTCGGTGATTTTACCCGGAGCATTGATTACTTTTTTTCTTGCTGGCCATTTTGAAGAGGCTATTTTCGGGGCTGGCAAACTGTTTCCGGCATTAACCACTGTTTCACAGAACTGGATTGCCTTCCTGCTGGCTTCTTATATAATAGGCAATCTTGTTTTTGTAATCGCTTCATGGCTTGATCTGCTGGTATATAAAAGGATCAGAAAGCTGTTTTTTGAACGAAATAACGATCTCTCCTATAAAACGGCAACACTCATCCGCAGAGGGTATATTCCTACAGCTGAATCCATAGAGATTATCAACACTTTCAAATGGTCCCAATACTTCCTTCAGCTTAAACACCCGGATACAATTGGAGAGATAAAAAAGCTGGAAGCTGATTCCAAATTCTTCCGCAGCCTGGCTGTTGCCTTTTTCTGTATGAGTATTTTTCTTTTTGCAACATTACAATTCATTCCTGGATCATTTTGTTTCCTGCTGTCCTTGTTAAGCCTGTATCGTTATGGCGATTTACGATATAAATCAACGGAGAAAGCTTATGAAATGATTATAACTGCTAACTCACTGGACAAGCCAGTTTTGCCTGAAAGAATTCTGGAGAGAGAAGATCCATTACCAAAAATAGCAGCCATACGAATTCCGCCACAACATACCCAATTGATAGATCATTTACTTCCAGGTGCCAATGATGATGCCGAGTTAATAACCATACCGGTTAATGATAAATGGTCAGTGGCAGGAATGAATGCCGCATCAACACTTTATTGCATTGAAGGAAAATCATTTTTAATCCTTCAGGATGAAACTGCTACCCGCATTGCACTGGCAAAGGGTGCTTTGGTAACAATTCCTAAAGGAATGGATTATGAAATATCGAATAAACAGGAAGAACCACTGTTGCTCGTGGCCTTCCGCTAAATAATATATTCCACCACTTAAACCTTGTTTATGGATAAGCTTCGTATTGTGCCCGGTAAAATATCCAAAGATGATATTGCCAGTCTGCAAATTGCCTTAGTGAAAATGAAAATTCCGGTCAATCCGGTTGAGTTAACCAATAAGACGGTTGGTGAAACTACCACAAAAGCTATTAAAGAGCTGCAGGTAAAAAATAATATTACCCCAGACGGGGCGCTGAATGAGAGGACGATTGCTGTTCTAAATACAGAATTGCATGATGCACATTTTGTTTTCAATAAAACGAGAACAGAAAAGCTGCAGGGCCTTTTGCAAAAGCTGGATATACCTGTAAACACTGATGAGAAGAAGGCAAGGATCGCTGGCGACAGTACCCGTAAAGCGGTGGAAGAATTTCAAAGGAAAAATAACCTGCCGGTAGATGGGAAGGTCACAGAGGAGTTTGTTGATAGACTTCATGAAGAAGTAATTAAAAAGAAATTCAGCGCAAAAACACAGGTGTCCAGTTTGCAGACTACTCTACTTCGTGTAGGCAAAATTGCCAAACTGGAACTGAATATAGCTGATGATGAAATAAAGAATAAGGTAATTGGTCCTACTACTACTAATGCTATTAAATCCCTTCAAACGAAATATAAGCTGCCAGCTACGGGTGTACTGGACAGGATTACTATTGACCGGATTGAAAGTGCTTCCGCAAGTCGTGGGTATAAAGCCAAGTCCTTAAGATCCGGGGATGCCAGTCAGTTGTCTGTAATTACGACCAGTCTGAGATTAAATAAAACATCTGCAAAAGTTCCTGTGTTGCAAAAAGCATTAGCCGGCCTGGGTTATAATATTTATGAAAAGGAATTTAAAACCAGTTTCTTTGGCAAGACAACCCGGGAAGCAGTTGTAGCCTTTCAAAAAAGCAAAGGGCTGCCAATAACCGGGCACATGGAAGCGGCTACGGTAAAGGCATTAAATAAAGAGATCGTTAAAGTAAACCCACAGGCGCAAACTGCGGAACTGAAATACAGGATTCGTGGGTCAGTAAGAGATGACCTTTGGCAGCGAAAACCGAATATGGTGATACGTGTATTTGAAAAAACACTTGACGGCGAATCTGCGCAGCCCCTTGTGACCAAGAAAAATCATAATAACGGCTTCTTTGACATTGTATATGATGCACCAATTGATACGAATACCGGTAAAACGAAGGAAAACTTTCATTTGACTGTTAAGCTATTCGAGCCTGTTGATACTAACCCGGCCAATGATGTGCTGGTAGATTCACAAATACATTATAACGTGAATCGGATACACTGGGTCAATTTTACGCAGGGTGGTGAAACCTACAAGGGTGATTCCGACTTTATTGTTATTTTGAATACTCTCCAAAAAGTAGCTGGCGCTACAAAAGTTGAAGACATTAAAGAAACAGCTGCCAATAAGCAGGTCACACAATTAAGCCTGCAAAGCGGTTTAAGTACGGATGATATTATGCGGTTAATTCTATCGCATAAAGCATCGAAAAATATGCCTGCTCCAGGTATCGCCACTCCTGAAATGTTTTATGCCTTTATCAGGCAAAATCTTCCGGCTGGTTTGCCTGGAGACCTATTACTGGGTTCCAGTAATTGGGAAACCATCAATCAATTGACCGAGATTGCAACTACGGGCGTAGTTTTCCTGGATGATGCCCTGCAGCAGCAAACACTTGAAAATGCAGTTTCCCAAAACCTGGTTTCCCAGTTGGTCAAAAAGAATAAAGATGCAATACTGACGGAACTAAAGAAAGTACGAACCAGTTTCACTTTACAAAAACCCATTCTGATTGGCAATGGAAATTTAAAATCACTGCTGGATATATCCAAAATCGATGGTCAGCATTTTAATACTGTAGCCACCACATTTGTTGAAACCAGGGGTGTAAATGAAGATTTCTGGAGCGAGTTGGACAAGAAAGCGAATGTAATCGGCGCTGATGCAGTTAAAGATTTTGCTACTGCAGTGGAAATAGGTAATATTTCCAAAAATCATATTCCTACGGCTAGCTTCCTGAAGCAAAAAACAGGGACAGGATTACAATTCAAACAGGCCAGTGATATTGCAAAACTGGATGAGGCGACATTGATAAACCTGATCAAAGAAAATGGAAATAAGACGCCCGATAATATTCCCGGTAACACAACAGATGAAAAAGTAGCCACTTATGCCAATGTATTAAAGGCACGTGCTGAAAATCTATTCCCAGCCGTTTCCCTTATTGCCAGTCTAAAGCGCAGTAATGATCAACCACTGACAAAATTAAACGAGGTTGAAAGTTTTATTGATTCACAGCCAGATTTGAAGTTCAGGGAACAAAACATCGATAAATATCTGGCGGAAAAAAATATCCAGCTACAGCCAAAAGTAAAGGAAGAAGTAAAAATAGTGCAACGTATTCACAGGCTGACTAAGGATTCTGCTACAGGTAAGGGTCTGGCCGAAGAAGGTTTGCATAGTTCAGCACAGATATATAATGCAGGCAGAGACCGGGTTGTGCAAATGCTTACCAAAAGAGGTGCCACGGAAAAGTATGCTGCCAAGGTGTATGATAATGCAAAGTTTCAATACACGCAAATACTTAACAGGCTCCTGGATTTTAGTCCTGCCGTCAATAACGGTACGCCGCAGGCTATCATTCCCCAAACCTATACAAAGGAAGAAATTAAAAAAGCCCTAGGCGATATTCCTGATCTGGAGTCATTGTTTGGATCACTTGATTATTGTGAGTGCGAACACTGTAAATCACTTTATGGGCCAGCAGCCTACTTCACAGATATGCTACGGTTTTTGAAGGAACATGATTCACTGGTTATTAAAAGCGGAAAGACCCTGACAGTGAAACAGGTATTGATGGACCGCCGTCCTGACCTCGGCAATATTAAATTGAATTGTGAGAATACCAATACACCATTGCCCTATATAGATCTTGTTTGCGAGATTTTGGAGAATACATTTGATCCTGTTGCCAATGGGTTTGAGCACCAGACTACGCTATCTGCAAAAGAATTACGGGCAACACCACAATACATTGTTCCAAAAGCTTATGAAAAGCTGGCGACTGCAGACTACCCAATGAATTCTTCCTTCAATTTATGGCAGGAAGAGGCACGTACTTACCTGGCTTATTTACGCGCGCCACGTTATCAATTGATGGAAACTTTCCAGGATATCTCCAACCCGGCGGCCAGGATCCCTGCTGATACCATGATCGCTTCTGAATATTTTGGTATTTCTTCTTACGAAAAGAAATTAATTACGCAACAAAAAGACAATAATCCGGATCAGGACAAATACTGGAACACAGATACCACTAAAACAACGATGCCGGTAGCAGATTTTTTGAAACGCAGCAAACTCACATATTATGAATTGCTGGAGCTACTGATGGTAAAATATATTGATAGTGCATTGCCACCGAACCGCATTGAGGTTCAGCGGTCGGTTGGTAGCTGTGATACCGGCCAGCAGTTGATTGTGCGATTAACTGTACAAAAGTTTGACCGCCTGCATCGGTTTATCCGCCTGTGGAGAAAAACGGGGTGGAAAATGTGGGAATTGGATCTCCTGTTGCGTAATGCCAAAATTGGTGCAAACGCAATCAATGATACCGCACTGATCAATCTAAAACAGTTTAAACAATTACAGGAGCAGCTGGGAATTCCTTTTGAAATATTACTTTCTTTTTACGGGAATATCAATACAGAATACCGGATCAACCCAAACAACCAGTCCGTGCTGATACAGCCATTGTTTGATAAATTGTTCCGTAATATTTCAATCAGCAAACCACTGGATGATCATTTTAAGATCACTGAAACAGATCCCGTAAAGATTGATATTGCCACCTCGATATTGGTGAATGAGACATTACCACTGGGTTTGAATGCCGGATATACACCAGTGCCAGTAGTATTATCCGCATTGGCAATTAGTCAGGATGATCTTGAGCTGGTACTGTCAAAAACGAATAGCTTACTGTCTGTTGCGTCTTTGTCAACCCTGCTTCGGTATGCCTATCTGGCTAAAAGCTTCCGGATCGGAATAAAAGACCTGATCCTGTTTTTGACCGTCACCAATACAGCAGATCCTTTCAGTTCTCCAGAGGCGACAGTTACCTGTACGAAAAACTTTGAATTGATAAGGGCCTCTGGCCTTTCACTGAAGACCCTGGACTATATTCTGAATTTCACACCTGATTCACCGGTCGGCTTGCGGGAAGAATCCATCAGCCAGTTACTGGACGTATTAAGGCAAACACTGGCGGATAATAAAGACAATCTCGATAAGCTGAGTTTAAGCAAACCAGATTTAGCTACGCTTCTTTCCTTCAATGCCGATAGTCTGGTGCCTATGACAGATCCCCAAATAATTACGGCAATAGCTCCATTGAAAACGATCCTTGCGAGTATAACCGAAGCGCTGAAGAAAGCCAATTTCTCTGTCAACGAATCCAATTATATTTTACAGTTCACAGATCCCATTACAGTAGCCAGCAGGAAAAATCTCATTATCCAGATTAAACAATTTCAGTTAAACCTGCAGGCCTTGCTGGATCAAAATGCCAATCAGATAACATCACAGGTAGCAATAGCCTTTAGTATAAATAACGAACAGGCCAATATATTACTTGGCAAGATCTCAATACAGCCAGGTCCAGTTATATTAAGAAATGTTTTGCAGGATCTGACCCTGCTGGATAAGAATCCTGACGGCAGTTACAGGGAAATCAATCGTGCCAATTATCCTCTGCATTTTAAGGCCTTTTCATTATTGCATAAGCTTGGTCTGCTGGTACAGCAGATGAGCATTGAGACCAGGGACCTGGATTATCTTATCACTAACCAGGCGGCTTTAACAATACCTGATTTTTCTGCATTTCCTGTTGAAGCTGTTATGACACCGAATGATTACACGGGGTGGACGAATCTGTATAAATTCCTCAGCTTTAAATCTCGTTATCCTGAACCGGAAAATGCATCACTGCGCAGCATATTGGAGCTGGCAAAGAACACCGCAACAACAAAGGCAACAATCCTGGATGAGATTGTGAAGCTTACACAATGGAACAGAGATAATTTGGGATCGCTGGATTCAAGCCTGCATTTGAAGCACCAGGCAGGCCAACTGGACTATACAAGTGCAGAGACCTATATACGTCTTGAAAAATGTTTTGCACAAATAAAACTGACCGGGTCTGATGCTGCAACAATGTTTATCTGGGCTGACGTGAACGATAACCTCACTACGGATAAGGATAATGCCCAGCAAATACGGCAGGCTGTAAAATCAAAATATGAACCGGAAGACTGGCTGCAAAAAGTTGTTTCCCTACATGATACCATCAGGGAAAAGAAACGATTTGCCCTTGTTGAATATTTGATTGAAGATTCACTTCGCAATCAGACTCCAACTATTGTATTTAATACCAATACAATACCTAATCCGCTTTATTGGGTTGATTCAAATGCACTATTTAAGTATTTTCTGATTGATGTAGAAATGAGTGCCTGCCAGCTTACGTCGAGAATAAAGCAGGCGATCAGCTCCGTTCAATTCTTTGTACAAAGATGTTTTCTGAACCTGGAAAACAGATTTGTTAAAGTGAGCCAGGATGAAAAGGAAGATGTTACTTCTCTCAATGCATGGTCCCAATGGAAATGGATGAAAAATTATCGCATCTGGGAAGCTAACCGTAAAGTATTTTTCTATCCGGAGAATTGGCTGGAGCCAGAACTCCGGGACGATAAATCTCCCTTTTTTAAAGAACTGGAAGATGAAATCATGCAGTCCGAAGTTACAAATGATAATGTAGAGACAGCCTTCCTGAATTATCTATATAAACTGGATGAGGTGGCCAACCTTGATGTATGTGGGCTTTATCATGAAATGGAGGATCTTACTCCTGAAGAACTGGGATATGAGCGGAATATTGTGCATGTGGTAGCCAGGACCAAATCTGTCCCTTCAATATATTATTACCGGAAGTACGATATGAATTACTCTGTGTGGAGTGCCTGGGAAAAAATTGATGTGGACATTTCTGGTGACCATGTAGTGCCTGTGGTATATAACAGAAAATTGCACTTATTCTGGCTGATCTTTACTGATAAACCGCTGAAAGCACATAAAGTACCGCCGGCTAAGCCCACTAACGGTCCAACTGACTCACCTGCGCCACCCAAAATGCTTGAAGTGCAGCTCGCCTGGACTGTACAAAAGCAGGGTGGATGGCTTTCCCGCAAAGTGGCAAAACAGAAATTGATCCATCCATGGGAAAGACCCGAGTATGCATACAACCTGAAACCCTATTACAATGCCAAATTCAATGAGCTTTATCTCGATATCTATCTTTCAACAACAAAAGAATTTAACGATACGCAGTTCTATGATCCGTTCCAGGATAAAAAGACTTTTGTAACGGCCAACCGGTTTAATGAAACATATTTGCCGTGGCATTCATCTTCATTTGTCTTTGATGGTAAAGTAAAAGAAGTTAAACTGAAAGGTCTCGGTGGTCATTTTCACATTGACTTGTTTGGGATCCACATGGATACCTGGCTACCTTATGATTCTTACTATTATGTTCACACAAGTTTTGGTATTGATGGCAGCAGGATCAACGAATTGCAGACGATAGAATACGGCCCACGTTTGCGTTTGCCCAATGGCATGCATTATAATAATAATCAGCTCACCAATAATCTGAATCATTCGATCAATACCAGCCAGCTTCGAGTATTGGAAAATAATTCCACTGCTACACTGGTTAGCGGTGCTATTTCACCGTTCGAGCTGGTAGCTACGCAACAGGATATTCAGTTAAATACACTGGTTGATCATCCCATGTTTTACCAGGATAATAAACGAGCCTTCTTCATTAAACCTGAATGGGAGGCCAGGCTGGATAACTATGGCCGTGTATTGAATAATATAAGAAAGTACAGGTTTTTGCCTTTTACTCATCCTTACAGTACTGTGTTTATTCGTGAGTTAAACCGTAAGGGCATTGAAGGGTTGCTGAACCGGAAGATCCAGCTGAAACCTGAAACATTTCCACCTGCCAGTAATTTTAACTTCAGCAATTATGTTCCCAGCTCAGTTGCGATTGCGGATGCTACTGTGGTAAAAGATATTGTTGATTTCTCCAATGGTGGTGCATATTCCATTTATAACTGGGAGTTGTTCTTCCATGCGCCATTGATGATAGCGTGCCGGCTGAGTCAGAACCAGCGGTTTGAAGAAGCGATGAGCTGGTTCCATTACATATTCAATCCAACGGATATTGAAGATCTGCCAACACCGCAGCGTTATTGGGTTACAAAACCCTTCTTTGAATACAATTCAGATGATTACCGGAAGCAACGGATTCAAAATATATTATCCAATATAAATCTTCCCGAGTACCAGGAGCAGTTGAAGGCGTGGCGAAATAATCCATTTAAACCACATTTGATTGCCCGAACCCGACCAGTTGCCTACCAGCGTAATGTTGTAATGAAATATATTGATAACCTTATTGCATGGGGTGACCAATTATTCAGAAGAGATACCATTGAGTCAATCAATGAGGCATCGTTGTTATACATGCTGGCTTATGAAATTCTGGGAAGAAGGCCGGAAAAAGTTCCTAATGTGGAACATGAAGACCTGACATTTAATGAACTCGAAACCAAACTTGATAGTTTTGGAAATGCGCGGGTAGATGTGATCATTGAAGATACTTTATTGCCGATAGAAGTAGTGCCGTCTACTGATGGCAGTGAACCAATGCCAAAGCTGGAGACCTTTTACTTCGGTATTCCCAATAATGATTACCTTTTTAAATACTGGGATACGGTGGAGGACCGGCTGTTCAAGATTCGGAATTGCATGAATATTGAAGGTATTGTTCGCCAGCTTCCATTATTTGAGCCGCCGATTGATCCCGCCCTGCTGGTAAAAGCTGCTGCTGCAGGTATTGACCTGAGCAGTGTGCTGGATGATATCAGCGCGAGTACACCACATGTCCGGTTCAGAATTGTTGTACAAAAGGCTATTGAATTCTGTAATGAAGTAAAGGCATTGGGCGATAAAATGCTTGGTGTGTTAGAAAGGAGAGACGCCGAAGGCTTATCACTTCTCCGGTCACAGCAGGAGATTCAGATGCTGGAAGCTGTAAAAGAAATCAAAAAGAAACAGATCGATGAGGTTGTAGAAACTATTGGGAGCCTGAACAAGGCAATGGAGATAGCCGATACCAAAAAGAACTATTATGAAGGCCGGGAATTTATAAGTACGCTGGAAACGGCTGCTGTATTGCTTTCTGGAGGATCGGCCGCTATCACCGGGGTTTCGGCGGTTGGCAATCTGCTCGCTAGCTTCTTCCATCTGATCCCCAGTTTCAGCATTGGTATCGCCGGATTTGGTGGTTCACCAAACGTTTCAATGTCAATCGGAGGAAGCAATATTGCTTCGTGTGCAACAACACAAATGACTGCATTAAGTCAATTGGGCGCCATGCTTTCCCAGATTGCATCCATTATTAATACAATGGGTGGATACCAGCGGAGAAAGGATGAATGGGATTTCCAGGCCAGCATTGCTACCATTGAAAAAGATCAGGTTCAGTTCCAGCTCAATTCAGCTGAAATACGGCAGGCTATAGCCGAGAAGGACTTCGACAACCAGGAATTGCAGATAGAGAATGCCAAGACGATGAATGATTATATGAGGAACAAGTATACAAACATTCAACTCTTCAACTGGATGATCACACAGGTTTCTACCGTTTATTTTCAGGCTTACCAGCTTGCCTTTGATATGGCAAAGAGGGCAGAGAAATGTTATCAATTTGAATTGGGCATACCCACTTCTAATATTATTCAGTTTGGATACTGGGACAGTTTGAAGAAAGGATTACTGGCAGGAGATAAACTGATGACGGATCTGCGGAAACTGGAAGAGGCATATATGGAAAAGAATAAACGGGAGTTTGAGATCACCAAACATGTTTCACTGGCCCAGCTTTCACCTTTAAGTCTGATCACATTGAAAGAAACAGGGAATTGCACTATTGGGTTGCCGGAATGGCTGTTTGATATGGATTATCCAGGTCATTACATGCGTCGTATAAAGAACGTATCTGTTTCCATTCCCTGTATTGCAGGGCCTTTCACGAGTATTAACTGTACCCTGTCACTGGTCAATAACAGGATCCGGATGGAGGCTACTCCACCAGCTAACGCAAATGATTATCCATACAAAGGGGAAGATGATACACGGTTTAAAGTTCAGTTCGGTGCCATTTCATCCATTGCTACCAGCAATGCCCAAAATGACAGCGGCTTGTTTGAATTAAACTTTAATGATGAACGATACCTGCCATTTGAAGGTTCAGGCGCCATCAGTGAATGGCAGATCAGCATGCCGAAGGAGAATAACTATTTTGATTTCAATTCCATCTCCGATGTGGTGTTGCATATCAGTTATACTTCGAGGAGCGGAGGTGGTCAACTGGCAAATTTTGCTACAGCCAGTTTGCAATCCTTATTGCCTGGGGCAACGGCCAGATTGTTTAGTCTGAAACATGAATTTGCGACTGAGTGGTATAAATTCCTGAACCCGGATGGTGGCGCTGATCAGGAACTGGTAATCCAATTGAGGCCGGAGCATTTTCCTTTCTTCATACGTGGCAAATTGAATACGCTTAAACTAAAGCAGGTAGATCTGTTTGCTGAAAGCACAGAGGCTGGTGATTTTACTACCAACATAAAAATTACGAATACGGCGTATCTGAACAGTCTTCCAATGTCCCGGGATGGATCATTCAATTTTGCCCATCATTTGATGAAAGACCTGACGGGTACATCACCAAATGCATTAGGGGAGATACGTATGAAGATTAAGCTGAGTACCGGGGTAGATTTCAAATCTCTTTCTGCTGACAAGATTTCCGATTTGTATATGCTTGTTCAATTGAACAGCTAAATAAAAGAATGAATGAGACCATTGAAAAAATTGTTGCTTATGCACAAAATGTAACAGAGCCTGAATCCATAGTATTATTTGGTTCTGTTGCTGAAGGAAAACATACTGTGTACAGTGATATTGATCTGCTGATAATTGTTAAGGACAGTTATCATAAGCAGTTATTTGCAAAGCAAATTCAAAGTTTTGCAAGGGAATTAAGTATGTCAACGGATGTGCTGATATATTCACAGGACGAAGTCTCAAACGCGCTCCTGGCACCACTTTCATTCCTTGCATCCATTGTAAAAAGTGGAAAAATTATTTATAAAAAAGATCGCTGAAAATTTGGAATTGGGTGCTTCATGATCGTATCTTCAATGTATCGGAGTTACTTAAAGTTGAGGTATTGAAGTGAAATAGGCGGTAGTCACATGAAGTCACAGCATAAAAAGAACTTTGGTTTTATTATTGAATAAGTTCCCGTGGTGTCCCTCGGGGCTTTTTCTTTTTATACCCTTCCCATCTTTATTCTTTAATCAGCGAATTCAGCTTCCTCTCCGTTAATTGGTTTTCGAATTGTTT
>JAJKIP010000095.1 GCA_021154405.1 Segetibacter sp. | reverse complement strand
GGTGGTGAGATATATATTTATGAACACCGCCATGGCCAGGCCATTCAACCCAAAGAAAGATATAAGGTAACCCCATGGGTCATGTTCATCGTTTTCCTGCTGGGCCCCTGTGAACCAATGATTACTTTACTCTATTTTCCCGCTGCCCGGAATTCTTTATATGGAATGCTGGTGTTGATAGCAGTGTATACCTTCTTCACTCTGTTGACCATGATTCTAATGGTAGTATTGGGATATTATGGAGTTTCCTTTATTAGAATGGAGAAACTGGAGAGATACATGCACGCACTTGGCGGGCTCACCCTATTTATTTGCGGAGCGGGAATGTTATTTATGGGCTGGTAGTACTAAAGGAAAATTATTCAGCTTCTGCAACTACTTCTTTTACTTCTGGTATCATGCGCTTCATCATTCCTTCGATACCGGCCTTCAAAGTGATCATTGAGGAGGGACATCCACTACAGCTACCCTGGAGCATAAGATTTACAACTCCGTCATCATAGCTCTTAAACTGAATTGCACCTCCATCCATTTCAACGGCAGGCTTTACGTAGTTTTCAAGTAATTCTTTTATCCGCTTTACTACATCATCATCATCTGCGGTTACTTCATTGCTGCTTTCTTTTTTGATGACTACTACTTCTTCTTCATTGATCACTTCCTTGCCTTCTTCCAGGTATTCTTTCAGGAACTGGCGAACAGCAGGGATTACATCATTCCAGTCGGTATCTACAGTCTTTGTGAGGGTCACAAAATTGCTGGCGATAAAGACAGACTTGATAAAGGGAAAGCCAAACAGCTCAGTAGCCAGTGGAGAAGGCTTGGCGCTGGTTGCATCGGGGAAATCAATGCTTTTGCCGGGATACAGAAGCTTGTTAGCCACAAACTTCATGGTTTCCGGGTTAGGGGTCATTTCAGTATAGATACTGATTATCGGGTTGCCTGTCTTAATCATAATTCACAATTTAGCCTCCGCCGCCGGAGGCGGACGGGAAACGCAAATTTAACAACAAAAACCGAGGATTGTTTGCGAATGGCGAAAACAGACGATGGGTTTACTCCCTGAATTTACCAGTCTTTTTGAGATACCTGATCAATATGTAGATCAGTAATAAAACGCCCAGGATCACGCCAATAAGGATGTTTCTTAGCTGTTTATCTCCTCCTGTGAGCTCGGGATAGATCAACAGCAGGATAAGGGTAATACCAATCAGCCAGATGAATTGGGTGGTATGTTCTTTAAGGACCCAACGCTTCCAGTTGAACTGCATGCCACTGAATGTTTTACCAAGGCCCGTCAGGCTTGGCCACCAGCGGTTTACTTTCTTGCAGTACTGGTCATAGCCCGGGCCAAATTTCCCACGAAGGAAATTCTCTTCTGCGAGTACAATTGCCTGGTAAACAAACAGAAATATAGGAATTACGATTACCACATATACAAGGGAATTGGCAAGAATCCCGACCCCTAACAGCATCAGGATATTGCCCACATATAAAGGATTCCGGCAATGATTGAAAATACCTTCTGTAACCAGGCCCTCTGCATAAGGTTTCCCTTCCTTGCCGCCGCGCACTATATAGGCCAGACCAATGGTCAGACCACGGATCAGCTGACCTGTGATAGTCACGATCAGGCCCAATGCTATTGGCCACACATAATAATATTCACCAAACTGTTCTTTTGAAAACAGGCGCCAGGATGGAATAAATAATGCCGCGTAAAATAGAATAAAGATCCAGTTCCGATACTTGAAAAAGAAATTGCCAATGGCTACCATAGAGGCTTTGTTTACTTTTTGACCGCTATTATGCCTGCGAAATTATACCACTTGAAGAAAACTTCACAATTGATAAAACCACGATCCCGGAGTATGGCAATATCCTCACTTAATTTGTAAGGGATCAGTACATTTTCCAATGCTTCCCTTTTCTGTGAGATCTCGAGTTCACTGTAATTATTGCGGCGTTTGTAGTTGTAGTAATATTTGATAAAGTCACGATTGAAATTGCTCTCCTCAGCAAGTATTTTCTCAACCAGGATGAGCACACCGCCGGAATTCAGACCGTCATAGATGTTCTTCAGCAATTGCTCGCGATAGATGGGTCTTACAAATTGAAGCGTAAGGCAGAGTACTACTACAGAAGCATTATTGATCTTTACTCCCTGGCTAAGATCAGCACAACGCAATTCATACTCCCTGGAAAAGCCAATTTCAATCAGTTTAAGTTTGCATTTATCCAGCATTTCCTGGGAATCGTCAATGCCTACAAAACGGACATTTGGATTTACCAGTGTATCCATACCGATCATGGTGGTTCCGGTAGAGCAGCCCAGGTCATATACATCAGATCCTTCTTTTGCGTGGTCAGCAGCCAGTTCGGCCATCATCCGCTGTATTTCACCATAATAGGGTACAGAACGGTTGACCATATCATCAAACACGCTGGCTACATTGGCGCCAAATTTAAAATCACTTGCCTGCTCGATTTCTTCTTTGAAAACTTGATCTTTGGCCATAGGAAATTTAAATAAGGGTACAAAGTAAAGCATTTTGGAATATTCAACCTTAATATGAAAAAGATATATCACCTGGGCAATTGCACTACTTCTCAGGCAATCATAAAAGATACGCAGATTGACAGGAAGGGATTTGAAATGCAGGACATCAAGTTTGAAAAAATATCCCCTTCCCAGCTGGAAGAAATGAAGAAAATGGCGGGAAGCTATGAATCGCTTTTTAGCCGCCGCGCTATGAAATATAAAGAAATGGGCTTAAAAGATAAAAAACTGGAAGAAAAAGATTATCGCGATTATATCCTGGAAGAATATACTTTTCTCAAACGCCCCGTTGTTATCGTCAATAACAAAATATTCGTAGGCAGTGAAAAGAAGACGGTAGAAGCACTAAAGAAAGAAGTAGCCCAATAGGTATTCAAATCTTCCGTCAATTTTCCTTAGTGTGGTTCTGTTGGCTTCAGGTTATGCGACTCAATTACCTCTTTTAATTTCGGGTCTGTCTTCTTTTCCCGACTCAATACTTTCCATGCAATAAAGGTGCTAATTAACATGAAAACTGCTCCTAAAAGAAAAGACACTCCTGGGAAATGAACCGGTGTGCTGTCCTTTGTGAAGTAATAAAACAGGTTATTCATGATCAGTGGTCCAATGATGGTAGTAAGGCTCATTAAACTGGTAAGTGCTCCCTGCAATTCACCCTGTTCATTAGGCGGAATGTGGCCAGCCAATATGGATTGTAATGCCGGTCCGCAAATCCCGCCCAGGCAATAAGGGATAAGAAATGCAAACATCAGCCAACCCTGGTTTGCAAAGGCAAATAATACCAATCCAAGCGTGTATAACAATAAACCTGTATAAACACTTTTTTCATTTCCCAGTTTTTTGCTGGCTACTCCGGTCAAACCTCCTTGCACAGCGCCCACTAATACCCCTACCACAGCCAATGAAATACCTACCATTTTCTCATTCCAGTTAAACCGGTACATAGTAAAGAAACTCCAGTTCCCCTGAACGGCCTGGGCAGCAAGATAGATAAGGAAAAAGGAGAAGGCCAGACCTCCAATTGTGGGATACTTTTTAAAGAAGAAAAAAGATCCTACTGGATTGGCTCTTTTCCATTCAAATTTTCTACGATTCTCTTTGGCTAAAGATTCAGGCAAAACAAACAGACCAAATAAACAGTTTAAAAGGCATAAGCCTGCAGCCGCATAGAAAGGGGCGCGAATTCCAAAACCTGATAGTGCGCCACCGAGGGCTGGCCCAATAATAAATCCAGCTCCAAAAGCAGCTCCTATTAATCCAAAGTTTTTTGCCCGATTTTCATTGGTACTGATATCAGCTATGTAAGCTGTGGCCGTAGTGAAACTGGCACCAGTAATGCCAGCTATAATGCGACCAATAAATAATAATCCATATGTAGGTGCCAGCGCCTGGAATAAATAATCGATGCCAAATCCCAAAAGGGAAAACAGGATCACCGGGCGGCGGCCAAATCGGTCACTCAGGTTTCCTATTACAGGAGCAAAGAGAAATTGGAAGCCAGCATATACAGCAATCAGAAATGAACCATAAGCACTGGCTTCATTGATTGATATTCCCTTTAATTCTGCAATCAGCTTTGGAAGCACAGGAATGATCAAGCCCCAGCCCATTACATCAATCAGGAGAGTCACAAAAATAAATCCGATAGCGGCTTTACGGTTTGTTGCCATTGAATAGTTGATTTTGTGATTTATAGGGATTGCAAAGATGCCAGATTTTTATGCTTGACCCTGTAAATCAGTAATTATTTTACCTTGAAAGATATTAACAAAGCTTGAAGGGACACTTTACCGATAGTTTTTATCTTTGCGACCTTACCAGCCAGCTGCAACTCTGGCTGCTATATAGCCAAAACTTATTTTAAACTAAAATATGCCCGTATGTATACCAGAAATCTCGTTATCCCTGCCCTTCTTACAGTATGCCTCTTTTCATGCGTGAGTTCCAAGAAGTATAAAAAGTCGCAGGCTGATTATATTATTCTGCAGGGAACCAATACCCAACTTACCAGTGATCTATCTAACTGTAACAATGATAAGGCTGAATTGAACCGGCAGAAATCCTCATTAGAAACCGATATTGCCAATCTCAATAAGCAGATCGATCTGCTGAAGCAAAACAATACACAGGCCCTGAAACAGCTCGAAGATCTTTCAGTGATCACCTCATCACAGGCTGAGAGCATCAAGAAATCAATGGAGAATATTGGCGCCAAGGATAATTATATCCAGACACTTCAGCAACAGATGGCGCGTAAGGATTCATTGAATATGGCACTTGTGATGAACCTGAAAGGGGCTGTTGGAAATATGAATGACCAGGATATTAATATCAAAGTGGATAAAGGCGTAGTATTTATTGATATCTCTGATAAGCTTTTGTTCAAAAGCGGTAAATATGAAGTAACAGACCAGGCCAGTACAGTATTAGGTAAGGTAGCAGCTGTATTGAAAGCACAACCTGATATTGAATTCATGGTGGAAGGCCATACAGATAATGTACCATATAAAGGAGCAGGTGGATTGATTGATAACTGGGACCTGAGTGCCAAAAGAGCAACAGCTGTTGTGCGAATTCTTCAGAATAAATATGGACTTGATCCTGCAAAGATGGCTGCAGCGGGTAGAAGTGAATACAAACCCATTGCAGATAACAGTACTCCGGAAGGCAAGGCTACCAACCGCAGAACAAGGATCGTGATCCTGCCTCAACTGGATCAGTTCTTCAAATTACTGGAACCGAAATCTTAAGATTCAAATAACGATATAAGAAAAGCCATTCGCCGCGGCGAATGGCTTTTTCATTAATAACATTTCAAAGTATCTTCTAATTTTTTAGCCTTGCTTCTTCCAGATCAAGT
>JAJKIP010000094.1 GCA_021154405.1 Segetibacter sp. | reverse complement strand
GCGAATATTATTTTTGAAGATGCACCCATTGACCAGGCAGTTGAGGGTGTTATCAATGGCATATTTTTTAACCAGGGACATGTATGCTGTGCGGGCTCACGGTTATATGTGCAGGAATCAGTTGCAAAATTGGTGATCCGTAAATTGAAAGACAGGTTTGAATCATTGATCGTTGGCGATCCTTTGGATAAGAATACTGATATCGGTGCTATCAATTCAAGGCAGCAGCTGGAAAACATTCATAAATACCTGAAGATCGGAATACAGGAAGGCGCTGAAATGTATGAGAGTTCCTGTCCTTTACCAAAGAAAGGATTTTGGTGCAGACCTACCATGTTTACCAATGTTGCACAAAGTAGCCGCATTGCACAGGAAGAGATCTTTGGTCCGGTGTTAAGTGTACTTACTTTCCGTACGGATGATGAGGTTATTGAAAAAGCAAATAATTCACCTTATGGATTGAGTGCAGGTGTGTGGACGGATAAAGGTTCCAAAATTTTCAATATTACAAAACGCATGAGAGCCGGTGTGGTATGGGCCAATACTTTCAACAAGTTTGATCCATCTTCTCCTTTTGGAGGATATAAAGAAAGTGGATTTGGTCGTGAAGGTGGATTACATGGACTCCTGCCCTATTTGAATCTGAAAGGATAAATCTTCAATCACTAATTAATTAAACCATTTTGCAATGGCAAAAGATGCAGTAAATAAAGATGGGCTTACGGTAAGTGAGAATGGCGTTGAAAAGACCAATGGCGTTGACGGGTCCGGAAAGCGCCTTGAAGTTTTAAAGACATATAAGATATATATAGGCGGGCAATTTCCGAGAACAGAATCGGGCAGGTTTTATATACCGATTAACGGAGCAGGAAAGAAACTGGCCAATGTATGCCTGAGCTCGCGTAAGGATTTCAGGGATGCCGTTGTAGCCGCAAGACGAGCCGTTGGTGGCTGGGGTGGCAGAGCAGCCTTTAACCGCAGCCAGATCCTTTACCGGATGGCAGAAATGCTGGAAGGCCGGAAGGCCCAGTTCATCGATGAATTGATGCAACAGGATGCCACAAAAGCCAAAGCCGAAAAAGAGGTTAACCTGGCCATTGACCGGCTTATTTATTATGCAGGCTGGTGCGACAAGTTCCAGCAGCTTTTCAGTTCCGTGAACCCGGTAGCTTCTTCCCATTTTAACTTTTCTGTGCCTGAGCCTACCGGAGTGGTATCTGTGATCGCTCCTCAGCAGGACTCCCTTCTGGGGCTGGTTTCAGTGATCGCTCCTGTAATAGCAGGAGGAAATACCTGCGTGGTGCTTGCCTCCGAAACCAAACCATTATGCGCCGTAACCTTTGCTGAGGTTCTCAACTCTTCAGACCTGCCTGGCGGTGTTGTCAATATTTTAACAGGAAAAATATCCGAATTAGCTTCCTGGTTCGTTGATCATATGGACGTGAATGCAACCATTTACTGTGAAAAAGATTCTACGATTCAGAAAATGATGCGTGAGAAATCCGCATTGAACCTGAAACGCGTCTTCTTCTACGACAAAGTAAACTGGTATGCCTCTGAAGGAGAATCTCCTTACTTTATAATGGATACACAGGAAATAAAAACAACCTGGCACCCCGTAGAGAATATTGCAGGCGCTGGCGGTGGTTATTAATGGTGGTGACAGCAGTCAGTTTACCGTGTTTTCAGGTTTGGTAGGGTTTTTGAATTATCATCGCAGTTGTAATTATTGAACATGAAAAGAATAATCACCTTTGCTCTTCTGGTTTTTTCTCTGGATGCCATTTCCCAGGACATTGTTCCCGCTCCAGCTACCGATAGTAGTTCAGTTGCAGTTCATAAAGATCCCCGACTTAGCTTATTAGTTAACAAGCAGGCTCAGGTTAATGAACTGACCAGCAGGGATGCCCGAAAAATGGGTAAAGGCTTCCGTTTATTGATCATTCGTACCAATAACCGGGATGAGGCGATTGCTGCAAAGACAAAAGTTTATACCTATTTCCCCGAACTGAAGGCCTATCTCTGGCATCAGTCCCCCTACTATAATGTGAAGGCCGGTAACTTTAGAGATCGAAAGGAAGCCGAAGCCTATCAGAAAAAAATGAATGTCTATTTCCCCAAAGGCGTGTTTGTGATGAACGATGTGGTTGAGGTAAAGCTGGATAAGCAGCCCTGGGATGAATCTGAGTAAACTCCAGCCAATAGCTTTCCTTATTTTTGCAGGATGTTGGATAAAATAAAAGGTCTTGCAAAAAAATATGCTCCTGAATTTATAGAAGTGCGCCATCACCTTCATGCGCATCCAGAACTCAGTTACCAGGAATTTGAAACGTCGAAATTAGTGCAGCAACAGCTTCGCAGCTTTGGTATTGACTATGAGATCAAGGCCGAAACTGGTGTGGTTGGATTAATTAAAGGGAAAAATGCAGACCGGCGGATTGTTGCGTTGCGGGCTGATATGGATGCCCTTCCAATCACTGAAGAAAATAATATCCCTTATAAATCAAAGATAGACGGTGTAATGCATGCCTGTGGGCATGATGTACATACCAGTTGCCTGTTGGGTGCAGCCAAAATTCTGAATGAACTAAGGAATGACTGGGAAGGAACAGTAAAATTAATTTTTCAGCCAGGAGAAGAAAAAAACCCCGGAGGCGCCAGCCTGCTGATCAAGGAAGGGGTACTTGAAAATCCAAAACCTTCAGCCATATTCGGATTACATGTTCATCCGGGATTGAATACCGGGAAGATGAGCTTCCGTGGAGGAAAAGTAATGGCCAGTGCAGATGAACTGTACATAACGATAAAAGGAAAAGGGGGACATGCCGCTTCTCCTCATTTATGTATCGATCCCATTCTCATTGCATCACATCTTATTATCAGCCTGCAGCAGATTATCAGTCGCAATAACAATCCTCATAACCCATCAGTTCTTTCCATCACTGCCATCAATGGAGGAACTACAACTAATGTAATTCCTGATGAAGTAAAATTGAAAGGCACATTCAGGGCCATGAATGAAGAATGGCGGTTCAAAGCACATGAACTGATGCGTAAAATGGCTACGGACCTTGTCAGCTCCATGGGAGGAAAGATCGATCTGTTAATTGATGTGGGATATCCATCCGTATATAATAATGAAGCACTGAATGAGCTTGCAATGGAAAAAGCTTCAGAATTCATCGGAAAGAATAATGTAGAAGAAACAGAAAAAAGAATGGGTGCCGAAGATTTTGGCTATTACTCACAACAGATACCGGGTTGTTTTTTCCGCCTGGGTGTAATGAATAAAGAAAAAGGAATTACCTCCGGAGTACATACTCCTACATTTAATATAGATGAATCCGCTATTGAAACGGGTATTGGGATCATGGCGTATTTGGGAAGTTCGGTTGTCTTTAAATAAAACATCTAAAGGTATTGTTCAGTAGCGCTGCAACAATTAATTCCTTCGTATTTAGCTACCCTTAACACGAATGTTAAAGTCTATATTTTAGCTGGCATTGGTGCAACGGTGTCAAACTATGCGTGGTCAGGCTTATAAAATACAGATCATGAAAAAAATAGTTTTGGCAGTGTTGGCACTCAGCATCTGTACATTGTTTGCCTGCAAAAAGAACAAGGATGGGAAAAGTGAATATCCTTTTGTATACCTGAATGATTGCATCAGCAAAATGTATTCCCACGACAACATACGGTTGTGCTTCAATGAAATAATTTCCGATTCCCGCTGCCCCAAAGGCATGTATTGTATCTGGGAAGGGGCTGTGGTTGGAAAATTCACATTTTCAAGCAACAATAAGAGTCATGTATTGACGCTTGCTACCAATCCCTTAAATCTTCCGGTTTCAAAAGACACTGTTGTAGACGGTTATCGTATTGAATTCATTGACCTTAAACCCGACAGGGAACAGGGAACCATTCCACCACCTTCCCAGGTAAGAGCAGAAGTGAAGATCACCAGATTATAGGAATTCTTCTGTTTGATAAACTGGTGTGTGTGGTTTATCCAATTAATTCCGGCAATATTCAATCATCCGTTTACCCTGAATATCGCTGGAATTTTTATTTTATGGTTAATGTTGCAGGGTATATTTAGCAGATCATGTTTCCACGTCAGATGCAAATAACTGTTTATCATTCCCCTTCTTCCCTTAGCTTTGCAATTTCATATCCTGAAATGAAACTTTGACTGTAAATGCAAAAAGACTTACGCAAGCAACAGGCCCTGGAATATCACGCGAAAGGAAGACCCGGAAAAATTGAAGTAATACCAACTAAAGACGCCAAAACCCAAAGGGATCTCTCCCTTGCCTACTCTCCAGGCGTTGCAGAGCCTTGCAAAGAAATAGCTGAAAACAAAGAGAATGTTTATAAATACACTGCCAAGGGCAACCTGGTAGCTGTTATCAGCAATGGAACAGCTGTTTTAGGCCTTGGAGATATTGGACCCGAGGCAGGAAAACTAGTGATGGAAGGAAAGGGTGTGTTATTCAAAATATTTGCCGATATCGATGTATTCGATATTGAAATTGACGAAAAGGACCCTGAGAAATTTGTACAGATAGTAAGAGCACTTGAACCCACTTTTGGTGGCATCAACCTGGAGGATATAAAAGCCCCTGAATGCTTTTACATTGAGAAAGCACTTAAGGAGCAGTTGAAGATACCGGTGATGCATGATGACCAGCACGGTACCGCTATTATCAGTGCAGCCGCTCTTTTGAATGCACTGGAGATCCAGAAAAAGAAAATTGATAAGGTAAAATATGTGGTGAATGGTGCCGGTGCAGCCGCCATTGCCTGCATGCAACTCTATATAGCGCTTGGAGCTAAAACTGAAAATTTCCTGGTATTTGACCGCAAGGGAGTATTACATAAAAATCGGACTGACCTGGATGATCTGAAGAGACCACTTGCCAATGCAAAAGAGGATATTACACTTGATCAGGCATTGAAAGATGCAGATGTATTTATTGGTTTGAGTGTAGGCAATGTATTGACAAAGGATATGCTAAAGGGGATGGCAAAAAATCCAATCGTATTTGCCATGGCGAATCCTGATCCTGAAATCAGCTGGGAAGATGCTACAGACGCCAGGAAAGATATCATTATGGCAACTGGCCGTAGTGATTATCCTAACCAGGTAAATAATGTACTTGGCTTCCCTTATATATTCCGTGGGGCTCTGGATGTACGGGCTACACAGATCAACGAAGCCATGAAACTGGCTGCAGTACGTGCCCTGGCAGATCTTGCCAAAACGCCAGTTCCCGATATGGTGAACATGGCCTACAATGAAAAAACAATTTCCTTCGGCCCCAGCTATATTATTCCAAAACCACTTGATCCACGTCTTCTCTCCACGGTTACACCAGCCGTTGCAAAAGCAGCCATGGAAAGTGGCGTGGCGCAGTTCCCCATTATTGACTGGGATGTGTATACAGCTGACCTGGATAAACGACTGGGTATCGATAACCAGGTTATGCGTGTGATTGGCAATAAGGCCAGACGTGATCCAAAACGAATTGTATTTGCTGAAGCCGATAATGTGAAAATACTGAAGACAGCTCAGCTTGTATTTGATGATGGTATTGGTTATCCTATTCTTTTGGGAGATGAAGGTAAAATACGACAGATAGCCGCTTCCAATGGAATAGATATTGAAGGATTACCCATATTTGATCCCCGCAGTGAATCCACCCTGGAAAAGCGGGATCAATACGCAGAAGTATTCTTCCAGAAAAGGCAACGCAGGGGGTTCAATGCATATGAAGCGAAAAAGACCATGCGTGACAGGAACTATTTCGGTTGCATGATGGTGGAAAGTGGTGATGCAGATGCAATGATCTCCGGACTTACAAAGAATTATCCGGATACCATTCGTCCGGCACTTCATGTAATTGGCACAGAAGAAGGCGTAGGCAAGATTGCCGGTATGTATCTGATGCTAACGAAAAAAGGACCGCTATTCCTGGCTGACACTACAGTAAACTTCAATCCCACAGCGGAAGAACTGGCGGAGATCACCTTACTGGTAGCAAAAGAGATCCGTCATTTCAATATCATTCCCAGGATTGCCATGCTGAGCTATTCCAATTTTGGCAGCAGCAATTCTCCGGAAGCCAAACTGGTTTCAGATGCCAGGAAGATCGTGAAAGGGAAAATGCCTTCCCTGATCGTAGATGGAGAGATGCAGGCTAATGTGGCTTTCAACAAGGAATTATTGAAGGAGAACTATCCATTTTCGGAGCTGGTAGATAAAGATGTGAACACATTGATCTTCCCAAATCTCGCCTCTGGAAATATCACTTATAATATTCTGAAAGAACTGGGAACTGCTGATGCAATAGGCCCTATCCTGTTAGGGTTGAAGAAACCTGTGCACGTATTGCAATTAGGCAGTTCTGTTCGCAGTATTTTCAATATGGCATTAATTGCAGTGGTGGATGCCCAGATCAAATGCAAGAATATTCCTACGGATGAGATCGTAAAAGCATCTCCCTGGTGGAAGCGGTTCAAGAAAATGAGTAAGGATATGTAATAGATTCTTTGCCGATGTTTCGGACTCACGATCCTCAGGAAAAACATGGTTCGTGAGTCAGCAACACTGCAGACATTATAAAAATCGGTAACAGGAACTTAGCGTAAGTGCGATTTTCAATTTCATTTGTTTCATCGTATTTTACAGCGTAAATATTTGAATGGGTATTATCAGTGACATAGGCCGTTATCTCCTCATGCTGAAAGGCATGTTTTCCAGACCCGAAAACGGTAAGATGTACTGGAAAGAATTCATGCATCAATGTTCTGATATTGGCGTCGGCTCTTTAGGCATCGTTGCAATCATTTCAGTTTTTATCGGTGCAGTTTCCACTGTTCAGACTGCTTACCAGTTGATCACTCCGCTCATTCCCAAATCTACCATTGCTGTTATTGTAAGAGATACTGTTATCCTGGAATTCGCTCCTACCCTTACCTGTATTGTGCTGGCTGGTGTGGTAGGCAGTAAAATAGCAAGTGAATTGGGCAATATGCGGGTAAGTGAACAGATCGATGCGCTGGAGATCATGGGTATCAATACGAAAACATATCTGATAATGCCCAAGATAGCGGCTGGATTATTGACAATTCCCATGCTTATCGCCATTGCAATGGCACTGGGAATCTGGGGTGGAAGACTTGCTGCAAATATGGCCAATATTGTTTCCCCTGAAGAATTCGACAAGGGATTGCATGAAGGTTTCCTGCCGTATAATGTCTTTTTCGCGCTGGCCAAGTCATACACTTTTGCTTTTATTATTTGCAGTATACCGGCCTTCTTTGGATTTTATGTAAAAGGTGGATCGCTGGAGATCGGAAGAGCCAGTACCAAGGCAGTTGTGATCAGCTGTATTATGATATTGTTCGCGGATTATATATTGTCAGCACTATTGTTGTAAGTACACTAATTCATTGGCAGACTTTGATTGAAGTAAAAAATATCAGGAAGAGTTTTGGTGAGAAGATCGTAATAAACGATGTAAGCGCCGCCATGAAATCGGGGCAGTGCAATCTCATTATCGGTTCCAGCGGAAGCGGAAAGACGGTATTGATGAAATGTATGGTTGGCCTTTTCGCTCCGGATAAGGGTGAGATCCTTTATGACGGAGCTAATTTTGTAGAAATGACAGGCGAGCAAAGAACCAATATCCGGAAGGAAATAGGAATGCTTTTCCAGGGCTCGGCCTTATTTGATAGCCTCACTGTACAGCAGAATGTGATGTTCCCACTTGATATGTTCACGAAAGATACCACACGGGAAAAACTGAAGCGTGTAAATGAAGTACTGGACAGGGTAAACCTGGTAGATACCAATAAGAAATTCCCCTCTGAATTAAGCGGTGGTATGAAGAAGCGGGTAGCTTTGGCAAGGGCCATTGTACTAAACCCGAAATACCTGTTTTGTGATGAGCCCAATTCAGGCCTTGACCCACAGACCTCCCTTGTAATTGATAAACTGATCAGAGAGATCACGATCGAGTACAATATATGCACCGTAGTCAATACCCATGATATGAACAGCGTTATGGAAATTGGCAATTACATCCTTTATATGTATCAGGGCAACAAAGAATGGGAAGGCACCAATAAAGAGATCATTTTTAGCAAGAACCAGCGCCTCAATGAATTCATCTTCGCCTCAGAATTCCTTAAAGATGCCAAGGAAATGCGTATGCTGGAAGAAACCGGAAAGATGCCTCCGGGGAATAATTGATTTGTCCCTTTATTCCTTACTTTTGCCGGACTTTTAAAGTACCATTCATGAGCATTCTCGTCAACAAAGACTCCAAAGTTTTAGTGCAGGGATTTACCGGAACCGAAGGCACATTTCACGCAACCCAGATGATAGAGTATAAAACCAGCCTGGTTGGTGGTGTTACGCCCGGAAAAGGTGGGACCAGACACCTTGACAAGCCTGTTTTTAATACAGTTGCTGATTGTGTTAAAGCTACAGGTGCAGATGTCAGCATCATCTTTGTTCCGCCAGCATTTGCAGCTGATGCCATTATGGAGGCTGCGGAGGCCGGAATCAGGCTGGTAGTTTGTATTACAGAAGGAATTCCCGTTCAGGATATGGTGAAGGTGAAAAATTACCTTCAGGGTAAGACTACCCGGTTAATTGGGCCGAATTGCCCTGGTGTAATCACCGCAGGTGAATGTAAGGTTGGTATCATGCCGGGCTTTGTGTTTAAACAGGGTCGAATTGGCATTGTTTCCAAATCCGGAACACTTACATATGAAGCGGCAGACCAGGTTGCCAAGGCTGGCCTTGGTATCTCCACGGCGGTAGGTATTGGCGGCGATCCAATAATTGGGACCACCACTAAAGAAGCAGTTGAACTTTTCATGAATGATCCTGGTACTGATGCCATCGTAATGATCGGCGAAATCGGCGGAGGCATGGAAGCTGAAGCTGCCAACTGGATCAAATCTGGCGGAAATAAGAAGCCAGTTGTTGGATTTATTGCAGGCCAGACAGCACCTCCCGGACGTCGTATGGGCCATGCCGGTGCCATTGTTGGTGGCGCGGACGATACAGCTGAGGCAAAAATGAAGATCATGGCCGAATGCGGAATACATGTAGTAAAGAGTCCCGCAGATATTGGAAAGAAAATGGCGGAAGTCGTTAAGAAATAAAAAGGAAAACCTCCCTGGGAACAGGGAGGTTTTTTCTTAACCCTAAGTGTATAGCTCTCTAACGAATGTTACGGATAAAACGGGCCAGCTCATCTCTACTGCTGTTGAAATTGAAAGCATCGCTAACAATACCATAATTTCCTTTATCAACAGTATTTGTGTAAGCCTGCTTTGCCAGGTCCAGTTTGTTACTCTCAATTCCGAATAACATAACCATTTGTTTTACCTGGGCAGAAGTCAGGTTATTGGTGTGTACAATTTGAGAAGCTGACTTCATTTTGTTTGACTCCAGCCACTCTCTGTCTATTGACTGCAATACCTGCTGAAACTCCTGGCTGGTCATTACATTGTTATAACCATAGTTGTTATCATAATCACCATAACGGCCACCACGGTCACCACGATCATTGGAATAGTCACCAGCTCTGTTACCACGATCAAAATCGAAATCATTATCATGGTCAAAGTCATTGTTACGATCCCTATCCCTGTTATTCCATCCGCCCTGGCGGTTGTCTGATACAACAGCTCTACCGAAACGGTCGATATTGATCATGACATTGCTACGGGGATGCATAGAAACAGCACTATTGAAGATCACTTCATACCTGCTTCCAAATATGGTAAACATGCCATTGTTCCTTTGACGGTAAATTTTTACCTGGTGAGATCCGGCATCTAAACCCTGGATACGCATAGTATTATCATTGGGCTCAAACCGACGTCCATCTATCACTACTTTAATGGCAGTCCTGTCAACGGACTGAATGGTAAGTGTGCTTTTAGGCCTTGCGGCAGCAAAAAGACCGATGGACAAAACGAGGGAAGCCAGGAATGTAAAGATTTTTTTCATAAAGATTATTTTTTTATAAAGATTGGAACGGCTGTCAGGTCATTACCGGCTGAAAGACCATTCAGTCCAAATTTGTTTTTAATACCGGTGAGAATTTTTTCGATCATTTGTTTCATACTATTTAGAGATTAAGGGGTTTAAAAGGTTTAAGAAGTTTAAGAGGTTTAACAAGCTCATTTTGTTTGTTTGCCTTATCAAAGAACTTCTTCAACTCTTCGCCAGTATAATTTCAAATCAGGTGCCATTGAATGCTAAAACGATAAAGGAAACGTTAAACGGACATTTTGTGGCAAAAACGCGAATGAAAAAACCGATAGAATGCAGGACCAGAAAGGATTTCAGGCCAATGTTATTTAAGGTTAATAAGCTCCCTTATGCAATTCTTTAACATAAAATATGGGACTGTAATTCTAGCTTCGCTGTTAAGGAAAATAAAGATTTTAGAAACGATTAAACCTTTGGGATCTTCAGCAATCTATGCGGCCGTTTTTGGAAAAATGAGTAGTCAGGCAACTTGTGAAATATGAAGCGGTTCTGCATCTTATGCATGAATCTATTTAATTACTTTGCATTCCGATTTAATAACCTGACATGAAAAAATTAAGAACCGCCCTATTCTCCCTTGTCCTTATTCAATTCATTGCATTAGCCTCCTTTGGACAGGGCCCGATTAAAGATTATGCTGCTCAATGGAGGACCGTTGACGATTATGTAAAAAAACGGTTACCCAAATCTGCTCTTGCTGAGGTGAAAAAGATCTATGACCAGGCCAAAAAGGATAAGCAGGATGCTCAGGTCATCAAATCCCTAATATATACCATGAACCTCCAGGAAGGCAACCGGGAGGACAATGATATTTTTTCCATTAAAGAATATGAAAAGGAAATTGCCGTAAGCAGGGAACCTGTTTCCTCCATTTTAAATAGTTTGCTCGCAGAAAAATACTGGTCATATTATCAGAACCACCGCTATTTATTATTTAATCGTACGCAAACCGTCAACTTCATTAAAGATGATATTGCCACCTGGGCAGCGGAGGATTTCTATAAAAAGATCAGTGAATTATTCCTTGCTTCTTTAGCTAATGAAAAATTGCTTCAGCAAACAAAATTGGAAGCTTTTGAAGGAATGCTCATCAAGGGAAATGTACGGCACCTGCGCCCTCCCCTGTTTGATCTGCTGGCTAATCGCGCCCTGGCGTATTTTATGAATGACGAACGGGACCTGAGAAAGCCAGCTTATGCTTTTGAAATTGACCAGGCTGCT
>JAJKIP010000093.1 GCA_021154405.1 Segetibacter sp. | reverse complement strand
TGATCAGATCTACAGCCTCGTAGCATTTATTGATAAAATCGCTGAATTCCAGGAAATCGCGCGGAGGGTAACCGCAAACGCATAACTCGGAAAATACCACCAGATCTGCGCCCTGCTTTTTCGCCCAATCTATTCCTTCAATGATCTTGCGGGTGTTACTTTCAAAATTGCCGATATGATAATTCTGTTGCGCTAATGCGATCTTCATACCGCAAATTTACGTCAAATGTTAAACCCGGACGCCGCTTTCGTGACGCCTAACCTATCTTCGCACACAACATTTTACACCAGCCTCCGTTTGAATGACAATTTTAGTGACGATGAAAAAAATTGCCTTTTGGCTTCTTCTCGTGGCGTTTTGCGCATGCAACAATAAGAATGAAGCACCTGATGTTTCCAAAATAGCCGTCAACCTGGCAACGAAACGATTTGATGAGCAATTTTTTCAAATTGACACCTTGAAACTGGACCAGGGGCTCGCAAGCGTTCAGCAACAATTCCCTCAATTCCTGAATTTATTCCTGCAAAATATTGTTGGCGTTAACAACCCTGAAGCCATTAAAACATTTTATGCATTATACAAACCGGTATTTGATTCTTCGCAGAAAATCTACAGGGATTTTGCTCCGGTTGAAAAAGAATTAAGGCAGGCATTTCAATATGTAAAGTATTATTTCCCTTCCTATAAACTTCCAGAAACAATTATCCCAATAATAGGACCCATGAATTCACGGGAAGATCTGGCAAGGATGGCAAATGGAGACTACACGCCCAATTTCATCGGGCCCGGTTTTGTGGGAATTAGTTTGCAGTTTTACCTGGGAGCCAACTTTTCGTTATATAACACCGAATATTTCATAAATAATGTAGCACCACTTTACCGCAGCCGCCGCTTTTCCAGGGAATATATTGCCGCAGATGTTATGAAGCTGGTAACTGATGATATTTTCCCGGACAAAAGCAATACGAAGCCGCTGGTGGAGCAAATGATTGAGAAAGGAAAACAGTGGTGGTTGCTGGATAAGTTAATGCCCAATACGCCAGACTCCATTAAGACCGGGTATACCCAACATCAACTGGATTGGTGTAAAGCAAGTGAAGGATTGATCTGGAGCACCATCATCAAAAATGAGAACCTGTATTCATTACAGCCAGCTACCATTCAAACGTATATTGGTGAAGCGCCATTCACCAGTGTATTTTCACAGGAAGATTCTCCTGGAAATATTGGCGCCTGGATAGGATGGCAGATGATGAAAAAATTTGAGGAAGCAAAACCCGGTATGAAGATCGATGCCATTATGCAGGCACCTGCAAAACAAATCCTGGAAGAAGGAAAGTATAAGCCGAAATAAGAGAATATCAATTGTTCTTCATTGGAACAACCATCTCAAAGGAAGGAATATTTACCTCAAACATCTGACGGGTTTCAAGATTCTCCATTTGATAAGTCCCTTTCATTTTACCCATTTCAGATCTGAGGTTGCAGCCACTCACATACTGGTAGCTTTCGCCCGCCTGAATTACAGGCTGAACTCCTACAACACCTTCCCCTTCCACTTCACGATGAGTGCCGTTGCTATCAAATATTTGCCAGTTACGACGATGAAGTTTTACAGGAAATGCGTTGTGATTTTCAAGCGTAATTCTATATGCGAACATAAATTCTGATTGAACCGGGTTACTGTAATCCGGTTGATAAAAAGTTTCAACACTTACCTCTACACCTTCAGAGATCATGCTGTTCATATCAATCAGTTTGAGTAAAAATAATGAAAAAGATTGATGGCAACTAACCTGCACAGCTTATCATTTTGAAATATTTCGAGAAAATAATGACGAAAGGCAAGTATTTCACTACAAGTTGACCTTTTGCCAGCTTCAACCCTCCTGTGCTTTCAGGCTGATTTACTTTTCAAAGGCGTAATTTCGCGGTTATTCCTTAACATATTTTTTCAATATGAACATAGCTGTAGCCAATGGTGATGGTATTGGACCGGAAATAATGGAAGCAGTGTTGAAAATTTTTAATGCCAATAAAACTCCGCTGGAATATACAGTGGTGGAAATGGGAAAATGGGTGTTTGATAAAGGATTTTCAAATGGGATGACTCCTGAGGCTAAACAGACCATTGAAAAACTGGGTATCCTGTTTAAGGGTCCCATGGAAACGCCAAAAGGGAAAGGCGTGAAAAGTGTGAATGTAACAGCCCGCAAAACCTGGAATACTTACGCTAATAAACGAGTGTTTCAAACACTGCATGGTGTAGATACAGTGTTCAGCAAAGCAGGTATACCAATAGATGTAACGATAGTCCGTGAAAATATAGAAGATACTTACGGTGGAATTGAGCATATGTTAACGCATGATGTGGCATTAAGCCGACGATTCATTACCAGACCAGGCAGCCTGCAGGTAATTAAATATGCTTTTGAAATGGCCACCAAAAAGAAAGCACGCAGAATAACCTGTGGTCACAAGGCGAATATTATGAAGATCACAGATGGACTTTTTCTGGAATGTTTTTATGAAGTAGCGAAAGACTACCCACATCTTAAAGCAGATGATGTGATAGTAGATGATCTGTGCATGAAACTGGTAACAAGACCAGATACTTTTGATGTGGTTGTGTTAACCAATCTGCAGGGGGATATAGTATCAGATCTATGCGCAGGCCTGGTTGGCGGACTCGGCTTTGCACCATCAGCCAATATTGGCGACCATATCTGCATTTTTGAAGCGGTTCATGGAACAGCTCCTGATATTGCCGGAAAAAATATTGCCAACCCTACTGCGCTTTTATTAAGTGGCATCGCCATGTTGCGACACCTGGGATTAATGCAAAATGCTGCAGAGATTGAAAATGCATTGCTGTATACTTTAGAGCAGGGGATTCACACGGGTGATTTCGGCGATAAATCAAATCCTTCCCTTAATACAACCCAGTTTGCCGATGCCATCATCAGCAATTTTGGGAAGCAGCCAAAACTGAATGCAAAGGAAGTAATACCCAATATGCCAGTTACTCCAACTTCTTTCAGGTTGGAAAAAAATCCAATGCTTGTGAGCAAGGAAATGGAAGAAGAACATATTGCCGGAGTGGATCTGTTTATTGAAAGTGATGAACAGCCGGAAGTCATCGCAAAAAAATGCCAGCGACATGCAGGAGTGAAATTTAATCTGATCAATGTCAGTAACCGGGGTACACAGGTATGGCCTACCGGATCTGTTTTTACCAACCTCGTGAATCAATACAATGTACGATTTGAAAGTATTGATGGATCGCCATTGAACCAGCAGGATATTATCGGCCTTTATGCAAGCCTGAGTGGTAATTTCAAGATATGTTCCCTGGAACTGCTGAATATGTTTGGAGAAAAGAAAGCGTATAGCCTTGCACAGGGACAATAACAGAAGGGAAATGATCAGATGATCTTTGCCAGCTTATAACCGTTTTGGTGAAAGAATTGTAATACTTTATTTCGTTGATCACCCTGCACAATAATTTCACCATCCTTTGCAGAGCCGCCGGTACCGCAATATGTCTTCAATTTCTTACCCAGCTCTTCCATATCATTTTCATTGCCTGTAAATCCTGTCACGACTGTAACAGCTTTACCAGCCCTGTAACGGGTATTGAGCTGGATCTTCAGTTTTTGTAAAGCAGGGGGCAATGTTTCAGCAGAACCGGACTCATGTTCAAACCTGAAATCAGGATCGGTGCTGTAAACAAATCCTTTAGCGTCTGGCTTATTCTTTTTTGCCATATTACTGATATTTATTTCGATATAATGCGAGCTATTAAATTATTACTGCCTTTAAACTAAGGTCAAGGCTTTTGGCCTGATGGATCAATGCTCCTGAGCTGATGTAACCCACGCCGGTTTTGGCAAATTCTTCAATATTATCCAGTGTAATTCCGCCACTGGCCTCTGTTTCAAAATCATTCTTAATCAGGGAAAGAGCCTCGTCTATGTCTTCAGGCCTAAAATTATCCAGCAGGATCCTGAAAACTTTTCCTTTGCCTGCATCAATGATCCTTTTAACGTCATCAATATTGCGTGCCTCTACTTCAATCTTCAAATCTGGTTTTTTCGTACGTACATATTCTGCTGCTTTATTGATCGCTTCTTCAATACCACCACAGTAATCAATATGATTATCCTTAAGCATGATCATATCATACAGGCCAAAGCGATGGTTGACGCCGCCACCAATTCGTACCGCTTCTTTTTCAAGTAACCTGAAATTGGGAGTTGTTTTGCGCGTATCCAGAATCCTGGTCTTATATCCTTTCAGCTTATCCGTATACTTTTTGGTGAGAGTAGCAATACCACTCATTCTTTGCATACAATTCAGTACCAGCCGTTCACATTGAAGGATGGTATGCACATGGGCTTCCACTTCAAATGCCTTCTCTCCCACTTCCATAGAATCACCATCTTTTTTAAATGGTATAAATAAGGCACCAGGTTCTTTATACGCGAATATTTCTTTAGCAACCTCTACACCAGCCAGAATTCCTTCCTGCTTTATTTTAAGAACCGCCTTTCCCCTGGCAGCAGGGTCAATACAGGAAAGAGTAGAATGATCGCCATCGCCAATATCCTCCTTTAATGCTTCGTCAATGAGGTGATGCAGTTTATTAATAAAATCCATGGGGCAAAAGTAAATAATACATAAATGAAAAAGCCCCACTTACGTAGGGCTTCTTCACAATTATGTTGTTGTTGCATCTATCTTAATCTATCTTAAAGAAAGACTATTCAATCGGCTGAAATCGCAATTCCTTAACCAGTTCTTTGTCGCCCTTGGATTTCATGAACACATGTGCTCTGAAATTACCAGACTTTGTTTGCAGCGTACCGATGCAATAATGACCACCGGGTGAATCACCTTTGTGTTTTAATTCAAAGCCACGAACATCGTTATTGGCAAAGAAATCTTTAAGGATCAGCTGGGCCTGGGCCTTGCTGTAACTGTCGCTTTTAACGGGCAATGTTACTTCAACATTGTCGTCAAAATACCTCGACAATTCATTGGCGTTGCCGGAACGTAATGCGCCGATTACTTCATCGATGGACGAACTGTTCTGTCCAAAGGAAGAAAGCACAATCGCGAATGCAACCAATAAAGAAGTAAAAATCGCTTTCATAAATCAAATTTTTTCACAGGAATAACAAATCGAAAAATGTGCCATGGAGCACGGATTATCCGGATACTAAATTAACAAAATCCCCGGCAGATTCTAGGCTTCCCAGCCAAATACAGTTTACGATATGTAGATTTACAACGCATTGTTACCTGATAATCATTGAATTTGTACTAATTTTAGCCCCTCAAAAGCGGTCATGTCTCAAAAAAGAGCTATTCTGATCATTATGGACGGCTGGGGCCTTGGTAAAGTTGCATCATCGGACGCTATTCAACATGCTAATGCCCCCTTTACAAGGTCCTTATATTCAAGGTATCCGAACACTACGCTGGTCACCTGTGGGGAGGCTGTAGGCCTTCCGGATGGGCAAATGGGAAACTCTGAAGTAGGCCACCTTAACCTGGGTGCAGGCCGGATTGTGTACCAGGAATTACAACGCATAAATGTGGCTATCCGTAACGGAACTTTCACTCAAAATAAACAATTGCTGGATTCAATCCGTCATGCCAAAACGGCCGGAAAACCTCTGCATTTGCTGGGTCTGGTCAGTAATGGCGGAGTGCATTCTCACATAAACCATTTAAAGGCCATTATAAGCCTTTGCAGCCAGGAAGGCCTGTCGGAAGTTTATATCCATGCATTTACCGACGGCCGGGATTGCGACCCTAAAAGCGGGCTGGGCTTCATTACCGACCTGCAGAACCACCTCAATAACACCACGGGTAAGATTGCTACGGTAAGTGGCCGCTATTATGCTATGGACCGCGACAAACGATGGGAACGGGTAAAGCTGGCTTACGATGCAATGGTGAATGGACAGGGTCAAAAAGCAACTGATGCAATTGCTGCAGTTGAGAATTCTTATGCCCAGAAGAAAACAGATGAATTCATATTGCCAACGGTGATCCTGAATGAAGGTCAACAGCCACTGACAACTATAAAAGATGACGATGTGGTGTTATGTTTTAATTTCAGGACAGACCGTTGCCGTGAAATAACAGAAGTGCTTACACAGATTGATATTCCCGAATTCCAGATGCACAGGCTGAAGCTGGATTATACAACCATGACGCAGTATGATCACAATTTCAGGAATGTGCATGTGATCTTCGAGAATGATGATCTGAAAAATACTATTGGAGAAGTATTGGAAAAACAGGGATTGAAACAGATCCGTATAGCGGAAACAGAAAAGTATCCGCATGTAAGCTTTTTCTTTAGCGGTGGGCGTGAAAAACCATTCGAAGGGGAAACAAGGCTCATGATACCCTCCCCCAAAGTGGCCACCTATGATCTCAAACCGGAAATGAGCGCTTATGAAGTAACTGAAGCCTTACTACCACAGATCAATAGCAGGTCGGCCGATTTCATTGTCCTCAATTTTGCCAATGCAGATATGGTGGGCCATACCGGGGTCTGGGAAGCTGCCATCAAGGCTGTTGAAACAGTAGATAAATGCGTTGAAAAAGTGGTAACTGCAGCATTGGCCAATGATTATGCCGTGTTCCTGACAGCAGACCATGGTAATTCCGATTACATGATCAATGAAGATGGTTCACCCAATACGGCACATACGCTAAACCTGGTTCCGCTTTTCGTAATTGATAATTCCTGGAATGGGAAACTCAAACCGGGAAAACTTGGCGATATTGCTCCTACGATCCTCACCATGATGCGGCTACCGATACCGAAGGAGATGGACGGTGAGATCCTGATGGAAAAATAATCATTCAGGCACTATGATAAAAAAGATCCTTGTAGTATTACTGATAGCCCTGATCATAATCCAGTTCTTTCATCCCAAAAAGAACCAGGCATCAGGCAACCAACCCAATTATATTGGAAATGTATTTGCGATTCCGGCAGATGTTCAGGGAATCCTCAAAAAGGCTTGCAATGATTGCCATAGCAACAATACCGTGTATCCCTGGTATAGCAAGGTCCAGCCGGTTGACTGGTGGCTGAACAACCATATAAAGGAAGGAAAAAAGGAATTAAACCTGGATGAATACACTAACAGGAACCTTCGCTATCAATATCATAAAATGGAAGAGGTTGCCGACCAGGTGAAAAAAGGGGAAATGCCCCTGAACTCCTATACCTGGATCCACAAGGACGCCATATTAACCAAGGCAGAGAAAACTGCGCTTATAGGCTGGGCAGACGGGATACGGGAACAAATGAAGGCCAAATACCCACTTGACAGCCTGATCAGGAAGAAAACCCAGTGATCTCGAGTACAAGGTATCCTCATGGTATGTACACGGTATCTACACGGTATGTACAGCGTATGTACACGGCATCTCCCTCGCAATACTGCGCCAAAAGGTATCATTTGGTGTCAAACTCGCCACCTGATAGTCCAGCAGTCCATTTTTATCGACCAATTCACTCCTTAAAAAGAATATAATTCAAATTCCCGTGCAGCATTTGTGTTCAAAAATTGTCTAAATTACAGGCAGCCAAACGGTAAATATGACCGAGGAAGCCATTTTAAAAGGATGTTTGAACAATGATGCGGCCGCTCAGCGTGAACTGTACAATAAGTACAGTGCTAAAATGCTGGCGGTTTGTTATCGGTACGGACATAGCAGAGAAGACGCCGAGGACATGCTTCAGGAGGGATTTATCAAGATTTTCCTGCAAATCCATACGTTCGAGAACAGAGGTGCTTTTGAGGGATGGATTAGACGAATTATCGTTCACACGTGTATTAATATTTTAAAGAAGAACAAGAAGTTTAACGAGAGTGTGGACATAATTCACGCAACAGGCATCCAGGTGAGAGAGGAAAGTGTGCCGGCGGTTATTCAGGCAAAGCAGGTGATTGAGTGTATCAGGATCCTGCCTATTGGTTACAGGACTGTTTTAAACCTGTATGCCATTGAAGGATACAGTCACCGGGAAATTGCTGGAATGCTGGACATTGAAGAAAGTACAAGCCGAAGCCAGTATACAAGGGCCAAGGCAATGCTTGAAGATATATTGATCCGTAAAAAGATCATGCAAAGACCAAAACACGATCTTGACTGGCTTGCTGCCGTCAGCCAGCGGTGATTCGTATCCTAAATAGCAACTGGTTATGGAGAGTAATTATAGAAATAGGGAGTTTGAACAGTATATTAAAGAGAATGCTGATCAATACCGGATGTTCCCTTCTGAGAAAGTATGGAAAGGTATCAATAGTACCCTGCATACACGCAGAAGATGGTATGGGGTCGGTTTATCACTTTTATTGCTTGTTACAGGATTAGCCGTTACCTGGGTGATGATGAGTTATCCTGTTGCAAAGAATCAGCCCGTAACTTCCATAAAGGCCACTCAGTCTCCATTACAGGAAAAAGCTGCATCACCTGCCGAAGCAACTCCTGAAACAGTTAACAAAGTATCTCCATTCAACAATAAGCTGGCATCTATCAAGGCAACTCCTGAGGAAACTGCCATTGTAGGCCCACTTGCCTTACCAGCTATTCTTTCAGCAGATATAAGAAGCAGTTTGCTCACCATTTCACCGGCTGATCAACCTGCTATTACACGAATAGACAGAATGCAATTACAGGATCTTGAAAAAAATGTTCCTGCCACTGTTACTGGCAATCCTTTCTACCAATCTGTAGCTACAGTGAATGAAACTCCTGTTTCATCTGGCGCTTATGAAGAAAGAATTACAATTAATTCATCTGACCGCCCGGATATAAAGAATCAGATTAATTATCCATTAAGCATTGAAAGTGTAACCAATGCTTATATTCCTCAAAAGATCGCCAGGAGAATAAGCTGGCAGTTCTTTGTAACTCCAACGGTAAGCTATCGTAAGCTGGATGAGAATAAATCATTCAACAATTCAGGTGGCGCCGGCTTTCCCTTTGCTTCTCTGACTGATGTGAACAAGGCAGTGACACATAAACCGGATATGGGTTTGCAAATTGGACTGGCTGCCCGCTATCCTGTTACTCGCAACCTGAAGATCCGCGGAGGATTGCAGTTCAATCTTAACCGTTATGATGTTAAGGCATACGCCTATAATCCAGAAGTAGCCACCATACAACTGAACGGAACAAATGGCAACAGTTCAGTTTCTACCTGGACCGAATACCGGACTTACAGTGGCTATAAATCAGACTGGCTGAAGAATTTCTACTTCTCTGTTTCTGCACCCATTGGAGCTGAACTTAACCTGATAGGAAATAAGAAAACCAGTTTCGGCATTGCAGGTACCATTCAGCCGACTTATATCCTGAAGGATCGCGCTTACCTGATCAGCAGCGATTATAAGAACTATGCAAAAGTTCCCTGGCTTATCAGACATGTGAACCTTAATACAGGCTTTGAAGCATTTGTTAACTATACCAGTGGAAAAACACACTGGCAGGTTGGTCCACAGGTTCGCTACCAGGTCCTCTCCAGCTTCCACAACAAATACCCGGTTAAAGAAAATCTGTTTGACTTCGGCATGAAGATCGGCATAACCCTAAACGAATAATACAAAAAGAATTCAGATTGATAACTGATAATAAAAGGCGCCCTCGTAGTTCTGCGAGGGCGCCTTTTTGATTTTATTATTAATTAAATTTGAGTTTTAACTTACAAATAGAATGAGCACTACCCGTAAACTAATGCAGGCCGGATTTGTTTTAGGATTGGTAATAGTATTTGCCTGGGGATGTAAAAACGAGGATAAGCAAACTGAACCAAAGGACCAGTTCTTTCCGGCAATACCGTATATTAAAAGCCAGATAGCCAAGGTTGACACATCACTGTATTCCATCATGCGCATTGTTCCTGTTGACAGCGCCCATAATGATACCACCTATCTTCGCAGGGAACAGTTCAAAGATGCAGCCAGTGAGTTCCTTGCCTTACCAGACCTGACCCAGCCCGAATACAATGGACGGTTTACAGAACAAAATACTTTTGACGAATCGCTTGGACGGGTAGTGATGATATATTCGCCAAAAGATGCTAAAAAGGAAGAAGTTCAGCGCCAGGAAGTCCTGATCAAACCACAACCAGGTACTTCAGAAGACCAGGTGACGAGTATATTTATCAATATCAATCAAAGCAATAAGGATAGTTCCATTGAAAAGAAAATGTTGTGGCAAGTAGATGAAAGTTTCCAGGTAACTACCATTAAGCAATATCCCGGAAAACCTGAGGTTACTTCCACCTATAAAGTATCATGGAATGAGAGTGAATTGTAATGAATTCAGAACAATTTCAAAATATTGCAGCCGGCATACCGCAACAACCGGGCATCTATAAATATTATGATGCCGGCAATTCCCTTATTTATGTAGGCAAGGCAAAGAATATCAGGAAGAGGGTCAGCTCCTATTTCAATAAGACTTATACCAATTACAAGACTCATGAACTGGTAAGACGGATCACCCGTATTGAATTCACTATCGTAAATTCAGAACAGGACGCATTTCTGTTAGAAAACTCACTGATCAAACAATATCAGCCGATCTTCAATATCAATTTGAAGGATGATAAGAGCTATCCCTTTATTGTTATAAAAAATGAGCCATTCCCACGGGTATTCCTTACCCGCAAAAAAATCCCCGATGGTTCGGAATATCTGGGGCCATATACTTCTGTAAAAAAGGTGCGGGAACTGATAGATTTTACCCGGCAAACGATTCCTCTTCGCAATTGCTCATTGAACCTCACAGAAAAGAATATTGAAGCAAAAAAATTCAAGGTTTGCCTGGAATATCATTTGGGAAATTGCAAAGGTCCATGTGAAAATTTGCAATCGGCAGAAGATTATGCTGATAATATCAACCAGTTGAAGAACCTGCTAAAAGGAAATCTTTCACCGGTTATCCGTCGTTTCAAAGAGGAAATGAAACGATTGGCGGATGAGATGGCTTTTGAAAAAGCCCAGCTTATTCATAAGAAGATCGAGTATCTGGAAAATTACCAATCGAAATCTGTGGTGGCCGGATTGAAAGAGGATCAGAACGTTGATGTGTTTTCCATTATCAAGGATAAGGATATTGCTTTTGTAAATTACCTGATGGTAAGAAGCGGCACTATTGTTCAAACGCAAACAAATAAAGTAGAAACCCATCTTGATGAGACTGAGGAAGAGATCCTGAGTTTTTCAGTTGCCCAGTTAAGAGACAGCTTTGCAAGTGATGCCAAAGAAATTGTTTTGCCGTTTACAATAGAATATCCTGAAGAAGGCATCACTATTTCTGTTCCAAAGGGAGGTGACAGAAAAAGACTGCTGGAACTATCGGAAAAGAATGCGGGCTATTTTATTGAAGACTTAAAGAACAAGCAAAGACTCAAGCTTTCAAAAAATACGGACAAGATCAAAGTACTGGAAGAATTGCAGCGTGACTTGCAATTAACGGATCTGCCATTGCATATTGAATGTTTTGATAACTCTAATTTCCAGGGAAGCTATCCGGTATCTGCAATGGTCTGTTACATAAATGGAGAGCCCAGCAAAAAGGATTATCGTCATTTCAATATAAAGACCGTGGAAGGCATCAATGATTTTGCATCCATGAAGGAAACAGTGTACAGGCGATATAAACGAGTTGTGGAGGAAAACAGGCATATTCCCGAGCTTATTATCATCGACGGTGGCAAGGGCCAGTTAAGTGCTGCGCTTGAGGCCATTAATGAGTTGAAGATCAATGGAAAAACAACTATGGTTGGATTAGCCAAAAATGAAGAAGAGATCTTTTTTCCCGGTGATATGCAATCGCTGAAGCTGGATTATAAATCTGAAAGTCTAAAACTCATCAGGCAGATCAGAAATGAAGTGCACCGCTTCGGTATCACCTTTCATCGCAAAAAAAGAAGCGCAGGAACGTTCAAAAATGAATTGGAAGATATTCCCGGCATTGGAAAAGCCACTGCCAATTCGCTTCTAAAATCGTTTAAATCAGTAAAAAATATTAGCGCTAAGACGCAAGAGGAGCTTCAGGAATTAGTGGGAACTGCGAGAGCCAAAATACTGACTGAATATTTTCGCCAAAAGCTGGGAGATAATTGAGAATAAACTTGAGCTATTATTCGACATAGGTCAAAAAAAATGGGGCCAGGATAGAAATCCAGCCCCGTTTTTAAAATCCAATATCCTATGAAAAACCGAGACGAAAATACAACAATTATCTTATTTTCCTATAAGACTCATGGCTTTTTTGAAAGATTTTTTAACTTATTAACAATGAACATAATAGACAAAAAAAAAGGCACTCGATGAGTGCCTTTTTTCATATTAAAAAAGTTAAAAATTAGTGTCTGGGCTATCAACTGTTAGCTTAAACTAGTAGGACCAAAGGTCTTGCTCATAGTTGAAAATCTTCTCTTTAATGTTTTCACCTTCAAGAAGAGCCAGTATCGGATCCTTGATATAGACTCTGATATTTTTGTTTGCAGAGTTATCAACTGTAGATTTCACGATATAGCTGCTGAACATACGGCTTTCAAATAATTCCTCCCATGTAAGCCTGCTTTGACCCATATTCTTTGGGTTATATACCTCAGCTTTTGCAAGCATTGGACGCAGGTCAGGATAATATACCCAGAACATTACAGAGCTACCTCTTTCCTGTCCGTTGGGCAAATATTCTGTTTTGAGTGGAGCAATACCGAGTATTCGACAGAACAGGCGGCTGGCCTCACGGTCAAATACCCACTCTTCTTTAATACGCAACTTAACAACGCTTTTTGCATCAAAGGTGGCCCTGGTAGCAACATACTCCTTGATCTTGTTTACATCAACCGGATCATAAACAGGAACCGTATCGACTCTACCCGAAGTCATCTGCTGGATATCAGCTGGAGTTTTAGGGATAGAGAACCTGTCATCCTCAAACGCTGTTACTTCACCTTTCATCACGGATTTCAGCAACATATTGATGAACAACTGGCTTCCATTATCATCATTAGCTTCATAACGGAAGGTCTGATTCATTTTTTCGCGCAGGTCCAGTTCTCTCCAAACCTTTTCAGCAAAAAGGGCATCATCCCAGCGGAGATATTCATATGGAAGTGGAGAACGTGCAGTCAAGCTTCCCTTGTCAAAAGCATTGTCATTGCGTAATGACTTGTGGATTGCAGTATCTTCCACACCTGATGAGTCAACCCTGATAGGAATTCCTGAATAAGGATTATACCCGGAAGGCTGGTTATTATTCACTTGTTGCGTCTGCTGATTCGGGTCAGCTGGTGCTGCAGCACCTCTTTTTTTCGAAGTACGCTGTGCTTCCACCCCGCCTGCTATCACAGCAGTGCACAATAGCAGCATTCCTAGTTTTAATAAATTGCGTTTCATTTCCGTGTTATTTAATATAGAAGACCAATGAAGGAGCAGCGGTAGTTCTGCCGTCCGGTCCTTTTACTCTGATATTATCAATTGTGACCGTCTTACCGGATTTAACATTCATGTCTATAATCTTTCTTACTTGACCTGCAAACAGGTTTCCAGTTCCATTTGCCGTTGCAATATCACCATCATCTGTATCAACAGAAAGGCTAAAGCTTGTAACTTCATATTTCAGGTCAAAAGGAAAATCTTTAATACCAGCCTGAACACCACCCTGGGCACGGAATGCACCAGCGATAATATTGGCACCGCTAGCCTGTCCTCCAACATATGCCTGAGACTGGGGAACGGTACGAACCCTGAATTCAGAGGCACCGGCAACCTTGCCATCAACAACAACAGTGATAATACATTTATCAGTAATGCTGTTTACACGGGCAATATATTTACCTGCACCAACTTTAGTCAGAGAACCACCACCACCGGCGATAGTTGGTTTCACTCTGTCATCACCACCGCCGCTGGCAGCAATTGTTACAGGGTTATCAACTCCGATATAAAGTACGTTCATTTTGTCGAGGGCGATAGAAGCATTAGCCTGACCAACGGTATAGGTAATGTTCTTCTCCATTGTTTCCATTTTGCCAGTATTCTGGTTCATGTAAGTGATCCTTACAGGAATGGAATGTTGACCAATTCCACCACCGGGAACCGTTACGTGTGCTGCACCGTCTTCTCCGATTGTAGTGGGTGATCCACCGACTAAGATTACAGGTTGAGCTTTCTTACTGAAGGCACCAACACCTGCAGTGATATCGAGGTTCTGGCCTGGCATCAGGTAATTAGAGCTTTGTCCAAGTACAGCTCCATAGCTGTCGAACACTACGTTCACTTCTCCCACTTTGTTGTGGCAAAATTGAACAACTCTGTTTTCTGAATTCTTAACGTCCATCTGGAACTTACTCAAAATTGTCAGACCGGCAACGGTAGGTACCATGTGGAAGTAAGCGCCTTCCCATGTTTTACCAGCACGGCTATCACTTTTAGGTTTTTCCAGGTTAATTGGAAGCTCTGTACTGAAAGCAGAATCAATTGAAGGATCGATAGCGAGGATATCTTCACGATATTTCTTCAGCTTTGCTTCAAGTTTACGACCCTCTCCTTTTTCGATCAGGATATTAGTTGTAATATCAAGATTATCTTCTTTAAATTTCTTGCTGGGATCTTTTGGATTTCCACCAGCTTCAGTAAGAATTCTATCTTTCAGACCTTGTATATAATCAAATACTTCTTTACTTAAATCCTGAGCCTGTTTAGCTCTTGGCTGCCATAATTGCGCCCTTGTTGAAGTAGCTGGATCATTTTTCTTTTCCTCTAATGACTTCATCAAAGTCTCTGTAGACTTGTTTACAGTAGAGTTAGTATTCTCCAAGCTCTTATTTACCGTCTTAAAGGCATTCAATATCTCAGATGATACGTTCAAAGCCAGAAGGGCTGTAAGAACGAGATACATCATGTTGATCATTTTCTGCCGCGGCTCGCGAGGTAAAGACATGACGATTGGTTTTTTTGTTTTTTAGTAATGGTGACTCTTCTAAAAAATCACGGGATACGGATTGTTGTTATAATTTAATAAAAACGAATCCTTGGATAATATTAGTTCTTTACCTGCATTGCGCTAAGCATATTGCCATAAACAGTGTTCAGGCGGCCCAGGTTATTGGCAAGTATTGCAATCTGATCCTGCGCTTTCTTGGCATCTCCCACGCTCTCTTGCATAGCTTCAGAAGCCTGTGTAAGGTTGCTGTAGAATTTGTTCATCGCTTTCAGGTGATTGTTTGTATCCTGCAATTCCAGTTCATAAATAGTGTTCAGGGAACCAAGGTTCTTGGTCAACACCTGAACTTGCTCATGAAACTGTTTAGTACCATCAGCAGCTGCATTGAAATGCTGGATGCTATTGGCTGCGCCGATATAAGCATCTTTCATTGTACCCAGTGCAGTTGCAGCTTCACGTGTCTTTGCTGTATAGTCACCAGTAGCAGCAACTACATCAGTGATGTCAGACATTTTATCTACAGTACCACCAAATTTCTTGAAGTTCTCACCCAGACGACCCAGGTTAGCAGGAGTGATGTCTGCATCACGCAGCATATCTTCCAGTTTATTCAGGGCAGGGTTACCGCTATTGGCATTACCCAGTGTAAGGGGAGTTGGTTTGAAGTTAGGATCAAGATCAGGGTGATTGTTTATATCAGGGAAATAACGCTGCCAATGTGGTTCTTCAGGAGGAGGCACAAGGAATGCCATTACCAGGAACACAATAGCTTCTGAAATCAATCCAACCATGATACCGATATCAGCACCCTTCCAGTGAAGGATTTTCATCATCGCAGCAAAGATTACCAGAGCGGCGAAGAAGCTGAAAAGGAAGTTAAGTACTACCTGACCTTTGTGGGTTTTAAAGAAAAGCATAACGGGTTCGTTTTTATAGATTATTAAATTTTTACTAAGATGAAAACGAAGTGAATGTGTTAAAAATTGTATCGGATAGAAAGAAAAAAGAGGTCGCGGGGCGACCTCTTCCCTTCAATATTTTCGCTTATCTGCGGCGGCCTTTTTGGGGAGCGGCAGGCAGGTCAATTACGCTACGGAATCCTATGTAGGATTTTGCAGAATCCTGGTACTCGTAAGTGCTGGTACCTGTTTGCAGATAGTATCCAACATCTTTCCAGCTACCACCACGTATTATTTTGCGCTTCATCAGCGGAGGATCATCATCTTTTGCATTCCAGCGAACATCAGGGTTCATATCATGCTGGAAGTTATTACGGCCTTCGTAGTAGATCGAAGAAGTCCACTCAGCAACGTTACCCGCCATGCAATACAGACCGAAATCATTAGGCCAGTAAGCATCAGCACGCACTGTATAGAATCCACCATCTTCAGGATAGTTACCACGACCAGGTTTGAAGTTGGCCATCAAACATCCCTTCTTGTTACGGAGGTAATAGTTACCCCATGGGAACATTGATTGTGAACGACCGCCGCGAGCTGCATATTCCCACTGAGCTTCGGTAGGCAGGCGGAAATCAGATTCCTGTGCCCGCTTCTTGCCATCCAGCCAGGAATTCAGGTAGTGCGTTCTCCATTCGCAGAAAGCAGTTGCCTGTTTCCAGTTCACACCTACAACAGGATAGTTTCCAAATGCAGGATGTGAGAAATAACGCTTGGTCATTGGCTCGTTGTAAGAATAAGAGAAGTCACGAATCCACACCAATGTATCGGGATAAATAGGAGTGTCTTTTTTGTCGATGAACTTGGAACGACGTACACCAGCATTCTCTCTTTGAGCAGCTTTCTTAAGATCGAAAGTCTCTGAGTGATAAATCAACTGAGTTACGTCAATTTCCTTTTTACCAAAGATCCTGTCATCTGGAGCAAGGATCAGGTTTGTGTTACCTAATTCTTCCATTGTTTTAGGATCATTCCACTTCAGGGTCTGCATCGCTTTCCAGTCAACATACTCGTTTCCATCGGGACCGGCTTTCACCTTGCCAAGTTTACGGGCAGCTACTGAGTCACGAACCCAGAATACAAACTGACGATACTCGTTGTTGGTAATCTCAGTCGCATCCATCCAGAATCCACTGATTGATATGGATCGATTGCGTGAGCTAAAGGAATACGCCGGATCTTCATCACTTGGACCCATATGGAACGTTCCTTGCGGAATGTATACCATGCCTGGAGGCTTGGGAAGTGTATACTGGCTTCCGGGAGAAATACCGTGGACCTGACCATCATTAGGCAGGGCTCCACCTTTATTCTTCTTTCCCAGTATTCCGCAACCTGAGAGCATCAAGATGCTAACAGCTGCAAGAAGGGCATAGTTAGGGTTTTTCATTTTCATACACTTAAAGGGTATTGGGCAAATATAAGTTTTTGGTTTCTTCGTAAGCACAACATTACAATTTATTTTGTTCGGTTACAAGCGTATTTTACGACGTAGTTTTTCTAACGCTGAATGGCTCTTCTTTATTGTATAAAAAGATAATTAATTATTCCTACCACCATTGTATATCAGTGACATAAGGTCTTTTACCGTGATCACTGGTTTCAGACAGGAGAACTCCTTACACAAATAAATTGAAGCCGGATCAGTTGCCTTTTTTCCGCTCAATAATGGAAACGTATTATCCTCCTTTTGGGATGCCATTACAACCCGGTGTGGGATAAATTCTTTAATCAGCTGAACGTGCAATTCCAATGCATTATTACCTACAATCGCAATTTCTTTTGTGCCTGCCAGAATTTCCATCAAAAGGTTGTTCCAAATGCCAAAAGAGGTAGGATACCTGGTTACAGCCTTACCCAGGGAAGTGACCATCCAGTAGCTCCTTTCCCGCCATTCCTTTATATCGTAAAAAATGGACAACCGGTAGAGAATATACGCCATTACCGAATTCCCGGATGGCACGGCGCCATCATACACCTCTTTCTTCCGGATGATCACATCCTGCTGATGATCGTTCGTAAAATAAAAGAACCCAGCCTCCCCTTCTCCGAAATGTGCCCAAACATAACCGGTGATCCTTTTTGCCTCCTCCAGCCATTTTTGATCAACCGTGATCTCGTACAGATCAATCAGCGCCCTGATAAGGAAGGCATAATCATCCAAAAATGCCGGGAATTTTGCCTGATCACTTTTCCAGGTATGAAACATTTCTCCCTCATCTCCTGCCCTGAAGGTTGATAACAAAAACTGCATATTGTCAATCGCCAGCCTTCTATATTTTTCAATGCCGGTAGCTGCAAATGATCTGCTGCAGGCACTGTTCATCAAAGCGTTCCATCCCAATATGATCTTGTCATCAAGCAAGGGCCT
>JAJKIP010000092.1 GCA_021154405.1 Segetibacter sp. | reverse complement strand
AGGCTCGCATTCCATAGTGGAATTTCGAGATTAAAACCAGCTGCCCTTTGACTATTGATCGTATAGGTAAAGTCTGTACTGAAGAAAAAGTTTTTAGGCAATTGCCAGTCGGCTTCACCATTGTATTCCTGCGATATATATTTATTATTCATGGTCGATTCCAGGGAATACGTGGTATAGTTGTAATTATATCGTGCGCCTGCGCCCAGGTTTAATTTACTATAGGGATTAATATTTAAACGAATGGACGGCCCAGTGGAAATTGTCTTGATGCTGTTCCCAATAGCATTGACAAATTGCTTCCCCTTGTTATAGCTGGTATAATTGCTCATCTCAAGGGTTCCTTTCAGGAAGCGGACCGGTAAACTGTAGCTTATATTACCCGACAGGTTATAAACGCCATTGACATTTACGGGACGGGTAACCCGCTTTGCTGTAACAGGATCCACCACATCATAGTTTACGATCTTGTTCTCTGTGACGGTTCCATTAAAAAACAGGAAGAAATTTTGATTCTTGTACGGGGTTAAAAGGTTTAGATTAGCCCGAAATGAATGCCTGAACTCCTGTTTCAGGTCAGGGTTACCCTCTTTTACATACAGTGGATTGGTCACATCGGGTACAGGTTGCAATTGTGACATGGTAGGCTGGTTAGTACTGCCTGTATAGTTAAGATTCAGGTATTTAAACCGGCTGAAATTATATCGGAAACTGGCTGTTGGCAGAAAATTGCGGAACGTCTTTGTAATAAGTGAATCCTTAATGCCACTTATGATCTTTCCTTTTAGCTCTGCCTGTTGCCAGGTGACCCCTAAAGAGTAATTATATTTTTGACGCACGGTTCGAATACGAAATCCTGCATTGGTATACCCATATATATTTTCAAAATCATTGGTCAGCATTTGATTGAGCTTATCATACTTACCGTTCAATTTGTTATAATCATAGGTGGTCTTGCTGGATGTATTTTTAGTATCACTCTTTCCTGCGCTGAACTCCATCAGGCTTTTTCTCCACAAAGGTTCCGTATACACTGCCCGTAAGCTATATCCGGTAAGATCTGATCTTGAATCATTGATCTGGTTCAAGGAATCCCTGTGGTTAAGGGCTCCATTAGCATAGTAGCCAATAATGGATTGCAGACTGCCATCTCCTTCGCTCTCATTCATAGTATTTTGAAGGGTGAAGGAAAAGGTCCTTCCCTTTTTATTTCGGAATTTCTTGCGATACGAAATTTCATTTCGAAAATTATATCCCTCATTTCCTGTCTCATTATTGGTAAACCCATCATTGATCAGGTCTCCCTTTGCGCCTGTGGTTTTATAAAGGGTAGTAGAAGAATTCGCTGTTTTCTGATAACTAAAATTTGGAATAAAGCGAATAGACTGAAAGGAATCGATCTGGTAAAGAGCATTTATATTAAAGCGATGGGAATTATTCAGGTTATCACTTGTGGAAGTCTGGTCATAAAAATTGGTGGTACCCGGTAAAAAATTCTCCCTTAAAATATGGCTTTCAGTATAAGGATTATAGCGATTATAAAAATAGTTACTCTGCCAGTCCAGCTTCTTCCCAATAATATTATTATAGTTCAACCCTCCTCCCCATGCCGTATTGATACCGCCATTATTGTTTCCTGCCATTCCATACGCTGCTGCATCGTCACCAGATAGATTAATGGAGATATTACCACCGCCCTGTTTCATTTGATTAAGCGCTCCGGTAAAATTGAGAATGTCCATAAAGGAAAATCCTTCCGAATTGGTATTGTTGCCCATTCCAATGGCTGACATTTGGCGGGCGCCTTTGAAAGAATTCACATTGAATTTGCCCTCATATCGCTCTTTATCACCGGCACCGGCACCTGCTTTCCCGAAGATTCCCTTCTTTTTATCTTTCTTTAATTTAAGGTTGATGGTTTTCTCATAATTACCATCCTCAAATCCAGTAAGCTGTGCCTGATCACTCTGTTTGTCATATGATTGCACTTTATCCACAGCATCAGCGGGCAAATTGCGTGTTGCAATCTTGGGATCGTTGCCAAAAAATTCTTTGCCGTCAACCAGTACTTTGGTCACCTTCTCTCCCTGAGCTGTAATCGTTCCGTCCTTATCAACCTTTATACCTGGCAGTTTCTTCAGAAGTTGTTCAACATTGGCATTTGGCGCTGTCTTGAATGAATTTGCATTATATACAACGGTATCTCCATCCAGGGTCACGGGAGGCGCTTCATTCGTTACCACTACCTCTCCTAACACCTTGTTTTTATCATTCATAGTGATATTTCCCAGGTCCTGATTCTTGTTCTCGTCACTGATCTTAAAGGGTATATTATTGTTGTGGTAATTCACATGGGAGATCATCAGCCTGTACTCCCCATTCGGGATTCCTTTTAGTTCAAAATGTCCGGCATTGTCGGTCATAGTGAAGCTGACCAGCGATGAATCCTTCTTTTCCAGGATTGAAATGGTGGCTGAGCCAACTGGCTGTTTAGAGATGGTATCAAAAGCCGTCCCCTTAATACTTCCATTTTTCTGGGCTGAAGCGCAAAATGCCATACCAAGAATTGCTAATACCAGACATAAGTTTCTCATAAACTGTATCATTTACAGTTACGAAAGTATTCTTACAGGGTCCGAAACCGGGTTAATTAGGCTTGGTTTATTGTTAAAGAATGTTAATAAGACAATACAGGAGTGGGCTAGAGCATTAAATAGAAATATGGTAAATCACCTACGTAGTTCTACTCTATTTCATTAAAAGACGATTTAAGAGGCTAGTTATTAAACCTTAATATTATAAAATGCCATATCTGTTGTATAATTTTATTGCTACTTTTCCGTTAGCTAAAAATCAATTATATCCAATATGAAAAATAAAAACATCATCCATTCGCACGAAGAAGCAAAGATCTATCGTAGCTACTACAAACCTTCTCTGAACATTTTCCGTTTAATGATTTCCGTGTTGTCAGTTTTTGTCTCAGGTTCTTCTCCTGCAGCAAGTTCAAGCTTCAGAAGAAAGTAATTGTCTCTTACTAACCCCCTCAATAGTTAAGCTCTCCTGCAATACAGGGGAGCTTTTTAATGCATTCCCTTTTAAGGCTCTTAATTTTCGGACTTCTTTTGGCGACCACCCATTTTATTTACTTTATAGAAAAAGCTTACCATAAAAAACCTTTGCAATACAATGTTCCGGGTATCCTGAATGTAATTATCACTTGTTGTCCGGCTAATGCTTTTGTTCTGATTTAATATGTCATTTACCGAAAACTGCAATTGCCCATTTTTCTTCTTAAGGAATTGTTTGCTGATCCTGGCATTCCAGATTGGGATCTGTTGATTGAATCCCTCAGCTCTTCCAGTATTAATATATAGGTCGAAATCAGTGAATAAAATAATATTGTTCTTTAGGGTATAGGCTAATTCCCCGGAATAACTCTGGGTGATATAGTTTTCGTTTAGTGCCCTGTTGATCGAATAATTTACTGATGAATACGTAACATTCGCCCTTAACTCAATATCAAAATCCTCCCTGCTTAGATTCAATCCCGCAGATTGTGTAACCGACAGCGTTTGTCCAATATTCCTCTGCTTAAACAATAAACTGACATCCCTGTTAATTGTTGCGCTGTTGCTGAAATTGACAGTAGATCCTTTCAGGGCTGCGTTTTTAATGGGAAAACCAACTGAAACGTTTGTATTAATCCGATAAGTTCCATTAATATTTTCTGGCCTTGTAAGCTGAACCCCTTTGGAGAGAGTGTCTATACTATTTACTATCCTGTTACTGGTAGTTGAAAAATTGGAATTTATTGCCAGGAACATCGATGATTTTAAATTAAAAGAATTATACCCCAAATTAACATTATGGTTAAATTCCTGCTTCAGATTCGGGTTTCCCGTTCTAACATTCAGGGGATCTGTTACATCCAGCACACTTTGCAACTGAGAAACAGAAGGAGGGTTGGTTCGTCCATTATACGATAGCCTGAGATTTTTTGTCTTGCTGAGCATTAAATTGAAGTTTGCAGTTGGAAACAGATTTATATAACTCACATGTGTCAGTGAATCCTTCCCGCTCTGGGCCATATCACTTTTGCTTTCCAGGACAGACTGTTGCAGCGCAAATCCTATCTGATAATTATATTTAGTAGTCTGATAGCGATAGTTAGTTCCTGCCCTGTGCGCAATGAAAGAGTTTTGAAATTTATTTGTCAGGGATTGGTTCAGATCATCATATTCTCGCGTTAAGGTATCATAATCATAGGTTTGACGATCAGAGTTGCTTTCGGTTTGGGTAAAAGCATAATTAAGCTCCAGGAGCTTGTTTATTCCCAGAGGCTCCGTGTATGAAGTGCTTAGAACATTATTGTAATTTCTGCCTCCCTGTTTATTCTTCTGATCCTGCCCAATTGGCCTTAAAAGGCTCCCGTTTGCGGAAAAGAAATCATTGTGTGATAACAGCATACCAGTAACATCTGTACTGGTAGAGTTATTATTCCAGCCGATAGTAAGGGTCCTGCCGATTTTGTCAAATCTCCTTCGTATAAGGAGACTGTTATTCATGTTAACATTTTGATTTTCGTTGTTATTGGCAGTTCTGCCACTGATCGATAAAAATCTGGCGGAAGGTGTTTCAGAAAATGTAAATGTAGTATCCTCGCTACTATTTGCAGAATTACCAAAATTCAGGTAAGGAGTATACAGGACCGAAGTCATTGAATCAAGCTGAAATTCAATTCTTAAATTGATGCGGTGATTATCACCATTACCTTCAGAAGATCTTTCTCTGCTTAGTAAGGCCACAGAATCAGCAAACGTACTTCTCCGGAATATGCCTTCCTGCTGCCTGGAACTGGATTTTGAATAGAAATAGCTACCGCTAACTTTAAACCTTGGATTCCAGTCATTATTGAAGTTAAGCCCTGTTGATAGTGATTTAAGGATCCCGGATCCACCTGCATTCTTGCCTGGACCTCCGCCATCTCTTCCGGCATCAGAAGATGAAAATCCCTGCTGGTTAATGTTATTTGCATTAAAGATCAGTGAAACCCGCTGTTTCTCATCGAACTTGTTGAGCGACAGATTATCGTTATAATGTCCCCGATCCCCGTAGCTACTCAGCACACGGCCGAAGACTCCTTTTTTTCGATCCTTTTTTAGCTTGATATTTATTGTTTTACTTCTGCTCCCATCATCAATCCTGGAAAATTTGGCCTGCTCACTCATGTCATCATAAACCTGCACACTTTCAATCATGTCTGCGGTCAGATTACGTGTTGCCAGTCTGGGATCATTACCAAAGAATTCTTTTCCGTCAACATATACTTTTTGCACAGACTGACCCAGTGTTTTTATGTTACCCTGTCTGTCTACCTCCATCCCAGGCAGTTTCCTGATCAGGTCTTCGGCAGTAGCATCTGGTTTCGTTTTAAACCGACTGGCATTAAACTGAATGGTATCGCCCTTAATTACAACAGGGGCTTCACTGGTAATTACTACCTCTCCAAGTGTTTTCAGATCCTGAGATAATTTGATCTCATGAAAATCAATTATTTTTTCGGTTGCAGTTATGATCACCAGCTTACTGAACTGTGCAAATTCCTGGTGAGATATATTTAGAAAGTATTTGCCAGCAGCCAGATTTTTAAATGTAAAAGAACCATCTTTATCCGTTATCAGATACATTAGAAGAGAAGTATCTGCGCCCCAAAGAATAGAGACCGTGGCATCTGCAACAGGTTTATGTGCAGCAGTGTCAGTAACAGTCCCTTTAATCACTCCATCAGCTTTCTGTGCCCGGGCAGCGCATACGAACATACAGGCAATAGCTATACTGATGAATTTCTTCATGAAAAACGCTTGTCACTAAAGTTAGCTTTAAAAGAAAGCGTTAGGGTTGCAAGGAATTGCCAAAACGAAGAAAATCCTGAATGAAAAACATTTACTCCTTAGTGGAAATACTGTTCTCGTTCAGGATTGTTCCGGCGGTAATGAATTATCTGCTAAAATTCATTATAGATAATTATCATCACCGATGCCATGTAATTAGCTAAAGAGATATTCTACATCTTCTTTTGTGAGTGATTTTACAAAGCTGCTATCATCAGCAATAAGTTCCCTTGCCAGCGCTCTTTTCTTTTCCTGGAGCTGGAGGATCTTATCTTCAATTGTATCCCTGCAGATCATCCGGTAAGCAAATATATTTTTCGTCTGCCCAATCCGGTGAGTCCGGTCAATGGCCTGCTGCTCTACTGCAGGATTCCACCAGGGATCCACAATGTATACATAATCGGCTGCGGTAAGATTCAAACCCACACCACCAGCTTTTAGTGAGATAAGAAACACTCTTACCGTATCATCATTTTGAAAACTCTGAATGGCCTTCTCCCTGTCTGGTGCTGTTGTGCTTCCATCAAAGTATTCATACTTGACTCCCAGTTCATCCAGCTTGGCTCTGATCAGGGCTAGCATGCCAAGGAATTGAGAGAATACAAGCGCCTTATGATTACTGATATTTTCAGTGATCTCTCTTGCCAGCTCTTCCAGCTTGATGGAATGGTTCTCAAATTTTTCTTCCTCATTCAGGATTGCGGGAGAATCACAGATCTGTCGCAATTTCATCAATCCCTGCAAAATGGTAAGCTGTGATTTCTGAATACCCTGTTCCTGGATGGTTCCGAGGATCTTATCCCTGAAATCATTACGATAAGCATCATATATCTTGCGCTGTTCATCTTCCATTTCACACCATAAGATCATTTCCAGCTTTTCGGGAAGGTCACGGGCAACCTGTTCCTTTGTTCTTCTTAATATGAAGGGGTATAATATCTTTTTCAAATGGTCCTTTCTATCCTGCTCTCCGAACTTATCAATGGGCATGGCAAACTCCTGCCTGAAATACTCCATTGTACCCAGCATACCCGGATTTAGAAAGTTCATCTGCGCAAAAATATCAAAGGTGTTATTCTGCAATGGCGTACCACTCATGCACAAACGATGTTTTGCGGCTAACAGGCAGGCAGCTTTTGTAACCTTGCTTGCGGGGTTTTTGATGGCCTGGCT
>JAJKIP010000091.1 GCA_021154405.1 Segetibacter sp. | reverse complement strand
GGCATATAACCGATATGAGCAATATCATTGATCGGATCAAACTTCTTACCATCAAATAATATATTGCCTTCATCCGGATAGAAGATGCCGGTGATCATTCGAATAAGTGTGGTCTTACCCGCTCCATTTGGTCCGAGCAATCCGAATATCTGTCCTTTTTCTATGGTGAGGCTAATGTCATCTACCGCTTTTTGTGTAGCGAAATATTTTCTCAGGTGTTGAACTTCCAATAAAGCCATTAGGGGAAATTTAGAGGTCAAATATAGTTTTACATAACCATTCGGGCAACGAAGCTGGACAAACTGGCAATAAAAGGGAGTATTCTGATAGTAATTGGGGGTGTCCCGGACATCTATTGGGATCAGTGACTACTTTGAATGAGGTTGAGTTGTACTTTGAGCCATTTTTGGAACTATTAGCTATTTGGATCGGTAATTATAGCTGCTACCCGTTCTCCATCCATGGCTGCACTAACGATTCCGCCGGCATATCCGGCGCCTTCACCACAGGGGTAAAGGTTTTTGATCTGAGGGTGCTGAAGGGAAGCAGTGTGGCGTGGTATGCGAACCGGGGAGCTGGTTCTTGATTCCGTAGCTACAATCACGGCATCATTGGTATAATAGCCCTTCATTTTCTTTCCGAACTCTTTAAATGCCTCCTGAAGCCGTTTATATATAAAGGAAGGGAGTACGCTGTCCATGCCCACAGCATTCAGGCCGGGCAGATAGGAACAGTCTGGCAGGGTGGAGGACACCTGATTATTGGCAAAGTCCACCATACGCTGTGCTGGTGCTACCAGGGCGCCGCCGCCAGCTTCAAAAGCCTTCTGCTCTACTTTTTGCTGGAATTTGAGCAGGGCCAGGGGGTCAGCATCCAGTTTTGAAAGGTCAAGGCCGGCATATTTCGAAATTTCCTTTCGGTCGTCCAGGGAAACTGTCACCACCATACCACTATTGGCGAAGGGGTTGTTGCGTTTGGACGGGCTCCAGCCGTTTACTACTAATTCCCCGGGGGCAGTTGCTGCTGGAGCAATAATGCCACCAGGACACATGCAAAAGGAAAACACACCTTTACCATCCACCTGTTCAACCAGGTTATAAGATGCAGGTGGAAGTAACTGATCACGTTCACAATCCCGATAGTTATCCCGATAGTTATCGGGATTGGGATGAGATAAAGGGATATGGTATTGAGCGCAATCGATCAGGGCCTGCGGATGTTCAATTCGAACACCTAATGCAAAAGGTTTTGCTTCAACAAGAATGTTTGAATCATGTAACAGATGAAAGATATCGCGAGCGGAATGTCCGGTTGCAAGTATAACTGCATCACCATCAAACCTGTTTTGATCAGCAGTTATAACTGAGGTGATCTTTTGATTATCGATGATGAATTTAGTGACCTTTTTTTCAAACAAAAATTCACCGCCACATGCGGTGATCTGTTCACGCATTTTTGTGATGATGTTTGGTAATTTATTGGTACCGATATGTGGATGAGATTCGTATAAAATTTTTTCTTCAGCACCAAAAAGAACGAAGAGTTGGAGGATGCGATTTATGTCACCACGTTTTGAACTTCGTGTATATAATTTACCATCGCTATAAGTTCCTGCTCCGCCTTCTCCAAAGCAATAATTACTTTCCGGATTAACAATACCCATCCTGTTCAGTGCTGCCAGATCACGTCTTCGATCCTTTACATTTTTACCGCGTTCAAGCACAATTGGTTTGATACCAGCTTCCAAAAATTTAAGTGCAGCAAATAGTCCTGCAGGGCCTCCTCCGACAATAATCACTTTGCGGGAAGCTGCGGTTACGTCTTTAAAATGAAAGGTAGCAAGAGGCCTTTGTTGAAAGGGTTCATTAATGAAAGCATTAACGCTAAGTTGGATCCAGGCTTGTTTGCCCCTTGCATCAATGGAATGTTTAATTATCGTGTAACCCTTGACTGTAGCGGGATTCAGCGATACGGCCTTAGCTATTGCCTCTTTAATAAACTGTTCGTCAATGGCTTCAGCAGGAAGTAAACGAAGGGAAATGATCTTTTGCATAAGGCCAGGTTTTTATCCTGAAACAAATGAAGATTGCAAAGATAGGTGATTACTTTGTCCGCATTAGCAATTGCGAAGGAAGGAATTAAAAACGAACGTTATCAACTCGTTTGGCAAAGCTTTACCGTGTTTTCCGCATTAAAAAAATTGAACAAAAAAGAGCAATAATTTTTTCTTGTAACAACAAGGAATTATGTATACCTTCAAATAGGTTCCGATCAATGAAAACAAGGGATCTGCCCTCCTTAATTATCAGCCGCTTACTTTTTTGGAAACGGGATGTAATGAATAGAATGAATTACCGAACGGTGGTGAAAAATTATTTTTAGAACCCCGGTTTCTTTGAATTATCCAAATTTTTTGGTAGTAAAAATTAGTAAAATTTCGTGCTGTTTTATTTTGTTATAAAAGGGTTGAAAAAGAATTTTTTTTTATCGAATAAATATAGATATTCGCCGTCCTGTCCAAGTTTTTTTAACGATTATTGTGAAGCGATTTTTGGGCAACAATCACAAACAAAATTTACGGGGGTTATATAAACTGCTTTCAGACTGATGGAGAAAAATGCAGAAAAAATTTGGACCAATTGTTTAAAGATCATCAAGGACATTGTTGAAAGGCAGCATTACAAAACCTGGTTCGAACCTATAAAACCAGTTTCTCTCAAAAACAACATTCTCGTCATCCAGGTACCCAGCCAATTCTTTTTTGAGTATCTCGAAGAACATTATGTAAATTTATTGGCAAAGACTTTGAAGAGAGAATTGGGTAAAGAAGCGAGGCTTGAATACCGGATCATGGTGGACAGTGGTAATAGTAAGAATAAGCCGTTAACGATGGATGTAACCGGTCAAGGCTATAAAACTTTTTCAAACAACGAAATGGATTTCCCGCTGGTCATAAACAATCCTGTCAAGAACCCCTTCGTCATACCTGGTCTGAAGAAGATGCAGATTGACCCACAGTTGAATCATGTATACACTTTTGATTCATTTATAGAGGGAGACTGTAACAGGGTGGCCCGCCGTGCGGGAAAAACCGTGGCTGAAAAGCCGGGTGCCAATTCCTTTAACCCCCTGGTGATCTACGGAGGGGTAGGGCTCGGCAAAACCCATCTCGCCCAAGCCATTGGAAATGAGGTTAAAAGACTCCAGCCCAATAAGGTAGTGCTCTATGTGAGCTCTGAGAAGTTCATCAACCAGTTCATGGACCATAGCCGGAACAATGCTATTAATGATTTCATCCATTTTTACCAGCTGATTGATGTCCTTATTATAGATGATGTTCAATTCTTTAATAAGGCGGAGAAATCACAGGACGCGTTTTTCGCCATTTTTAATCATTTACACCAGTCCCATAAGCAATTAATACTAACTTCTGATAAATCACCCAAGGATCTGGATGGGGTACAGGAAAGGTTGCTCAGCCGTTTCCGCTGGGGCTTAAGTGCAGACCTTCAGATCCCCGATTATGATACCCGAATTGATATCCTGGAAAGGAAGATGCGGAATGACGGCCTGGAGATGCCAAAAGAAGTTGTAAAGTATATAGCATACAATATCAACAGTAATGTGAGGGAACTGGAAGGTGCGCTGATATCACTGTTGGCACAATCTTCGCTAAACAGAAGGGAGATAGACCTAGATTTAGCTAAGAAAGTGTTGCGTAATTTTATAAAATCCTCAAGTAAAGAGATTACTATCGAGACCATTCAACGAATGGTTTGCGAGTATTTTGATGTCTCCTACGATAAACTATTGCAAAAGACCCGCAAGCGTGAGATCGTACAGGCAAGGCAGATTACAATGTACCTGGCAAAGGCTTTTACCAAGAATTCCCTTAAAACTATCGGAGAGCATTTTGGAGGACGTGATCATACTACGGTTATCCATTCCTGCCAGACGGTAAAGGATTTAATGGATACAGATACGGTGTTCCGTGAAAATGTGCTGGAATTGCAGCAGAAAGTACAGTTGGCGGCTATGTAAATTGTTGGATTAAATTATAAAAGTTCCAAATTCCTCACGGGATTTGGAATTTGTTTTTTTATCAATTATTGACCTAATATCTGTATTTTTGGCACCCATTATTTTAGCATGTTCGGAGAGGTGCCTGAGTGGCCGAAAGGAACGGTTTGCTAAATCGTCGTACGGGTTACACTGTACCGTGGGTTCGAATCCCACCCTCTCCGCCTTCGCTCGCCGACGCTTTAGCGTCGGCGAGTTTTTTATTTTATTGAAGTATTACTCATTTCGGGCGAGCTTCAGCGGACAAGGTCCGCTGAAGTTTTTTTAGGTCAATAAGAAAAGAACATAAATTCTTTGTTTTTTCCTCATATTTATTTGTTTCAATTAAAATAGCATTGCATAAACAGCATTTATGCAATACGTTTATGTTCTATTGTGTAGTGATGGAAATCTTTATACTGGATGTACAAGTGATTTAAAGGAAAGATTTCTTAGGCATCAGAATGGGCAGGTGCCTGCAACTAAAGGTAGGTTACCAGTGGAACTGATTTTTTATTGTGCTTTCAAAAATAAATACAAGGCATTTGAATATGAAATATACCTTAAGACTGGATCAGGAAGAGCTTTTATGCTGAAACGTTTTTTTAATACATAACAGGATTTTTATTCATTATATAAACTACTGATGACAGATAATCTGCAGATGTACTTATAGATGGGGGAAATATCCCTATCCGGAAATATTTTACCTTTAGTAGTAATCATTACTATAATTATGGCTTATAATGAAAAGCTGGCCGATAGAGTTCGGGAAATAATAGCTGTTCACCATAAAAAGGTGGAAGAGAAAAGGATGTTTGGTGGACTTTGCTTTATGGTTAATGATAAAATGTGCGTAGGTGTGGAGAAGGAGCGCCTGATGGTACGGCTTGACCCTGAAAAATATGACGAGGTGATGGAGAAGGAAGGGGCAAAACCAATGGATTTTACCGGGAAAGTTATGAAGGGGTATGTATTTGTAGATATCGAAGCACTTAATACAAAGAAGAAACTGGAATACTGGATGAACCTGGCGTTAGAGTATAACAAAAAAGCTAAAGTTTCGAAGAAGAAGAAATAAGGTACTTCCGGTCAAAGCTCAACTTTACTTCGGTTAAATCATTCCTTTATCCCGGTATCATTCATCATTGAGTCTTGTTCTCATTATTAGCATAAACCGGGAAAATCCTGCCTTGGTATAAGCTTTAATGGCTGAGATATTTTCATCATACACCTGCAGCCTCATCTCGGTTATATTCTGTTCCAATGACCATTTTTTCAATGCCTCTATGATCTTCTGGTTGATACCCCTGCTTCTGTAGGCAGGATCAACAAACATAAATCCTAAATAGGCATATTTTTCATGATCCACATAAGGTTTAGCGTCTTCAATCCTGGCAAAACCTGAAGCAATTAGTCTGTTTTGAAACTCTGCCACTACTACGTGGACATGGGATGCAAGGATCATATTCCGCATATTATAGTAATTTATTTCTCCCGGCTTTAGAGTGGGGTCAAAAGGCCGTTCTGCAGTTATGATTCCCTGTTCAAAAGCCAATAATTGTGGTAGATCTTCCAGAGTTGCTTCTCGTATAATAATATCCTGCACCTGATATTTTTTTAATGATTAGAGTAATGTACCGAATAAAGTTAATGCGAAGTTAGTCGCGAAATGATTGCCAGGCTTTGAATCCCAATAATTACCTATTTTGTAAATAAAAAATGGAATATCTCCGCCGGCAGTTTATTAAACAGGGTCTGATAGCTGGTGTTGCCGCTAATATAACTTCATTGCAAATAAAAAGTGAGGCCAATGAACCACGGCTTTCAGCAGGTTCTATAATTCTATTCCAGGGAGATTCAATAACCGATGGTGGCAGATGGAAGGGAAATGACTGGAACCATATAATGGGACAGGGGTATGCTTTTATTGTAGCCGGGAAAATCGGTTATAAATATCCTTCACAGAAGTATCTATTTGTTAATCGCGGGGTTAGTGGGAATAAGGTGCCTGATCTTGCCGCAAGGTGGGAAGAAGATACAATCAGTATAAAACCAGCTATCCTGAGCATCCTTATTGGTGTAAATGATACCATGGCCTATGTGAGTGACAAAAAAGAATTTTCTGCAGACTCCTACCGGGAGGGATATCGCAGTCTCCTCCAAAAAACTAAAGAGAAATTGCCTGAAACGAAATTTGTAATAGGAGAACCTTTTTTACTTCCGGTAAGCTCAGTGAAAGATAAATGGGTTCAATGCCTGGAAGCTCTGACATCCCGGCAAAACATCGCTCGTCAATTGGCCCAGGAATTTAATGCTGCATTTGTTCCTTACCAGGAATTATTTACTGCGGCCGCTAAAAAATCCAGTGCGGACACCTGGCTTTGGGATGGAGTTCATCCCATGCCGGCAGGTCATGAGTTAATGGCTGAAGCGTGGATAAAGGCGGTAAATAAAAAATTTAGAACCTTTTAAGACTTAAAATACAATCCGATAATCAGGAGAATTACAGTTACCCAAAATGCAAAGATCCATTTAATAATATCAATTTTAGTCTCATTGATTTTATTGTCAAGTTTTGCAAGATCCCCCTTTGTTGTCAATGCCAGTTTTGCAATATCTTCCTTTGTAACTAATGCCAGTTTTGCAATATCTTCCTTTGTAACTAATGCAAATTTTGCAAGGTCTTCCTTTGTTGCCAAAGCTTTCAGGTTATATTCAAATTTGTCACTCATTTCGCTTCCTATAAAGGTAGTAAGTTTTTCTGCAGTTTCTTTTCCAAGTTTAGCAACCAAATGATCATAAAGTTCCGTAATTGATATTCTGCTCATAATCTTAATATAATTTCTTCGATCTTCTATTCAAATTCAAAGATAGATTCGGAAAATGTCCACTCGATCAGTGAAATCCTCGCTTAAAATGTTTTTTACTTCTTAACCGTTTATTAGATTTTCAAACGTTAATTGAAAATATCCCATCAATATGTTTAGGAAAATCCCCTGATTTATCACGTTATCAGCCTGTTTCATGTACTTTTTCTTTTTTTCTATTCGTTCATAATTAATTTTGCATATTATTTTTTCACTTAAACTGCTTAAACTAAATCTGAAATGAAAAAAATCCTCTTTGCTTTTGGAATTACCCTCCTTTCTGTAATCACTACCCAAGCACAAACTGAAAAAGGTACCTTATTATTAGGTGGTGATGTAAGCTTTAATTCTACTGATGGAAATTCTCAATTTGTTGCAAGGCCCAATATTGGGGTTTTTGTGGCCAACAATTTTGCTATTGGCGGTCAGGGATACCTGTTTACTGGTGATGGTTTTACTTCCTGGAGAGTAGGTCCTTTTGCACGCTATTATTTCACCCAAAGCACAAAAGGAAAGCCCTTTGTTGGTGCAGACGTAAATATTGGTGGCACAGATGATTCCGATACAGAATTCGGTTTCGGTGCCCGCGCAGGCTATGCCATCTTCCTTAATCAATCTATTGCACTGGAATTGGGTGTCAGCTATGAACGTCTTAACGAGATGGACGGCATCTCTATTGGTGCGGGATTCCAGATCCATTTAAAGAGAAAGAAATAGAATAGCTTTCATCGAAATAATTTATTCAATGGCCCGTCACCCAGTACAAGGGAACGGGCCATTTTATTTCGGCACTGACTGTTTATACCTAATTGCTATTCATCTGTCCGGAACGGTGATGCGGGCAATCCTTCTTTATTAAATAAATTAGCTCCCTGAGGGTTATCTGCCCATGCATATCTTACAAATTTTGGATCGGAAACCTTGTCGCTCCACACCACTACTGTATTTCCTTCAATACTGGCATTGGCCCATACAAATTTTTTATCAGCACCTGCAATCGCAAACTGGCTCAATGGCTCACCATCTATAGCCACCAATCCTGATCCGGTGTTATTAAAACTGAGTATTATCTTATTTCCATCTATGCGTGATGATTGATAAATGGGACCTGAATAAACAATATCATTATTGCCATAAGCCAGTTTCTCGCCGATCAATGCCAGTCTTTCGCCCACATCCTTCTTATTGTCTGGATGAATATCATTCCATTCTCCCAAATCAATGGCGACCGCCATACCGGTATTGGGAACAGACAATGCCTTCAATTGTGATTCCCTTACTCCGGCCCAACTGCTTTCAGAAGGGACATAAGTGCGGTCCATAAACCCTGGCAATTGCACCCATAAGAAAGGTGCATTGTCAACTCCAAAAAGTTTCCTCCAGTTTTCAACCAGTGCTTTCATGAATCCTTCGTATTCTTTTGGCCTTCCTGAATTGGCTTCTCCCTGATACCATAAAAATCCTTTTACCTTGTATTTAATAGCAGGGGCCACCATGGCATTGTATAATCCGGCTGGTGCGTTTTGTCCATTGATAGGCCCACCACCTCCGCCGCCTCCGCCACGGAAACTGATCGGCTCATATACTTCACCAACCTTAAACGTCCAGGTCCCTTTAAGATCAACTGAATCATTTCCTGTCACCAGGAAATATGGTTTATCCGGAACAAATCCTCCTTTGCCATTAGTATTGGTCACCCGTACAACTAATAAATTCTTTCCTGCCTTCAATACTCCTGCCGGCACTGCATACCTCCGTTGCGGATACATATAGGTTGTATTGCCAACCTGTGTTCCATTGATATAGGCATTGTCTGCATCCACAATTCTTCCCAATACCAGCTTTGCCGCCTTTCCTGCCATCTGTTGAGGAACCGTGAACTCCCGCCGGTACCATACAACACCATTCAGGTCTTTAACTCCCTGGTCTTCCCAATAGCCCGGGACATTAATGGTATACCATCCTTTTGGTTCATAGCTTATATCAAACCATTGCTTAGGTCCTGCCAACCCTTTATCTGTCTGAACAGTTGAACGGCCTTCACCACGATTTGCACCTCCGCCAAACCCTGGTCTGTTTCGGCTATTAACATACGCGGTGTCTTTATTCTTTTGTAAAGTAGCCAGCTCATTGGGGAAATTGGTAAATCCTTCTTCACTGATCCAGGCTTCTATCGGCGTACCCCCAACACTTGCATTGATCAATCCGATTGGAATTTTATAATGATCATAGATCTTTCGCGCAAAGAACCAGGCTACTGCTGAAAACTCACCGAGGTCCTGGGGTGTTGCAGATTTCCAATAAACAGGCGGCAGATCATCTTTTGGTCCGGAAATACTTGTCAACGTTGGTATAAATACATGACGGATATTTGGATTATTGGCCTGCTGAATATCGTTCTCATACCGGTCACGATGCAATCTCATCTGATGCACCATATTGGATTGGCCGGAACAAAACCATACATCGCCTACCAGTATATCCTTCAGCATTATCTTGTTGCTTCCGGAAATGGTCATGGTAAATGGGCCACCTGCTTTCAGTGCCGGCAAGGTTACCGACCATTTTCCATCTGCACCAGTTGTTGTTTTATAGCTTTTACCCAGGAATTGCACGGTTACTTTTTCTCCTTTGGCAGCCCATCCCCAAACAGGCAACTTTGTATTCCGTTGAAGGATCATGCTGTCCCTTACAAGTGCGGGTAATTTGATTTGTGATTTAACAGGGGAAACAAGGAATAATGCAATACTTATTTGCAATAATGCAAAGGACTTTTTGAACTTCATCTATGAGCTAATTTAGTTCTTGTTTATATTGAATATGTATTAAGGCTTATACTGGATCTGTTTATTGGCCCAGGGAATGAAATATTTGAAATTTGGTGCATCAGTATGCCCGCCATCATGTTGCCGCCACGCAAGCGTACCATCCAGCATATCTACATTAACGGCTGGCATTTTTTCTTTTATATAATCATTAGATACTCCAAGGTCCTTTACACCTAATAATTTATATACTGGTCCAGCTGCAATAGCGGCCATATAACTGCCCTGGTGGTCCAGCCATTTCGCATCGCCTCTTTCCGGAATTCCGTAACTGATAAAAGTAGCTCTCGGCGCACAGAGCGCAATCAATTCATGCTGATCAACCGGCAAATCGCATCCAGTCTTAACACCAAAGCTGGCTTCTGATGCTCCATACTTCATATAGTTACCTGCCATCCAGTAATATTCTCCACCGGTCAGGCTTTCAACGGCTTCACCCCAAACCCGACGGTGTAATGTAGTTCCTCCTTTTCCTGATGAACCGATCAGCACCATGGCAAAACGATCTTCAAATGCCAT
>JAJKIP010000090.1 GCA_021154405.1 Segetibacter sp. | reverse complement strand
CGCAACAGGATGAATGGCATATTTAACATCAACACCTTTACTCTCCAGTATTTTTTCCAGTTCATGACAGGCATGCTGTGCCTGTGCAACCGCTAATCCGTAACCGGGAACAATGTATACTTTATTGGCATAGCTCATTACAACCGCTGTATCACTTAGGGAAATCTCTTTATATGCACCCTGCTCTTTAGAACCTCCTGCAGCTGCTTTTGCACCACCGCCAAATGAACCGATCAATACATTGGCGAGAGAGCGGTTCATGGCCTTGCACATTAATATTGTAAGCAGCGTACCTGCAGCTCCAACAAGGATACCACCGGTCAGCATTACCTTATTATCATATAAGAATCCACCGCAAGCTGCTGCTACACCGGTAAAGGAGTTAAGCAATGAAATAACAACTGGCATATCTGCTCCACCAATTGGGAAAACGAAGAATACACCGTACAGTATAGATAATGCGAATATTGAATAAAATATCAGTTTGGCATTCTCTGGCATCCATCCAATCAGGTAAGCAGCAAGACCAACTATCACCAGCAATAATACAATATTGAAAATATGCTGTCCTTTAAAAGAGAAATCTTTTACTTTTCCATTTAGTTTTCCCCAAGCTACCATACTACCAGCAAAGGAAACAGAACCAATAACCAACCCCGCTATAATTATCAACAGAAATCCAACGCTACCATTATCAGTATGCTTAATAAAAACGTGCGTACTGGGCTCTAAAACCAAATCCTCAATAACATTATACCCTGAATCTGTAATTCTCGTAAAATGATCAAACTCCACAATTGATATCAACGCCGCACACGCACCGCCCATACCATTAAACATACTCACCATTTCAGGCATCGCGGTCATCTTCACCTTCTTTGCAGCCAATGTTCCAATTATCCCTCCAACCAGAATACCACCGAAAATCCATCCATAATTATGAAGTTTATTGCCTTCTTCATCCGTATAAAGGAAAATGGTTCCCAGTATGGCAATGATCATACCTGCTGCTGCAATAAGATTTCCTTTCCGCGCAGAAGCCGGATTAGATAGCATCTTCAATCCAAGTATGAACGTAACCGACCCGATGAGGTAACAAAGCGTAAGAATATTCAGCTCCATTCTATTAGTTTCTTTACTGTTACTTACTTTTTCTTTTTCTTAAACATTTCGAGCATCCTGTCTGTCACCACAAATCCACCCACCACATTCAGCGTACCCACAATCACTGCCAAAAATCCAAGGATCAGTGCCAGGTAATTATCACTCTCCGCTTTGCCCATTACTATGATAGCGCCGATGATCACTACCCCATGAATGGCATTGGCACCACTCATCAGTGGTGTATGCAAAACACTGGGCACGCGGCCGATCACTTCAATTCCCACGAAGATCATCAGTATCACAATGTAAATGATCTGCTGATTGGCGTGTATCCAGGAAAGTATGGAATCCATTTATATAGTTTTATTCAAAATTTATAAGGAGGCTTTTACCCTTTCGTGCACTATTTCACCATTATGCGTGATGCAACTTCCCTTTACCAGGTCATCTTCCCAGTTCAGGTTCAGTTGTCCTTCTTTATTAATGATCAGTTGCAGGAAATTCAGCACATTCTTACCATACACTTTGCTGGCATCACTGGGCATAGTTGATTGCAAGCTGCTGTTACCGATAATACTCACACCGTTATGCTGTACTGTTTCATTATTTTTGGTAACAGGCGTGTTACCCCCGGTAGCTGCTGCAAGATCAATGATCACGGATCCATTACGCATATTGTTCAGCATGGCATCTGTGATCAATATCGGCGCTTTTTTGCCGGGTATCTGGGCAGTAGTGATTATAATATCTGCCTTTGCACAGCTATCAGCAATGCGCTGCTGCTGTTTCTGTTTGTATTCTTCTGTCTGTTCTACAGCATAACCCCCTGCTTTGGATGCATCGGCTGCCCCTTCTACTTCTATGAATTTGGCACCGAGGCTCATTACCTCTTCCTTTACAGCAGGACGGGTATCAAATACTTCCACCACGGCACCCAACCTTTTGGCGGTTGCGATAGCCTGTAAACCTGCCACACCAGCGCCCAGGATCAATACTTTTGCCGGTGCAATACTTCCGGCAGCAGTCATGAACATGGGGAAATAACGGGAGTATGAATTGGCTGCGGTTACCACGGCCTTATAACCTGCAATATTGGCCTGGGAGCTCAGAACATCCATGGCCTGTGCCCGGGTGGTCCTGGGCAGCATATCTAAAGAAAATACAGTTGCATTTTTGGAAGCCCAGTCTTTCATTATTCCCTGGTTGTAAAGAGGCTGGTAAACTCCGATCAATACTTTGGAGGATAATTGAGCAATATCTGAAGATTCCGGAGGATGGATTCCCAGTACAATTTGGGACGAAGAGAGTATATCACCCCTTGATTTGACCTGCGCACCTGCTTTTTCATACTCGGCATCACTGCAAAATGCTTTTTCTCCCGCTCCTTTTTCAACCCAGATAGTGATTCCCTTTTTGGTCAGGGCTGATACGGATTCAGCCAGCAGGGATACTCTTGTTTCATGCGATGGTTCCTTGAGAACGCCGATGGTCATGCGAAATACTGGTTTGGATTTTCTGATTTACAATTTCTGCGGCGAAAGATATTGATTATTTTTTTGTCGTGCACGAGTAATTATCCCAATAACAAATGATTTCAACCCTCAGAATCGTATGGTAAAATCCTGTTTCTCCTTAAATTCCTCACGAAAAAAAATAATTCCTATAAAAAACAGGTCAATGGCGCATTTTACCGATGGATGGGCTTTTATAATCCTCCAGGCTTCTTCCATTTCCGGGCTCCAGTGAATATCATCAAATACCAGGATGGATTCTGGCCCGATCTCCGGCAGCAACTGATTGAAATAATCCAGAGTTGGCTCCTTTCTGTGATTCCCATCCACAAAAACAAAATCAAGCCTCGAAAACCTGGACAAAACACCCGGCAGGGTCTTTTGAAAATCTCCCTGTATGAGCTCAATTCTTTCCAAACCTGATTCCCGGAAATTGTTTTTTGCAACCTGAACTATTTCATCCGCACCTTCCATGGTGATCATTTTGGCCTGGGGATTACCTAAAGCCAGATAGGAGCTGGTTATTCCCAAAGAAGTTCCTAATTCCAGGATTGCTGAAGGCCGGTATTTTTTTACCATGCGGTATAAAACCTGGCCATATTTTTTAGGTTTGACAGCGCTTCGGGCGATTGAAGCAATACTTCGCTGATCAGTTGAACCTTGCGAGGAACCAGCGCCAAAATCGGAAATGGAAAGCATTCGTTTATCCGCCAGCATTTTTTTTCTTTGTGCCTCTACTCTTTCATATTCCGGATAAGCCGTTGAATCATTCAACACATGAATGATAAAATCAAAAACAAACGGGGAATGCATACCATGTCCTTTCCCGTTTGATGCAGAAAAATAATAAGAGAGGTATTTAATGGCCAGTTGAATCCTGGAATACATGGAGTTCTTTTACTTCCTTTCCCAGATCTGGAATGAATAGTTATAAGCATGTTTGCTGTCCGCTTCATGGTCCTTTTTACTCACCAGATTCCATTCAGCGAAATCTATTTCAGGGAAAAATGCATCACCTTCCGGTTCAGCATCCACGCGTGTAAGATAAATTCGTTTTACTTCTGGCATAAACATTTTAAATATCTCTCCACCGCCAATCACCATCATTTCCTTTACGTCCATTTCTTTCACAGCTGCTTTGGCTTCTTCCATTGTTTTTACAACAATCGTATCTTTTGCTTTCCAATCTTCCTGTCTTGTCAGCACAATATTTTTTCGGCCAGGCAATGCTTTACCCAATGACTCAAATGATTTCCTTCCCATTACCACGGGCATACCCCAGGTTACGTTCTTAAAGAATTTCATATCATTCGGCAGGTTCCAGACCAGCTGGTTATCCTTACCAATAACATTATTCCTGGCTGCAGCTACAACAAAAGAAATGAACATATGGAAATTTATGTCCGCGAAGCTACTATAGATTCCTTATCAAACCGCAACCGGCGCCTTGATGGCAGGATGACTCTGGTAGTTCTCCAGTGTAAAATCTTCAAAACTGAAATCAAAAATATTTTTGACTGCAGGATTGAGCTTCATGACCGGGAGTGGAAACGGTGTACGCGAGAGCTGGATATTCACCTGTTCCGTATGGTTGTTATAAATATGCACATCCCCGAAGGTATGAATGAATTCACCCGGCTGCAGATCGCAAACCTGGGCAACCATCATTGTAAGCAAGGCATAGGATGCAATATTGAATGGCACTCCCAAAAACACATCAGCGGAGCGTTGATACAACTGGCAGCTCAATTTGCCATCGGCTACATAGAACTGGAAAATGGTATGACAGGGCATCAGCGCCATTTTGGGAAGGTCTGCCACATTCCATGCGCTGATGATAAGCCGTCGGCTATCAGGATTTTTTTTGATCTGATCAATGAGTTCAGTAACCTGGTCAACCACTTTGCCATTCGCACCTTCCCAACTCCTCCATTGCTTGCCGTAAACCGGACCCAATTCTCCCCGTTCATCAGCCCATTCATCCCAGATCTTTACTCCGTGCTCCTTTAAATAAGCGATATTGGTTTCTCCTTTCAGGAACCACAACAACTCATAAATAATGCTCTTCAGGTGAACTTTTTTGGTAGTCACCAAGGGAAATCCCTGCTGAAGATCAAACCGCATCTGGTAACCAAATACACTTTTAGTCCCTGTACCGGTACGATCTGTTTTTTCCGTACCGTTTTCAAGAATATGCCGAAGAAGATTGAGGTACTGTTGCATGGGCGCAAGGTAGGAAGAAACAGCAATTTGCTTCCGTGAGTTTCTCCACCTTTAATCAACTAATGCCTGCAGATTCATCCCTGATATAGGAAGTTCTTAACGATACAATGGGAGATACCTGCTGTTCCTCATTGAGGCAATTCGCCAATTCTTTATACATGCGTTGGAGCTGCTGTCTGTTGCTGAGTAATTTTTGTTCTGTCTGCTGTTGCCGGGAGCGCTCATCTTCCAGCAATTGTTTCAACGCATTCACCTGATCCCTTTCGTCTGCAGATTCTGCATTGAGGAGTGCATTCTGATCTTTCAATTCAGAGATTGAGTTTTCAAGGTAAGTGATGTGATCCAGTCTGGATTTCAGCAGCTGCTGGATTTCCGAAAGCCGTTCCTCTTTTTCAAGGAGCGCTGCTGACAGATTATCTGCCTTCTCCTGCTTTTGTTGCAATGCGTTTTGAAGGGATTCAAATTCTGCCTGCGCTGCCTGACGCTGGTCCTGTGCATCCTGCATTTCCTGACGTGACTGCTGGTTTTGCTGATCAGCCCGGTGTTGATTCCTGATCCTTTGTTCCAATTGTTGCTGAAGAAAAACGATCTGCGCTTTCTTCTCTTCCAACACTTCTTCAAGGTAATCCTGCTCCAGGACCCTGTTCCGAAGTTTAATATTATCTTCCTTCCATCTTGATAAGATCCTGTCTTTTTCATCATCTCCTGCCGTTTCCAGGCTGATCTGCTCCTGCAAAAACCTGTTTTCTTCCTCGAGACGTTGGTATGATCTGTTCAATTGCTCCAGTTTGTCGGATAATTCCTTTTTTTCAATAGCATTATCATCAACAGCGAGCATTTCATCATTGTGGTTTTTCATGTAAATGTTTTTGTTATTTGGCAATAAAGTAGTCTGATCAGAAGAGAGCGACGCATAGCGGGCTTCCAGCGCAGCGTAATCATTTCGAAGAGCCCGATACCGCGCATGATTATAAAACATCCGGCTTTTATACTCACGTATCAGGCCAGAGTGGTCAAAAAATATGTATTCACCATCTGTTTTAGTATGGCTGAATTGCTCAGGTGTAGCCAATACAAATTGATTCTCCGCATCATCATACAATGGGCGGGTCTTTTTCTTTTTCCGGTAATGAAAAAAGATAGTAAGCATCAATGCCGATAGAAATACCGGAAGGATGATCCAAGTGACAATTTGTATAAATCTGAGAAAGTCAAAAGAAGGCTCTGCAGCTAAAAGCATTTCTCGTCGTGATTTACGTAGAAATCAGGCATTCACAGTTTTTGATTGGTTAAAGGAATCACTAAGGGGGTTCGGCTCAGGCTGGAATAAAATAAATCACGAATGGAGGCGGGTGGCGATTATTCAATTAACATCATTAGCAATGATTTTATTGTTTTTGTGAAAAAACTGTCAGGCACACATAGTGATTCAGATTGGCAAGAATGATACCAAAGAAAGTTAAAATATGTCCGAGTAATTCACATTAAAAAATCATGTAATTAATCCTGATCGTCGTCCACATGGGTTATTCCAATAAGAATCAATTTATCCCGATGATTTATCGGGATCTTCTTTCAAACTCTTTTTGGATCAATGTTAACTCACGACCAGTTTGCCCTTTAACGGATGTATTCTCCTGGGCTCTTCTCAT
>JAJKIP010000089.1 GCA_021154405.1 Segetibacter sp. | reverse complement strand
TTCCTTAACCTGGGAGGTATTGCCAATTTATCGGCAGCAGCCGATGCAGGATATATTGCATTTGATGTTTGTCCTGCCAACCGTGTATTGAATATGCTGGCCAATGATGCAATGAAGGATTATGACGATGAAGGAAGAATGGCCGCATCTGGAAACATTGATACCACTCTCCTGTCGGAATTGAATGCGCTGGAATATTACAGGCTTGACTATCCGAAATCACTAGCCAATGATTTCGGTACGGGAATCGTTTATCCGATGATCAGGAATGCAGGTATACCTATTGATAATGCATTGCGAACTTATACAGAACATATTGTTATCCAGATAAAAAATGCGATTACCAGTCTCAACCCTATCAAACAGAAAAATCAATCTTCCCGAATGCTGGTAACAGGAGGTGGCGCCTTCAATACATTTTTAGTGGAGCGATTGAAGGAGCAACTGAGATCCCTGAATTTTGAAGTGGTGATACCAGAGGAAAGGATCGTAAAGTACAAGGAAGCACTTATTATGGCGCTGATGGGAGTATTGAGATGGAGAGAAAAAACAAATGTATTTTCCTCTGTTACAGGAGCGGAAAGGGACAGTGTGGGCGGTGCTTTATGGATGGGACAGGAAGAATGAGTTTGATAATCAAAGCTCAATACATATAGGTTAATTAGCTTATCATTAGCTTGTAAAATAGCGGTTTAGGTGCTATTTTTCGGGTTCAAACCACCTGATTTTGTGAATAGTATGAATGCATTGCATCATACTGATAACCACCAGCGCTAACTGATGAAATTCATTCTGCCACTGACTGCTTTCCTCCTTGCAGTGCTTTCAGCACAGGCGCAGACTATCAGGGCAGATTTTACAGTAGACAAATCAGGAGGATGTTCTCCACTAAGTGTTGTCTTTACCAATATATCATCCGGCACTTCACCCAATGCCACTTACCTATGGGACCTTGGCAATGGTAATACTTCCACTTTAAAGAATGCAGGAGCTGTTTATTATCAGGAAAAGGACTACATCGTTACGCTCACAATAAAAGATGGGTCACAAACTTCCACACTCACCCGAACAATAACAGTATATAAAAAACCAGTTGTTGATTTTAATTTTTCTCCCAATAATGGATGCATGCCATTGATGGTAACTTTCACCGGCAGTTCACTGGCTGGTGATGGAGGAATTGCCACTTATCATTGGGATTTTGGAGATGGCACAACGCAATCAGCTTATGGTCCTTCGGTCAGCCATCCCTATAATTTTAAGCAGACTGCATCTGTCAGTCTCACTGCTGTTTCCAATAACGGGTGTGCGGGTTCAGTTACAAAGAATAATATTATTACTGTTAAAGACCCGCTGCTGCCCGGGTTCAATGCCAATCAGACAATATTATGTAATGCACCCGGTACAGTTACCTTTAACAATACAAGTACAGGACCGGGAACACTAACTTATCTGTGGGATTTTGGTGATGGAGGAAGTTCTACAGCAAAAGACCCAGTATATACTTATACCCAGCGGGGAATTTATACTGTAAAAATGACGGTTACGAGTTCAGAAGGATGTACGCAGGTAAGTACCAGGAGCAATTATATCAATATTGCCGACTTCAAAACTGATTTTACCATTCCTTCTTCGGTGATCTGTACCAATAATACTATCAGCTTTAATAACCTGAGCAGCCCGCTGCCTACTCAATCCAACTGGATCCTTGATAATGGATATCCTTATGGCACCTATAATAATGTTCCTTTTAATTTTTACGCCCAGCAGCAGGGTGCGGGCATGCATACGCTTACACTAACCAATAATTTTGGTCCCTGTTCTCAAACCACAACAAAACAGTTTGAGATAAAGAAAAGTATTCAGCTCAACGGGTTTATATCAGATGTGGTTGATCCCTGTTTTGCAGCCGGAGTGCAGGTGCATTTTAAGGATACTACTGCCGGCTCCACTGAATGGTATTGGGAGTATTATCATTCCGGTAACCAGACCCTGTTTAACGATAAACAGGAACATACATTTGCTTATCCTCAGGATGGAGTTTATAATGTATTGCTGAGGGTGAAGAACGCGGAAGGATGCAGTTCCACCGTTACAAAATATGTTGCAGTCAGCAGACCGCTGATAGGAGTATGGCTGGATGCGCCTAATATAAGTGAAGCATGCGGTTCATTAACAGCAAAGTTTTATGCCCGGTCAACAGAAAACATTACCAGCTATTCCTGGAATTTCGGAGATGGGGGCAGTTCAACCGAGGCAAATCCAGAACATTTTTTTGATCATGCTGGCGTATATATAATACAGCTTACCTATGTTACGGAACACGGTTGCAGGGGCACAGCTACCTATAATAGTATCAGGGTGCGCGAGAAACCAAAGGCCAATTTTACAGTACAGCCAATGGTTTGTGGTAATACACCGGTTTCATTTATTAATACATCTACCGGGTATGCTCAATCTTATCTGTGGGATTTTGGCGATAATACCGGTCCGATCGTACCCAACCCCATTCACCAGTATTTTCAGGCAGGAGATTTTAATGTGCGACTGATTGCTTACAATGGCATGTGTAATGATACCATTGTTAAACCTGCCGTGATCAGGGTATCTCCTCCCTTTACAAAGATCATTGCCGCAACCAATACCTGCAATGGAAGTAGAGGTACTGTTAGTTTTACAGATGGATCAACGATGGGTGATACCTGGAAATGGGATTTCGGTGATGGCAATACCGATACTTATACTGCAGCCAATCATCCAGCAACACTGGAACATAACTATAATCAGACAGGGAAATATAAAGTAGTTCTCAGTGTTACCAATGGATCCTGCACTGTGAAAGATTCAACAACAGTATATGTATTACTGAAACAGCAACCTTTATTGACCTTTGATAAACGGGAGGCATGTGTAAATACCAATCTTCAATACCAGGTAACGGGTCTGGTGGCAAATCCACGGCCTCCGGTCACCTATAATGGCAGTTATTATTTTACACGCTGGGAGAATGAGGATGGATCCCCTTTTGCAGGATCGTATAACGTTCCATCGATCTGGGAAACAAATGTGAGCGGCCCCATGACGGCTTATGAAGTAAGGGATGGACAGGTAAGAGCCATTCTTGGTTCTTATTATTTCAATTGTTATGATACTACCAATTATGTCCCGCTGAAAATAAAAGGTGTAAAGCCGGGGTTTGAAATAGTTGCGGATAATGTCTGTTTTAAATCACCCGTTGTGGTAAGGGATACATCCAGATCAGGTGCGGGTGACCCAATCGTATCATGGCAATGGAATTTTGGTGATAACACCTTTCAGACAGTTCAGCATGGAGGTTTGATGGAACATACTTATGCTAACCCCGGGTATTATTTTGTTACACTGAAGGTCACAGATGCAGGAGGTTGTGCATCCAATTCCTCCACTTTCAATTATGTGCAGGTGGCAGGACCAAAGGCGGCATTTTATCCCTCTGCAGGTACCAATGTTCAATTGAATACCACTATTACCTTCTATAACAATAGTAATACTTACAACAGTTTTAATACTACCTGGCAATGGGATTTTGGTAATGGGGCAACTGCCAATGATTATAATCCAGTGTATACATACACAGTTCCTGGTGAATATAAAGTAAGACTGATTGCAGAGAACCCCGTTACAGGTTGTAAGGATACGGCCTACCAGACTATTACAGTAAAGAACTTCAATAGCGGATTCTCACAAAACGCATCCTTTGTGGGAGATTATGGAAAATGTCCGCCTATGCTGGCAAGATTCTACAATACTTCTTCCAATTATACACGAGTGGTATGGGATTTTGGTGATGGGTTCACGCTGGAGAACCAGAATAACCCCAGTCATATCTATACCAGCCCGGGTAAATATATTGTTACGCTATATGTGTATGGATACAATGGGCTTACCGGTACGTATAAGGACAGCCTTTTTGTAAGCAGGCCACAGGCTTCCATTCATGCCAATGACCTGGATGGATGTATCGGGCAATCGTTTACATTAAATGCTCCGGTACATGCCAATGCAGTATCCTGGTTATGGGATTTCGGAAATGGGCAGATCATTAATGCAGCCGATAGCTTTGCCACGCATGTCTTCACTGCAGCAGGTACATACATGCCTTCTGTACTGGTAAAAGATAATAATGGATGTCAGGCAGCGGTTACCTCTCCGGATAAGATCGTGATCAATCCGGCGCCTGTTATTGCATTAACACCAGTAGCTCCATTGGTTTGTAAGACCACTCCTGTTCAATTAAACGCTACCGGTGCAGCCAGCTATGAATGGTTCCCCGCAACCGGATTAAACGCTACGACTATTCAAAACCCCATTGCTTTCCCGGCTACCAATACGCTTTATACAGTAAAAGGCAAAGATGCTATTGGTTGTGTAGGTGAAAGTTCCATTGCGGTGAACGTTGCTACGCCATTTGAAATGACCGGGGTTACCGCAGCCAATGTATGTAAGGGCAATGCTGCACAATTGCAGGCGAGTGGTGCCGACAGCTATTTATGGATCAATAATACTTCGGGCTTGAGTGGGTTGCAAATACCCAATCCTGTTGCCAGGCCGGATGTGACTACTTCATACACTATTGTAGGTTATGATAAATATAAATGTTACAGTGATACAGCTACGGTAAATGTAACGGTGAGACCGAATCCTTCCGTAAATGCAGGACCTGATCTGGAAACAACATTTGGCGCAGAAAATAAATTATCAATAACCAATAGTCCTGATGTGGTAAGATGGAACTGGACTCCTGCGGAATTCCTGAGTTGTACTTCCTGTGCTTCTCCAGTGAGCCGCCACTACAAGTCCATGTACTATATTGTTACCGTATCCAATGAATACAATTGTACTGCAAAGGATACAGTACACGTTAATGCGATCTGTACAGGTGTAAGCATTTATATACCCAATACATTTAGTCCAAACCATGATGGAAAGAATGAAGTATTCGGGATTGGAGGTACAGGAGTGCGTATTATCCGTTCCTTCAGGATCTTTAACCGCTGGGGTGAGATCATATTTGAAAAGAAGAATTTTTATCCCAATGATATTTCCGGTACCTGGAATGGAAAGAATAAAGGGATTGATGTTGATACAGGGGTATACATTTATATCGCTGAGCTGGAATGCGAGGCAAACCAGACCTTTGAAAGAAAGGGAACTGTGCTTTTGGTCAGGTGATCCTTCGTTATAACCCTAATACGGCTTTCAGTTTTCCATAACCACCGCGACTCACCGGCACTTTTATGCCAGAACGCAGAATAGCTACATGATTGTCTTTTTCGTAAGGGTCAATGCGGGTGATCTGCTGCACATTTACAATATAGGAACGATGGGATCGAACAAAATGCTGTTTGTCCAGCACTTCCTCAAAATGGTTCATCGTTTTATTTTTCAGGAAATAACCTTCCTGGGTATGGATCTTCACATAGTCATCTGCAGCTTCCAGGTAAAACACATCCTGAACCGGAATGATCTTGATCTTGCTGCCATTCTTAACTACTATGCGCTGGCTTTGGGAAGGGGATAGGGAAGCTGTTTCCAGCAAATCTTCCGTTTTCTTATCAGTAGTCGTGTTTTTCTGATCCCTCCATTTGGCAACAGCCTTATCAAATCGTTCCTGGTTAAACGGTTTTAGCAAATAATCAATGGCATGGGCTTCAAAAGCACGGATGGCATATTCATCAAATGCGGTAGTAAATATCACAGCCGGTGGCTGGTCTACCAGTTCAAGCATTTCAAAGCCGTTGATCTTTGGCATCTGGATGTCCAGGAAGATCAGGTCAGGCTCATGCTGCTGAATAGCTTTTAATCCTTCAAAGCCATCATTACACTCCTGTACCAGTTCCATCTCTGGGTGTTTATTGAGATATTCCTTGACGATGGATCTTGCCAGTGGCTCGTCATCGATGATTATTACCTTGCTCATGTAATTGAATTATTTAATTATTCCCTTTTTGATTACGCTAATCCCGATCCCGATAGCTATCGGGATCAGAATGCAATTTTTTCTTCTGCAGGAACCCTGAAAATTACAACAAATGAACCTGCCTGCTGATGAATTTCTATAAGATCATTTCTTCCAAATAATAAATAAAGTCTTCTTCTCACTGATTTCAATCCAAAGCCCGTTCCCTTGGGAGTTTGCATATCAGGATCGTAAGGATTTTCAATGGATACTACCAGGTAGTTATCATCCACTTTTGCCTGCAGGCTGATCAGCACTTCCCCGGTAGTTCCATACAGTCCAAATTTGATGGCGTTCTCCATTAAGGTTTGCAACAGCAGCGAGGGCATTTTCCAGGTAAGCGCTTCAGGCGTTACATCAGTTGCCGTTTTTAAGCGATAACCAAATCTTACCTTTTCAATTTCAAGATATAGTTGCAGGTATTCCAGCTCTTCTGCAAAGGTGATAAACTGGTTTTCTTCCTTGCGGATACTTCCTCTCAAAAAATCAGAAAGCTGTTGCACCATTTTTCTTGCTTCCTCCGGCCTTGCACCGATCAGCGCATTGATGGAATTAAGGCTGTTGAAGAGAAAATGTGGCTGAAGCTGTTGCCGCAATTTAAACAGTTCAGCTTCTTTTGCCAGTTTCTCCGCGTCAGACTTTCTTTCTTCATTCTTTTGCTGATCCTGCCAGTTAAACCAGATGATCCCGATCATGGCGATAATGCCTAATATCAGGAAGGCGATGCTGAACCGGATGATCAGTGATTTATGTAAAAAGATCTTGTAATTGGCATAATCGATCAATATCAAACCCAAAAGCCATTGGGAGATAAGCAGCCAGAACAGCGTAAACACTACGACCATTCCCAGTACGCTCATGTATTGTCCCATATCCGGAACATAATACCGGAATGTGTTTAACAATAGAATGGCGATCAGTAACAGGAGCGCATTGCTGATCAGACTGTCTGAAATGGCGGCTGTCCAGGGCAATCCGAACCATTGCAATACCAGCGCATGGTCTGTTATCAGTACCAGCCAGGCAATACTGAATATTATCAAAAAGCGACGTACTGAGAATAATGATACGTGCATGGGCGTTAAGCCAGGTTCAATAGCTGGTGTGTTTGTGTAAAGAAAATGTTCTCCGCTTTTTGATTTACTGTGTATACATAAGCGTCCGCATTTTCTTTTTCTTCAATACGGGAATATAATTCCGCACCATCAATCAGTTCGCTCAGCAGGTAGAGTTCGCTGATATTGATAAACTGCCAGCGTACAAGCTGCTGTTTATTATTAAAGAATGTTTCTTCTTCCCTGTGACCCAGCTCAATTGCTTTACGGAAAGCTTCTTCTTTGCTTGAGCCAGCCACCAGCCTCAATTGCTCATCAAATTGAGGGCTATGATCACCTTCACCACAGATGATACGGAAAACGAATTTTGCAAGATACCAGTTCATGATTAACAGTTGATAAGTTTAATAATTTATGGTGGGTGGCGTCCCGTTAGCTATCGGGATAGGATTAATAACGGTTTATTATTAAAAACTTTTTATTTCAAGTCCTCCAAACAGCACGGTTCCTTTAATTATCAGGGCTTTTGAACTTGCTTCATTCAATGGCGTGATATTTTTTCTTTTATCTCCAATTCCTCCAAAGATGGTTACTGCTTCGGATTTCACTACCCAATGGGAAGGAACGATCAGCGTAGCTCCACCAAATATGCAGGTCACATCCAGGACAGCGGTGCCATTTATATCGGCTTGTGTAAAGCTGACTTCGGAACCGCCAAATATGTTGACCATATTTCCGCCTTTGAAATTCTTGGAAAGGATTGTTTTTTCTGTTCCGCCGAATATGGAAGTAATGCTGATATAATCATCTGCACCGTAGGGTCCTGTTTCTTCGGCAACCGGAGTTACCGTTTCTGGCTGAGTTACGGTGCCATAACCCGTACTCTTTTTCTCAGCCCATTCCCTTTGAAATTTGTTGGGACGGTTGATTCTGCCTGCGCGGAAGATGAAGAAGGCGCCCACTATAATTAATACCAGCGGCCACATATGTTTATGCAACTGGCCATTCACGAAATATTCATTGAGCAGGAATACCCCACCAATCAGCACAGGAACAAACCAGCCGCCATCTTTGAATCCTTTACGGAAACCGATAAACAGACCGATGGCGATCAACAGGCACTGCCATGAATATAACCAGGCCGGCAAGGGAACTCCCATCGTTTTGGTAAGGGCAACCGTACCGATCAGCAGTAATAGCGCCCCCATCCAGATATGGCCCTGACCATCATTATGGTGAACGT
>JAJKIP010000088.1 GCA_021154405.1 Segetibacter sp. | reverse complement strand
GCAGATCAGGATGCTACTTACAAAAAGGTGATCCACGACAGGGTTGCCAAATTTATAGATCCACTCAATATTTCAGACGTAGCCAATTATAACAGTGTGATGGATATAGTATCTCAGCGCTATTATATTATTAACGCTTTGAGTGAAAAGAGCAAGGCGGCTATTGCAGCAATTAAATCTCAAAACCTGTCTAATGAAGAGAAAGATGCTCTCGTAAAGAAGGAGGATGATACCAGAATGGTTGAGTTAAAGAAAGGACATGATGAGTTTGTTGCTGCGCTGCAAAAAAAATTATCAGGAGAACAGGTTGACAAAATAAAAGATGGTATGACATACAGTGTTCTGCATGTCACTTATGATGCCTATGTGGATATGATCCCACGCCTCACAACTGAACAGAAAGATAAGATCTATGCCTGGCTGGTAGAAGCGCGAGAACTGGCAGTGGATGGGGAATCATCAGATAAGAAGCATCAGATTTTTGGAAAGTATAAAGGAAGAATTAATAATTATCTCGCTGCCCAGGGATATAACGTAAGAGATGAGGAACATGCCTGGCAGGAAAGAATAAAAGAAAGAAAGGAAATGGCTAAGCAGGCTGAAAACAAATAATACCTGACTGTAACCATCCTCTTTCACTCGTATCCCTAAAAAAATTAAACCATCCTGTGAGCTTTGGCAAATTTGCCACCTGACTGCGTATTTCTGGATTACTCAATTTATATAAAAAAAAGCCATATGAATTTTCCGCGACTACCAAAGCTACTGCTGTGCTTTCTGCTTTTTAGTTTTACTTATGCTGCCGCCCAGGAAAAATCCATTAGTGGTAAGGTCATTAATCAGGCCTCAGGCGATCCGCTTGAAGGCGTTACTGTTAAGGTAAAAAATGGTACTGCTGTTACGAAGACTGATGCCCAGGGCATATTTCAAATTACTGTTCCATCAGCTGAATCTGTTCTGAGTTTTACACACGTAGGATTTGGCGTGTATGAAGCGAAGGCAGGGACCGGAAATCTTTCCATTCCAATGTTCCAGACTAATCTTGATCTGGAAGATGTGGTAGTGGTTGGATATGGAACGCAACGCTTGAAAAATGTAACCGGATCTGTAGTTTCCGTTGATCCTAACAAACTGAAAGATATACCTGTGCCTACTATTACGGATTTACTAAGAGGTCAGGTGCCAGGATTGAATGTGGTTGGATATGCCGGCAGGCCTGGTATTATGCCAACCCTGAATATTCGCCAGCAGTTCAACTGGGGTAAGGATGGCGGTAATCCTTTTCCTTTGATTGTTATTGATGATGTAATACAAACTGATCCTGCAACCGGATTGGCTTCACTGGATCGTTTTAACCTGCTTGATATTTCTGAAATAGAAAGTATTACTGTGTTGCGGGATGCAAGTGCTGCCATTTATGGATCAAGAGCATCACAGGGAGCTATCCTTATCAAAACCAAGAGAGGTAAGGCAGGTCCTCCAAGAATTAGCTACTCAGGAAAATTCGAAACCAATGATGCCGTGAGCCATGGAAAGGTGATGAATGCTTATGAGTACGGCATTTTCGCCAATCGTTTTGGACGGGCATTAGGCTGGAATAATGATCAGTTATTCAGCAATGCTGAACTGGAACGTATGAAATCATTGAACTATGACTGGATGAGGCATGATTGGAATGCCGGCACAGCCATGCAGCATTCACTGGAGGTTAGTGGTGGAACAGAAAAGGCTACTTATTTTGTTGGAGGAAATTATTATACACAGAGTCCAAATCTGGGTTCACAGGATTATGGCCGTTACGGATTCAGATCAGGTACAGATATTACTGTTGCCAATGGCCTGAAATTCGGTGCCAATATCGCCGCCTACAATTCAAACCTTGAGAAATCATTCACTAAAGTTGCTGTTCAGGACGGAAGCTTTGGATTAGGTGGTGAACAGAATGATTATAGTATGCTGTTGCATTATCCCAAATATATTCCCTGGGAATACAATATTGGGGGTGTAACCCGATTTGTTTCTCCGGCAATGGGACCCAATAAACTGGGTAATGTGAGTGGGAATGGTACGGTAGCAAATCAAAACTATTATGCGATGCTGGCTGACCCGTTAAACCGAACAACAACAAAGCTTTTTGGTTACAACGCTAATTTCTCCATGACGTATGAAGTTCCTTTTGTTAAAGGTTTATCAGTAAAGGGAAGTTATGCTGTAGCCTATAGTTCTGACAATACGGAACAGGCCCTGATGCCAGTAACACTTTCACGAAATGGTAAGGGTAATACGGCAGAGCATCATCTGTATGACTCAGCAGTATGGGATGCTCCTGTTATTAACAAGTCTCAATCCAGGGTTACTTATGATAACAAAACGGGAAAGACAACACAGATGAATATCGTGGTGAATTATGAACGCACCTTTGGTAATCACCATATTACTGCATTGTATTCTGGTGAAAAGGCCAAAAATGAATTTGAAGACAGGTTCCAGATCTATGATAGTCCGATTCCTGGTGTTTATAACGGCTCTTCCTCATCCGCTGGAACTTTAAATCCAAGTAACACGTTTACCTCGAGGCTGGAAAGTGGTACGCTTTCTTACCTGGGTCGCCTGAACTATGATTATAAAAGTAAATATCTTTTCCAGTTTATTTTCCGATCAGATGCATCTTCACGATTTGCTCCAAAAAATTACTGGGGACGGTTCCCTGGTGGATCAGTAGGTTGGGTAATATCTGAGGAACCCTGGTTCAGAGACAGGTTTAGCTGGATAAACAGTTTGAAGTTCCGAGCCTCACTGGGTATAACGGGAAATGACAATGTGAAGGCATTTAAATGGTTACAACTTTACAAACTGGAAACTGATAAGGGTAGTGGATTTGGAAGTAGTTCAACTACCGGTGGGGGATCACTTACAAATGGAATTACCATGGAAGTTTCTCCTAACGAGAATATCAAATGGGACCGCACCGTTCAAAGAAACTATGGAATAGATCTTAGTATATTAAGAAATCGTCTTTCCATAAGTGCGGACCAGTATTACAATACATCCACTAACATGCTCACATTAATGTCAGGGGCTATTAATGTTCCAATTTCCCTGGGTGGTGCATTTGCTGAACAAAACTATTCAGGTATTACGGCATGGGGTAGTGAATTCTCTGTTACCTGGAGAGACAGGATCGCCAGAAAAATTGACTATACAGTAAATGTGAACTTTGGATTCAGTTACAATCATGTCAACAAATACATAGATCAGCCATTTGATTACCCGTCAAAAATGACAACTCGCAGGGAATCCGGACAATCAACATTCGCACCTGTGTGGGGCTTCAGGACCTGGAAAGAGACTTCTGGTGGTGATGGCATCTTGCGTACAAATGCCGATATTGATAATTACTGGGCTTACCTCACAGATCTTGCAAATAAATCCGGAATACCAGGTGCAGCACCCAAGTTCCTGGATATTTCAAGTAAAACTGGTTTAAAGAAAGGTATGCTTGTTTATGAAGATCAGGCTGGAGTTCTTAATTCAATAACACGTACTTATGGTGGCAAGAACGGTTCAATTCAAAAAGACGAAGATTTTGTGAAGCTGGCAAAGAAAGCCAAAGGATATGGATTTACAACCAATCTTAATTTTTCTTATTCAGGAATTAGCCTTGTTGCCCAGATTTCCACATCATGGGATGGCGGAATTAACCAGATTGATTATATAAAACAGGGAACCGGCAGTACCCAGGGTATGTGGGCGCAACCGATTCACCTGGTTGATATGTATGATTCCACAGACAATCCAAATGGCAAATATCCAAGCCTTGCATTTTACGATGCATTTGGAGGAACCACTTCTGATTTCTTTACAATCAGTTCATTCCGATGCTTTGTCAGATCACTGAGTGTTGGATACACCTTGCCGCAGGAATGGGTGAAAAAGGCGCACCTGTCAAGTGCCAGGTTATATATTTCCGGGAATAATCTATGGGATTTTTATAATCCTTATCCCCACAAATACCGCAATATGTACGATTCGCCAAATATCGGATATCCCACATTGCGAACATGGGCGTTGGGTGTAAACGTAGGATTCTAATTATTTAATTCATTAACTGATTAATTGTTTTTATGAAGAATAAATTAATTTATTTCCTGATCCTGGTAGTTGCGGTGTCGGCGGGATGTAAAAAGGATTTTTTGGAAGATATCAAACCATTCGACAGGTTCGATGAAAGTATATTCGCGAATGAGGCACAAACAGGCTTCTATATAGATCGTCTTTATAACTGGTATTTCGCAGGCTATAATAGTCCTACAAAAACTGTTGTTGGTTTATATAATGACGATAGAAGGAATATAACTGAGGAGGTTGCAGGCACTATACATAATTATATCAATCCTAATAAAACATTGAAGCTGGCGAGTGAGGCAGATGCATATTATGGTACGGCCTTACCGGGAGGCATTAATAATAATTCATATACCCGCATACGTGCCTGTAATTTGCTGATTGAGAAAATTGATGAGTTGGGTCAGCCTCTATCTGAAACTTTCCGAAATACTGCAAAAGGCCAGATGTATTTTCTGAGAGCACTTCAGTATTTTGATCTTGCGAGAGTTTATGGAGGAGTTCCTATTGTATTGCATACGCAGGAGGCAAGCGCAACCGATGAATCTATCAGAATACCGCGTTCAAAAACATCTGAGGTATTTGCCCAGGTAATAAAAGATCTGGATTCAGCGGCATTACTGTTACCCATGAAATGGGATGCAACTAATTATGGTCGCCTTACTGCTGCTGGAGCTTTGGCAATGAAAAGCCGTGTGTTGCTGACCGCGGCAAGCCCTTTATTTAATGCAGATTGGGATAATGCAGGAAGTGATAAATGGCAGAAAGCACTGGATGCAGGACTTGCTGCCGAAACTGCGTTGACCGCTGCAGGTTATGGTACGTCCATAAATTCGGCAAAAGACTGGGCAGATGTAACTTATAAAAATGACAATGCATTTAATGGAGAGGCTTTAATAGTAAATCTTCTTTCCAATAATGCCGCTTCTACAGCTACTTCCATTTACAATGGCTGGGAAAACTCAATCAGACCAAAAGATCATAATGGAAGTGGAAACGGTATCTCTGTACCCAAGCAGATGCTGGACCTGTTCCCATTAGCAAATGGTCTTCGCCCTACTGCTGCAAACGGGTACGTTGATACTTTCTTTTTTGAGAACAGGGATCCCCGCTTTTATCGCACGTTTGCCTTTTCAGGAATAAGATGGGGAAATGCAAGAAATAGCACAAAGGTGACTTTTTTTTACAGGTGGAGAGCTAGTGCAACTGGGGCTTCTGCCTATTATGGAAATAACCAGACTAATAGTCCGGCTGTTGTTCGCAAGATGTCTAATCCCGCTGCAGATAGCACTGCATTCAATTTTTCAGGTACGGATATTTTTGATTATAGATATGGTGAGTTATTGTTAAACATTGCTGAAGCGTATGCAGGTAAGGGAGATATAAATAATGCAGTTGCTTATCTTGGCAAAATACGTAAGCGTATAGGTATTCCAAATGCCAATAACTATGGCATTGGGACTCTTGCAACAAAATATGAAGCTTTGGAAGCCTGCTTATATGAACGCCGTGTAGAACTTGCTTACGAAGGAAAGCGTTTCTGGGATATGCAACGCTGGATGTTGTACAGTGATGATGCGGGCATTGGTGATGATACAAATGCTAAATTAGGAATACCAGTATTCAATGGTACCACTCGTCAGGGTTATTACTGGCAGGCAAAAGTATTTAGTCCTGTTAATACTGATCCAATTCCTGCTGCAGAAAGAAATATTTCTATTGATCCTGATGGAACAGCAGCAAATTTCGCTACAGAAATTGGAAAGTTGAAAACCTTATATCAAACCAGACTGGTGATGACTCCGTTAGACCAGGCATGGGACAGAGATGGTACGACTCCAATTAATATTCTGTTTAGATCAAACTATTATGTTTCAGGATTAACAAGCGCCATCTTATCAAATAATCCATGGTTGACGCAGACAAAAGGGTGGCAGGATTATAATGGTGCTGAAGGAACCTTTGACTACAGACAGTAGAGTATAACAGTACAGCGTAATTGACAGAATGGACTATGAGCTGCAGGCTCCGGTATCAAATAATCGGTGCTTACGGCTCATGGTATTTAATAAAGTAACTATTGAAAAAACTTTTTATTAAACATGCATCTTTAAGCAATAGAAATCGTCTAAATAATATCATTGATCTGATATAATCCAACTTAATCATCATGAAGTATAGTTTCAAAAAATTATTTACTCTCGCCACTACTACAGGAATTCTTTTTGCAGCACATGCACAGTATCCAACCATCACATCTGATGTGCAGCGTTCTTCTGATTCATTATTGGAAGCTGCACGTATTCATTCTGATAAAGCATGGGCGGAGGCTCTTCCCATTATCGATGCAGAAGCAAAAAAAGGAAAGCCTTATATTCCATGGGCATCAAGACCAGATGAATTGCCACAGGCAGAAGTGCCTGCTTTCCCCGGTGCAGAAGGAGGAGGTAAATACAGTTTTGGCGGACGTGGTGGTAAAGTGATAGTGGTAACAAATCTCAATGATGATGGTCCAGGAAGTTTCCGCTGGGCTGTTGAACAGGGTGGTGCCAGAATAATCGTATTTAATGTAGCAGGTATCATTCGTATCAAAACACCTGTGATCATCAGAGCTCCTTATATTACTATAGCAGGACAGACAGCTCCTGGCGATGGCGTTTGTATTGCTGGAGAAAGCGTATGGATCAATACACATGATGTGATCATTCGGTACATGCGTTTCCGCAGAGGTGAAACATGGGTTGGTCGCAGGGATGATGCTATCGGCGGCAACCCAATCGGCAATATCATGATCGATCACGTATCTGCCAGCTGGGGCCTGGACGAGAACATGAGTATGTACCGTCATATGTATAATGATAGTACAGGAAAGATCGAAGACAAATTCCCGACTGTTAATATTACCATCCAGAATTCCATTTTCGCAGAAGCACTGGATACCTGGAACCATTCATTTGGTAGTACATTAGGAGGGGAGAATTGTACGTTCACCAGAAATCTCTGGGCTAATAATACAGGTCGAAATCCTTCCGTTGGCGAGAATGGTATTTTCAATTTCATCAATAATGTAGTGTTCAACTGGGTTCATCGTTCGGTAGACGGAGGTGATTACAGGGCCAGATACAATATTATTAATAACTATTTTCAGCCTGGCCCTTCCACTCCTAAGGATAACAATGTAGGTCACAGGATACTTAAACCTGAAAGCGGACGGAGTAAATTAAAATATAAAGTATATGGCCGTGCTTATGTAAATGGTAATATAATGGAGGGCTATCCTGCTGTTACCAAAGACAACTGGAATGGTGGTGTGCAAGTGGAAGAACTGCCAAATGCAGGGGAATATACAGCCTATATGAAAGTGGATAAACCTTTGCCAATGGCCCCAGTATCGCTTGTAAGTGCTGATGACGCCAGAAAATATGTACTGGATAATGCTGGTGCTACCCTGCCAAAACGTGATCCAGTTGATTTGCGGATCACTAAACAGGTGAGGACTGGCAAGATTGATTATATTGAAGGTGTGAAGCTGCCCACTACTCAGTTTGAGCATAGACGTGCACCCATCGATTCTTATAAAAAAGGCATCATCACAGATGTAACACAGGTAGGAGGTTATCCGGAATACAAGGGCACTCCATATAAGGATACTGATAATGATGGTATGCCAGATGATTATGAGAAGAAGATCGGGCTGAATCCCAATAATTCGGCGGATGCGAGTCAGATCAGCAAAGGAAAGACCTATACAAACATTGAAGAATACCTTAACAGTGTGGTGCCTGTACAGAATGTTACGCCTCAGCCGTTGAAAGGATTTTAATACATAATTGTGCTTAAGTTTTAAGGTTGCGGGAGTTAATGGCTTTAGCGACCTTTATCGAACAATATCTTACTGTTTTGGATGATCAATTAACAATAGGCAGGAATAACCAATGTCGCGTTTCAGCAATATGCCTGGGACTGGCATTGGTTATTCCTGTTCTATTTCTTAACGCACAGAAGGCTGCGACAAAATCGCAACCCCCGATCTCATGGTCGCAGGGAAAACTGCATTATTCTCCAGATTCATTGGGTAACCGCATTCCTGATTTTTCCTACTGCGGGTATAAGGCAGGTGAAGAATCGATACCTAACATTTCCAATGGCGTATTTGTACCTCTTATTGCAGGTGATGCGACTGCGCTTATTCAGACTGCAATAGATTATGTAGGAAAACTGCCGCTTGATAAAAATGGATTTCGTGGTGCTGTATTCCTTGAAAAAGGGACTTATAATGTGGATGGTAGCCTCTTAATTAGAAATTCCGGAGTAGTGCTCAGAGGTTCCGGTTCAACGGATGGTGGAACAATTATCCGCAGTACAAGCCGGGACCGTGCAACGTTGATACAAATAAGAGGAAAAAATGACATAAAGCTCTGGTCCGCAGGATGGGGTATTAATGATGAATATGTTCCTGTAAATGCCAATAGCTTTTCGGTTCAACAAAATCAAAGTTTTAAGGTAGGCGATAGCGTCCTTATTATCAGGGAATCAACAGCGCAATGGATCGCAGATTTGGGAACAGAACATTTCGGTGGAGGTATTACTGCGCTGGGATGGAAACCGGGACAGCGGGAAATTGTATGGAGCCGCGTTATAACCGCAATGAATGAAAACCGCGTTAACATTGACGTGCCGCTCACTACTGCGCTGGATAAAAGATATGGAGGTGGATTTATAATTGGGTATTCCTGGCCTGGTCGAATCAGTAATTGTGGCGTCGAAAACATTCAACTGGTTTCAACCTATGACTCTTCTAATCCTAAAGATGAAGACCATGCATGGAATGCAATTAGTATGGATAATTCCATAGATACCTGGGTGAGACAGATAGTGTTTAAACATTTTGCCGGAAGTGCAGTTGCTGTTTATGGAACATCCAGCAGGGCAACTGTTGAAGACTGCATATCTCAGCAACCAGTTTCAGAAATAGGAGGCGAACGGAGAAACACTTTTTATACGGAAGGTCAGCAAACACTTTTTCAACGCTGCTATGGAGAAAATGGCATGCATGATTTTGGAACAGGCTTTTGTGCGCCAGGTCCCAATGCATTTGTTCAATGCCATTCCCAACAGCCTTATGGATTTAGCGGAGGGTTGGATAGCTGGTCCTCTGGAGTTTTATTTGATATAGTTACAGTGGATGGACAGGCTATTAGCTTTATGAATCGTGGACAAGACGGACAGGGAGCGGGCTGGAATATTGCCAATAGTGTATTATGGAATTGTTCGGCCGCACGAATTGATTGTTATAAACCACCAACGGCTCAAAACTGGTCATTAGGTTCATGGAGCCAGTTTTCAGGTGATGGATACTGGGGTGAATCCAATAATAGTATTGAACCCCGAAGCCTGTATTACCAGCAATTAAAGGAAAGGCTGGGTAAGCCATTGAAAGATCGTGTGCAGGTAATGGATATTGAAACTGATGCTACCAGCAGTCCCACAGTGGAGCAGGCAGCAGCGCTTACGAAAATTGCTTACGCCCCTGCAGAAACAGTTTTGGAGTATATACTCGAAGCACCGAAAAGAGAACCTTTAACGATTCCGGGTAATTATATCAAGACAATCAAAGAAACAGATATTCCTAAGGCAGCAGTGACTACCAAAGCCCCGGCATTGCAAATAAAGAATGGCTGGCTTGTACGTGGTGATCAACTGGTACTTGGAGCAAGATCAAGTGTTCCCTGGTGGAATGGCTCTTCAAGACTATATGCAGCTGTAAAAGCAGGCCCTGCCATCACACGGTATGTCCCTGGCAGAACCGGTAATGGATTAACTGATGACCTGACTGCATTGACGGATACTATGCTTTCCAAAAATATTACTGCCATTGAGCAGAACTATGGATTATGGTATGACCGCAGGAGAGATGATCATGAGCGTATTCGCCGGATGGATGGGGATGTATGGCCGCCATTCTATGAATTGCCTTTTGCGCGTAGTGGAAAAGAACTGGCCTGGGATGGATTGAGCAAATACGATCTTACAAAATATAATTATTGGTACTGGAACCGATTAAAACAATTTGCAGATCTCGCGGATCAAAAGGGACTTGTACTTATTCACCAGGATTATTTTCAACACAATATTATCGAAGCAGGAGCGCACTATGCTGATTTCCCATGGCGCACTGCGAATAATATAAATAGTACCGGATTCCCCGAACCTGTTCCTTATGCCGGAGATAAAAGATTATTTATGGCGGAACAGTTTTATGATACTTCAATCGCTGTTCGTCGTGAGTTGAACAGGAAATACATTCGGCAGTGCCTTGATAATTTTAGTAATAATAACGGAGTCATCCAGCTAATTGGCGAAGAATTCACCGGTCCATTACATTTTGTACAGTTTTGGCTGAATACTATCCGTGAATGGGAACAGGAAAAAGGTAAAAAGGAACTAATTGGTCTGGCTACTACCCGGGATGTACAGGATGCGATTCTGGCCAATCCCGCTTTTGCATCACTGATAGATATTATTGATATACGCTACTGGTATTACCAGGCTGATGGAATTGGGTATGAACCAAAGGGAGGACAAAGCCTTGCTCCACGGCAACATGCCCGTTTGTTAAATCCAAAGAGCACTTCACCAGAACAGGTTTACAGGGCAGTACTGGAATACAAAACCAGATTTCCGGATAAGGCAGTTATGTATTCGGCTGACGCTTATGACAGGTATGGCTGGCCAGTGCTAATGGCAGGAGGATCTTTCGCCAACCTGAATATAAAAAATAAAGAATTTCTTTCAGCTGCTTCAAAAATGCGGCCCGTAACGAAAGGAGGCTCAAAACAATGGGAATTGTCCAATGCCCAGACAGGGTATATAATATATGAGTCAGCCGGTAATAGCCTTTCTGCTGAGCCTGCTGCCGGTAATTATGACGCCGTTTGGATAAATACAATAAATGGACAGGACAAAAAGGACAAAGCGGTAAAAGGTGGAAAGTTAATAAGTATGAGCAAACCTGCCGGAGGCAATTGGGTTTTGTGGCTGAAGAAGAAATAATCCTGATAGCTATCGGGACAATACTATAGTAATCATAATAATCTGAATGAAAAAGCTGTTTATAGCAGGTGGAATACTTTTGTGCCTGTATACAAATGCACAGGTTAAACCATTGCAGGCGCTTTCCATATCCTCCAATAAACGATTCTTTCAAACAAAAGATGGCAAACCTTTTTTCTGGCTGGGGGATACAGGCTGGTTATTATTTTCAAAAACCTCACGGGAAGATGCAGTTGAATACCTCCAGACTAGAAAGGACCAGGGTTTCAATTTGATCCAGGTAATGGTATTGCATGAAGCAAATGAAAAAAATGTATATGGAGATCCGGCGCTGGAAAATGGGGATGTATCAAAACCATTGATCACGCCGGGCAATGATTACAGGGATACAAAAGCGTATGATTATTGGGACCACGTTGATTATATAATTGATGAAGCTGCCAAAAGAGGACTATATGTGGGATTGGTGCCTGTTTGGGGAAGCATTGTAAAAAGCGGGAAAGTTAGTGTTAAACAGGCTGCGGTCTATGCCAGATTCCTTGCACTGCGTTTTAAGGACAGAAGTAACATTGTGTGGTTGAATGGGGGTGATATAAAAGGGACTGATTCAATTGGAGTTTGGAAGATGATTGGTACAACCATAAAGAGGTTCGATCCCAATCACTTGCAAACCTACCACCCCAGGGGAAGAGCGTCTTCTTCAGAATGGTTTCACAAAGAAACCTGGCTTGATTTCAATATGTTTCAGAGCGGTCACCGGAATTACAGCCAGGATACAACAACTGGTGAGCCAAATCATTATGGGGAAGATAACTGGAAATATGTTCAGGCAGATTATGCATTAAAGCCTGTTAAACCTACGATGGATGGAGAACCTTCTTATGAAAACATTCCGCAGGGCCTTCATGATTACAGCCGTCCGAAATGGACGGCAGCAGACGTTCGCCGGTATGCTTACTGGGAAGTATTTGCAGGCGGTGCCGGTTTTACTTATGGTGAAAATTCAGTAATGCAATTTCATAAACCAGGCGATGCTGATGCCAACTATGATGTAAAAGGTTCCTGGAAGGAAAAAATACATTCACCTGGGGCTTCACAGGTTCAATACCTTAAACAGCTGTTATTATCCCATTCCTATTTTGACAGGGTGCCTGATCAAAGCCTTGTTGTAAATAATGGGGAACAATATCAAAGAGTGGCCGCTATGCGGGGTAAGGATTACGCCCTATTATATACTTACACCGGCCGGATAATTCAGGTACAAATGGGTAAGCTTGCGGGAAAAACACTGAAGGCATACTGGTTTGATCCCCGCTCTGGAAAAAAAATTGATACCGGTACAATCGGAAATACAGGGGTTGGAACATTTGATCCACCTGGAACAGAAGAAAATGGAAATGACTGGGTACTGGTTTTGGAAAAACTGAATTAAAAAGAAAAAGGAATGAGACCAGGCAGAAGAGGCAGAAATTTGGCAATATTTACCAGCCTTATGGCTGTTGTATTATTGTGTTCCTGCTCATCAAAGGTCTATCTATTCACTTCCTTTCATGAGCCAGCGGATCAGGGGTTAAGAATGCTGTACAGTTATAATGGTTATCACTGGACTGACCTGGATACGGTATTCCTGAAGCCGTCGATCGGCAATCAAAAAGTAATGCGTGATCCGTCGATGGTACAGGGGCCAGATGGCATATTTCACCTGGTATGGACCAGCAGCTGGCGAGGAGATAAAGGATTTGGTTATGCTTCTTCAAAAGACCTGATCCACTGGAGTGATGAGAAAATGATACCGGCAATGGAATATGAGCCCAATACAGTAAATGTGTGGGCACCGGAACTTTTTTATGATGATGCCAGTAAGCAATTCATTATTATATGGGCATCTGCAATTCCCGGCAGATTTGAAAAAGGGATTGAACCAGACAGCAATAATCACCGGATATATGTGACCACTACAAAGGATTTTCAGTCATTCACACCAACACGTTTGTTTCTTGATCCCAAATTCAGTGTAATTGATTGTGTGATCCTGAAGAAAGGGCAGCATGATTATGTATTGGTGTTGAAAGATAATACGAGACCGGAACGCGATATCAAAGTAGCTTTTTCCAATTCAGCGTTGGGGCCCTATACAAACGTATCTAAACCTTTTACGGAGCAGTTTACGGAAGGACCGGCTGTTGTAAAAGTCAAAGATAACTGGCTGATCTATTATGATTCCTACCGGAAAAGTATTTACGGCGCAGCAATTACCCATGATTTTGTGAATTTCCGGGATATAACCAATGAGGTTTCTGTTCCCAAAGGACATAAACATGGTACTATACTCACAGTTAAAAAAAAGATAGTGAAGCATTTAATTAAATATTCAAAGCAGGGATGAGGAATTTATTCAGAATACTGGCTATTACAATTGCAACAGTTCTGGTATTATATGTTAATGCCCAGGACACGGCAAGATATACTGGTAAAACCCTGGTGAATGTAGATTATCATCATGGGCAACTAAGTCCTGCCATTGGTGTACATAATATACAGACCATGCGGGCAAATAGGAGTAATACTACCAATAACTGGACGTATAACCATGCTCCGATGCTCGCATACTGGAACAATACTTATTATCTCGAATTTCTTTCCAATCCGGTTGGGGAACATGTACCACCTGGTCGCACAGTATTGCAAACTTCAAAGGATGGTTATCATTGGACAGACCCTGTTGTGCTATTTCCTCCTTACAGGATACCAGATGGATTTGTAAAGAAAGGAGAAAAGGACACTGCCCATAATACAGATGCAGTAATGCACCAGCGAATTGGATTCTATACAGCCAAAAGCAAAAGATTATTTGCGCTGGCTTATTACGGCATTGCACTGGGTAAAGGAGATGATCCGAATGATGGAAATGGAATTGGTCGTGTAATACGGGAGATAAAAGCAGATGGAACCTATGGCCCGATCTATTTTCTCCGTTACAACCATGATTTTTCTGAAAAGAACACTGACTATCCTTTTTTTAAGACTTCGAAGGATAAAGGATTGGTAGCTGCCTGTGAGGAAATACTATCCACACCTTTATTGATGCAGCAGATGGTAGAAGAGGCAGACCGGAATGATCCCCTGATCCCACTGAAAATGGATTTTAAGGCATTAAGCTATTATCACCTTCCAGACGGCAGAGCCGTTGGGTTCTGGAAATATGCGTTAACGAGTATTACAAAAGATGAGGGAAAGACCTGGCAATATAGCCCTGTCAGAGGCCCAGGTTTTGTAAATGCAAATGCCAAGATATGGGCGCAAAGGACGAGTGATGGTAAATATGTAACGGTGTATAATCCTTCAGAATTCCGTTGGCCACTGGCATTATCCGTTAGTGATGATGGTTTGAATTATAAGAATCTGCTACTGGTAAATGGGGAGATCACCTCATTACGTTATGGCGGAGCTTATAAATCCTACGGCCCGCAATATGTACGAGGTATACAGGAAATGGATGGAACGCCTCCCGATGGAAATGTATGGGTGACTTATAGCATGAATAAGGAAGATATCTGGATCAGCAGGATACCTGTGCCAGTAAGGGATAAGGCTACTGAACATGTTAATGATGTTTTTGGTTCCATGAAAGACGGAGATGAATTGGCTAACTGGAATATCTACAGTCCGCTCTGGTGTAATGTAAGCATTGAGAAGAATGGTAATGGGAAAGCACTGGTACTGAAAGACAGTGATCCATTTGATTTTGCAAAGGCAGAAAGGATATTTCCCGTTTCAAAAAGATTGACAGCAGAGTTTGTTATTACGCCTAAACAAAACAGCTATGGAGGGCTGGAAATTGAATTGGTGGACGCAAAAGGTACTCCCTGCCTGCGTCTGGTATTTGATTCTACCGGAAATATTCTCAGCAAAGCGGGATACAGGAACAGAGCCGTAGGAAAATATGAGGCAGGAAAGCCGGTTTCATTTAAAATTGACCTGAATACTTCCACACGCTTCTTTACAGTTAGCATAAATGGAAAGAACCCGATCAATAATTTATGCTTTGCCCCAGTTGAAAGCGTGGAGCGAATTGTATTCCGGACAGGTATTGCTCGTCGCTTCCCTGATGCTGATACTCCCACTGATCAAATGTATGATCTGCCTAATCCAAATGCAAAGGATAAGGAAGCAGTTTATTCGATAGATTATCTTAAAACAGCTGCCGGCAAATGAAGAAGCGGTTAATCATATTACTGACTGGTATCTGCCTGGTAAGCCAGGGATTTAGCCAGATTAGCAAACCACTTGTATTAAAAGCCGCATCATTTAAGCATTATGTCGATTACTTCAACAGGATGGAGGATGAGAATATAAAGCAGGCCATTCCAAACGACAGTGCATGGCAGTGGATGCAAAAGAATATTCCCCTGTTTGAATGTCCTCAACAGAATTTTGAGGAGATATTTTATTATCGCTGGTGGACCATTCGTAAGCATATAAAGAAAACTGAGAAAGGCTTTGTTTTTACAGAGTTCCTTATCCAGCGGAATTATGCTGATAAATACAATATGATCAGCAGTGCCCTGGGACATCATATTTACGAAGGCAGGTGGTTGCACGACCAGCGTTACCTTGACAACAATATTATGGTATGGTTCCGTGGCAATGAGGGAAGGCCCATGAGTAAATTGCGCGCGTACAGTAGCTGGGCTAGCGATGCTATTTATAACCGGTACCTTGTCAACAACAACGCTGCATTTGTTGTAAACCTGTTGCCAGATCTGGAAGCGGACTATACTGCCTGGGAGCATGATAAGAAATTGCCGGGCGGATTATTCTGGCAATATGATGTTAGGGATGCAATGGAAGAAACGATCAGTGGCGGAAGACGGGAGAAGAATGCAAGACCTTCCATCAATGGATATATGTATGGTAATGCAAAAGCAATTGCATCTATCGCCAGCCTGGCTCATCAGCCAGAAACTGCTGCCCTGTATAACAGGAAAGCTGATAGTATCAAGCAGCTTACACAAGCGAAACTCTGGAATAATAACCATCGCTTTTTTGAAGTATTGAAGGAAGCAGATACAAGCGCCAATGTAAAAGAAGAAATAGGCTTTATTCCCTGGTACTTCAATATGCCTGATGCGCAGTATGATGTGGCCTGGACCAGCCTTGCAGATACCAAACAATTCTGTGCGCCATTTGGAATAACTACGGCAGACAGGAGCCATCCGCAATTTCGCATGCATGGCTGCTGCAATTGTGAATGGGATGGAGCTGTTTGGCCATTTGCCACTTCACAAACATTGACGGCAATGGCCAACCTGATGAATAATCACCAGCAAAAGACTGTAACAGACAGCCTTTATTTTGATCTGCTGGAAACCTATGTGGAATCACAGTATTATCGTGGCAAACCTTATGTAGGTGAGTACCTGGATGAGAAAACAGGTTACTGGCTAAAGGGTGACCAGGAAAGAAGCCGGTATTACAATCATTCAACCTTTAATGACCTTTTGATCACGGGGCTGGTTGGTTTACGGCCAAGAGCAGATAATATCATTGAAGTAAATCCTCTGCTGCCTTCCAATAAATGGGACTGGTTTTGCCTGGATAACGTATTGTATCATGGTAAGATCATTACTATTATCTGGGATAAGAGCGGTCAGAAGTATAAAAAAGGAAAAGGCCTAAGTGTATACGCCAATGGAAAATTATTGAAAAGGGCAGAAGTGTTATGTAAAATTGAGGCAAGCCTTTAATTAAAAATGAAAGGCCGGAAGGCTATAGAATATATAAGCAGGAAAAGGATGGTATTCCTGGGTCTCGCTCTATTCTTTATTATAAAGGATCAGGGAGAGCTTGCCGCGCAATCAACCGAAAAATTATATCTCTCAGGAACCGGAAATGATAATACAGTACCCTGGGAGTTTTATTGTACGGGAGGAATGAGTGCAGGTAAATGGGTTACCATTCCTGTTCCTTCCTGTTGGGAATTGCAGGGTTTTGGTAAATATGATTATGGGTTTTCACCGGATAGTGTGCGAGGTAAGGAGCAGGGGATGTATAAATATCGTTTCCGCGTACCAGCGCAATGGAAGAATAAGCAGGTGAATATTGTATTTGAAGGGTCAATGACCGATACAGAAGTAAAAATCAATGGGAAGAGTGCCGGAGAAACTCATCGCGGGGCTTTTTATGCATTTAAATATGACATTTCAAAACTGCTCAATTTCGAAGGAGAGAATTTACTGGAGATAAAAGTTTCCAAACATTCCTCAGATGCAAGCGTGAATGCAGCAGAGCGCAGTGGTGATTTCTGGATCTTCGGCGGGATATTCAGGCCTGTATGGCTGGAGGCATTACCTGTGAACCATATTGAAAGATTAGCTATTGATGCAAAAGCAAACGGCGACTTTAAAGCAAGAGTTTATATAAAGGGTAAAAATATAACTGGAGTAAGCGTCAAGATATTGAATCAGCAGGGAAAATTGATTAATAATTTGTATTTATCGGAGGAAAAAGAAGGAGATACTGCATTAATTTATTACGGCAGGGTTATTTCTCCTGCACTGTGGACTCCAGAATCACCAGCCTTATATACCGCGCAGTTTACCCTGGTTAATCGTGACATCCCGCTTCACAAGGTCCAACAGAAATTTGGATTCAGAACCATACAGATCAGATACAGGGACGGGATTTATGTTAATGGGGTAAAAGTAAAAATGAAAGGAGTGAACCGTCACTCGTTCTGGCCAACCAGCGGAAGAACAACCAGTAAAAAGATAAGCATTGATGATGTATTGTTGATGAAAGACATGAATATGAATGCAGTTCGCATGAGCCATTATCCGCCCGATGATCATTTCCTGGATGTCTGTGATTCCCTGGGACTATTTGTTATGGATGAACTGGCTGGCTGGCATGGTCATTATTCTACTGTTACTGGAACTAAACTGCTAAAGGAAATGATTGACCATGATGTGAACCATCCGTCCATTGTGTTATGGTCAAATGGTAATGAGGGTGGACATAACCTGGAACTTGATACGTTGTTTGATCAATACGATATCCAGCAACGGGGAGTAGTTCATCCCTGGGAAAATTACGGCGGAATAGAAACGCAGCATTATCGGCAGTATGACTATGGGATTGGGAACTATGACCATGGACATAGTATTATCATGCCAACTGAGTTTCTACATGGATGGTTTGACGGAGGGCATGGTGCCGGTCTTGAAGATTATTGGGAAATGATGTGGCGTAAACCTTTATATGCGGGAGGCTTTTTGTGGGATTTCGCTGACCAGGGAGTGGTAAGACGCGATCTGCATGATTCCCTGGATACAGATAAATTTCGTGCGGCAGATGGGATTATGGGACCGTATCATGAAAAAGAGGGTAGTTATTATGCCATCAAAGCCATCTGGAGCCCTGTTCATTTTGAAGAAAAGGAAATAACGTCTGGTTCGGATGCTAACTTCCCAATCGAGAATCGGTATCATTTTACCAATATCAATCAATGTAAATTCAGTTATGAGTTGAAATCCTGGGATCCGAAGCTGGCTTCAGTTAAGGGAACCATAAATGCGCCGGATATCAAACCGCTTCAAAAGGGAATTTTGAAAGTAAATCTTCCCGCAGGGTGGATGGGCTTCCAGGTATTGTATATAACAGTTAAAGACAAATTCAACAGGGAAATAATGACCAAAAGTTTTCCGTTGATCCAGCCAATCTATTTTAACCGGTATATGGCAAAGGATCATGGAAGCAAAGTCCCGGAATTGATAGAGACTGATAGTCTCTTTGTGGTAACTGCGAAAGGAGTAAAACTGAGCTTTCAAAAAAGTACCGGAATTCTTTCCGCAGTTGAGGTTGAAAACAAGTCTCTGCCATTTAATAACGGACCCGTGATCCAGGAAGGAGTCAATAATTTTTCTGGTCTTGCGGCCAGACAGATCGGATCTGATATTATTATCAGCTCAAAGTTTGATAGAAGGTCGGGCTATAATACCCTTCAATGGATCATTTATCCATCTGGCCTTGTTAGAATGGAGGTCAACTATTTTCCAGCAGAATTCTATTCCACAATGGTGGGCATTAATTTTTCATTCCCGGAGAACAGGATCAGGCAGGTAGAATATATGGGATACGGCCCATACAGGGTTTGGAAAAACCGGATGAAGGGAGGACAGTTTGGTGTCTGGAAAAAGGATTATAATAAAACGGAGACTGGTGAGTATCCCTGGATCTATCCTGAATTCAAAGGCTATTACGCCAATATGTACTGGAGTCGCTTTTTTTTAAATGATAATCGTTCTTTCTATGTGGGCACCGAAACTGAAGATGTGTTTCTTCGACTATTTACCCCGACATGGAAAACTGATCAGTGGCATAACTATGAACCCATATTTCCTTCTGGTGATATTTCCTTTATGCAGGGAATTCCTGCAATTGGCACCAAGAGCCAGACAAAGGAATCTACCGGCCCGCAGGGAATGAAATACGGGTTTTATGATTATGAGAAGGACCCTGCAAGAGCATTAAAGCTGGTGCTGTGGTTCAATTTCAGATAAAGCAAACTTATGAAACGACTTTTCATATTAACTATTTTCTCTTTTTTGGTGTCGCATTGGCTGCAGGCGCAGTCCGTATTTGTAACCCATCTGAGATGTGAACAATTGGAGAATCCATTGGGAATCGATGCGAAATCGCCCAGGTTAAGCTGGCAAATTATATCGAGGGTAAATGACACAAAGCAAACTGCCTATCATATCCTTGTAGCCTCTTCAAAAGAATTACTGGATAAAAATGAAGGAGATATATGGAACCCGGGAAAGATCATCTCATCTTCTTCCATAATGGTTTCCTATGCAGGCAAATCACTAACAACTAAAGGCAGATATTTCTGGAAAGTAAAAGTGTATACCACTAAAGGAGAAACCGCCTGGAGTCAGCCTGCTTCCTGGAGTATGGGATTGCTGAATAAAACTGATTGGAAGGCTAAATGGATCGGTTATGATAAAGCGGCTCCCTGGGATAGTATCACCCAATGGTCCAGATTATCTGCCCGTTACCTGCGGAAGGAGTTTCAATCTCCGGGACAGGTCAAACGAGCAACCGTATATATAGTTGGTCTCGGACTCTATGAATTGTTTATCAATGGCAAAAAGGTCTCAGGCTCTGGCCTGGGACCTGCACCCACTGATTACCGGAAATCGGTATTATATAATACGTATGATGTAACCACTAATATCATTAATGGAGCGAATGCAATTGCAACGGTTCTCGGTAATGGAAGATACTTCACCATGCGGCAGGGTTACAAGCCACAAAAGATTAACAGCTTTGGTTATCCCAGGTTGCTGTTACAATTGGAGATTGAATATGCGAATGGAACAAAGAAACAGGTAACGAGTGATGAATCCTGGAAATTAACTGCCGATGGTCCTATCCGTACTAATAATGAATATGATGGGGAAGAGTATGATGCAACAAAGGAGCTGGGTAACTGGACTTCTGTAAAATATGATGACAGTAAATGGATGCGTCCACAACTGGTGAAAGCGCCTCCTGGCATCCTTGCTGCCCAGATGATCCCACCCATGAAGATCATGGATACCATTAAACCTGTTTCATTAAAAGAGGTTGAGAAAGGAAAATACGTTCTTGACCTTGGACAGAATTTCTCCGGCTGGGTGAAAATGAATGTAGAAGGAAAGAAGGGAGACAGGGTAAAATTGCGATTTGCTGAAAGCCTGCAGCCTGATGGACAATTATATGTTGCCAATCTTCGGGATGCAAGGGCTACAGATATCTATACACTAAAAGGTGAAGGCAGGGAAAGCTGGCAGCCAACGTTTGTAACGCACGGATTTCGCTTTGTGGAGATCACAGGATACCCACGGACGCCTCAATTGCAGGATTTTGAAGGTCATTTTGTATATGACGATATGGAAAGGTCCGGACGCTTTTCCTGTTCTGATAATACCATTAATAAAATATACCGGAATGCCTGGTGGGGAATTGCTTCTAACTATAAAGGCATGCCCATCGATTGTCCTCAACGCAATGAACGGCAGCCCTGGCTGGGAGATCGTTCAACGGGCGCGGGTGGAGAAGCCTTCCTCTTTAACAACGGCAATTTATATGCAAAATGGCTGAACGATATAGAGCAATCGCAAACGGCAGAAGGAGCTATTCCTGATGTTGCACCTGCCTTCTGGAATTATTACAGTGATAATATGACCTGGCCGGGCACTTATATCCTGATCGCAGATATGTTATACAGGCAGTATGGTGATAAGCAGCCGATCATTGCTCATTATCCCTCCATGAAGAAATGGATCGAATATATGCGGACGAAATACATGAAGAACAATATCCTGACAAAAGACAAATATGGAGACTGGTGTGTGCCCCCGGAATCACTGGAACTTATCCGTTCAACAGATAGCCTGCGTACCACCAAAGGAGAACTGATCTCCACCGCTTATTACTATTGGTTATTACAGTATATGAAACGATTTGCGGCATTGGCAGGAAAGCCGGGAGATATCAAAGTTTACGAGGACCAGGAAGTAAAAGTAAAACAGGCCTTTAACCAGAAATTCTTTAACGCACAGAAAAAAATTTATGATAATAATACGGTAACTGCTAATCTCCTTCCGCTTTATTTCGGGATAACGGCTGATAGCCTTAGGGATGCCGTATTTAATAATTTATATAACCGGATTAAGCTAACAGATCATATGCATATAAGTACCGGTGTGATCGGTACTCAATGGCTGATGCGCGGTCTTTCCGATTTTCAGCGTTCGGATATTGCCTATACACTCGCTTCCAATACATCGTACCCGAGTTGGGGATACATGGCGAATAATGGCGCCACTACTATCTGGGAACTCTGGAATGGCAATACTGCCAATCCGCAAATGAACTCTCAGAATCATGTGATGCTGCTCGGTGATCTATTGATCTGGCTGAATGAGAATGTAGCAGGTATAAAAGCAGACAGGTCTGAGCCCGGATTTAAAAAGATCATCATGAAGCCGGAGATCATTGACGGTTTACAATGGACAAATGCTTTTTATCACTCACCTTATGGATTGATCAGTAGCGATTGGGAAAAGAAACTGACTGGTCCATCCTTTGAATGGAGGATCAGCATTCCAGCAAATACCTCTGCAGTTGTGTACATACCAGCAAAGAACCTGGATGAGATCACTGAAAGAGATATACCAGTAAAGGATAATGATGCAATTAAGTATACCGGAATGGATGGACTTTATTTCCGCTTTGAGATCCCTTCCGGGGACTATCACTTTAAGGTTAATGACCGGTTCCGGAAAGGAATTATAAAAGATGAATTCATTTTTGAAAGAACTTCTTTCCCTGAAAGCCATGCTTCTACAATTGCTGAAACACCGGAAGGATTGATAGCTGCCTGGTTTGGGGGAACAAAGGAAGGAAATAAAGATGTATGTATCTGGACCAGCCGACTTGTTAATGATAAATGGACTGTGCCCGTTAAGGTGGCAGACGGTGTAATGAATGACAGTGTACGATATGCCTGTTATAATCCGGTTCTCTACCAGGTGCCTGGCGGAGAGTTATTATTATTCTTTAAGATTGGGCCTAATGTGGCTGGATGGACAGGTTGGATGACCCGGTCAACAGACAATGGCAAAACCTGGGGCAAAAGAGAAGCATTGCCGGAAGGATATCTCGGCCCTATAAAAAATAAACCGGTAATGATCGACGGAACTTTGTGGTGTCCCAGCAGTACAGAGCGAACCGGTTGGAAAGTGCACTTTGAATTAACTAAGGATAATGGTCATACCTGGTCAAAAACAGATTCATTGAATGATGGGAAATTAGTCAGTGCCATTCAGCCCAGCATATTGACTTACTCAGATGGTCGTATGCAGATTCTTTGCAGGAGTAAGAACAGAACCATCAATGAATCCTGGAGCAGTGATAGAGGCAAGACCTGGAGTGCCATGACTGCCTCTTCTTTGCCCAATAATAATTCAGGAACAGATGCTGTGACACTGAAAGATGGAAGGCAATTACTGGTATATAATCATGTGAAGCCAGAAGCCTCTCTTCCCAATGGAAAAGGCGCCCGCACTCCTTTGAACGTGGCTGTTTCAAAAGATGGAAAGAACTGGGATGCAGTGGTGATCCTGGAAGATTCACCGGTAAGCCAGTATTCTTATCCGTCTGTAATTCAAACAAAGGATGGCCTGGTGCATATTGTTTATACCTGGAGAAGGGAAAGAATTAAGCATGTTGTGCTTGATCCTTCCCAATTGAAAGGAGATCCCATTGTGAATGAGCAATGGCCAGGTATTACAGCAAGGACTTTAAAACCCTCTGATGATTAATAGTAATGAATAATCTGCCGGTCCTGGATATCGTCATCATCTTCATTTACCTCACTGCGATGGTAATGATCGGCTTTTATTTTTCCAGGCGGAATAAGAACACGGAACAATTCACCAGCGCTTCCGGAAAGATTCCCGGCTGGGCAATAGGATTATCCATTTACGCTACCTTTTTAAGCAGCAATACATTTTTAGGGGTACCGGGAAAAGCGTTTGGAGGTAACTGGAATGCATTTGTATTCAGTCTTTCCATGCCACTGGCAGCCTGGATTGCTTCACGTTATTTTGTTCCATTCTATAGGAGTACGGGAGAAATATCCGCCTATACGCATTTGGAAAAAAGATTTGGACCCTGGGCAAGGACTTATGCAGTAATCTGTTTCCTCCTGACCCAGTTTGCCAGGATGGGCTCTATTTTTTTTGGAATGGCATTAAGCCTGCAGGCGCTTACTGGTTTTTCAATGGCCTCCATCATGATCGTGATGGGAATATGTATTATAATATACACTGTAATGGGAGGTATGGAAGCGGTAATTTGGACGGAAGTGGTACAGGGTATTATTAAAACACTGGGTGCATTATTAATACTGGGGATCATTATTAGCCAGATGCCAGGTGGTGTGTCTGCAATCTGGGATATTGCAACAAGAGACCATAAGATCAGTTTAGGCAGTTTATCGCCAGACCTGACAGAATCCACTTTCTGGGTGATATTATTCTATGGGTTCTTCATTAACCTGAACAATTTTGGAATGGACCAGAATTATATCCAGCGATATCATACCGCCAAATCTTCTAAACAGGCTAGTCGTTCAATATGGTTATGCGTATGGATGTATGTTCCGGCTTCATTACTGTTCTTTATTATCGGTACTGCATTGTATGCATTTTACCAGGTAAACCCTGAAATGATAGAGCCTGTAAAAATGCAGGTAGTAGCCGAACAGGGAAGTGTAAATTCCCATACGATTATGGGCCTTACCCAATCATTGAGGCCTGCAGATTATGGAGATAAGGTATTGCCATTTTTCATGGTTACAAAAATTCCAACAGGCCTGGTTGGGTTAATTGTTTCAGCTATATTATCTGCAGCAATGAGCACGATCAGTTCCAATATGAATTCATCGGCCACAGTGTTTACTATGGACATTTATAAGAGATATGTTAATCGTTCAATCTCTGATAAGAAACAACTCATGGTATTGAAAATGTTCACGATCATTTTTGGACTGATTGGTTTATTTACCGGTCTGGCCATGATCGGAAGCAGGAGCCTGCTGGATGTTTGGTGGGAACTGTCTGGCATTTTTGCAGGAGGAATGTTGGGTCTGTTTTTGCTAGGATTGATCAGTAAACGTACAAGTAGTCCCGAAGCCTTTACAGCCGTACTGATCGGCATCATAATAATATTATGGATGACATTCAGCGACCGGCTACCCGTGAGCTATCAGTTTTTAAGAAGCCCCCTGCATAAGAATATGATCATTGTAGTAGGAACCCTCGGAATATTCTTATCAGGCCTATTGATAACAAGGATCAGAAATAGAAATATTCAAAACGTAGAAGCAGGAGAAATATGAATAACAGCGATAAAAAATTTGTGCCGGTCATGATCACGCCGTTCAACCTGAAGGCAAAAGTTGATCTGGATGTAGTATCAACCCTGGTTGATTTTTACCTTGCAGCTGGTGTGAAAGGATTCTTTGCTAACTGCCTGAGTAGTGAAATGTTCAGCATTTCAGAGGATGAACGGCTGGAGCTTACCAGGCATATAGTAAAATATGTGAATGGACGTGTACCTGTAGTAGCTACAGGTTCCTTTGGATTGACGCTGGAAGACAAGGCAGAATTTACCAAACAGATATATGATACGGGAATTGATGCCGTGATCCTGATCACTGGTCATTTTGCAAGAGTAGGTGAAACTGATGAGGTGTTGTTACGAAATTTCGATAAGATGTTTGAGCTCACAGGTCCTATTCCTTTAGGGCTTTACGAATGTCCTGCTCCCTACAAACGAATCCTGAGTGCGGATATATTCAGGCAATTACTGGAAGCTGACCGGCTGGTATATCATAAAGACACATCTATTCTTCCGGAAAATGTAAAAGCAAAGCTGGAAGTAGCAAAAGGAAATGATAAACTGGAATTCTATGATGCCCATACACCGAATGCACAATTTTCTTTACAGGCTGGTGCCAGGGGTATGTCGTCTATTTCAGGCAATTTCTATCCTGAGATCCTGGTCTGGATGTGCAATAACGCCAATGACCCTTCAAAAAAGAAAGAAGTAGAATGGTTACAAAGGGAGCTGACCAGGGTAGACCCTCTTATCCATATCGCCTATCCGATGAGTGCAAAATATTTTTTAGCCAAGCGGGGTTTACCTGTAAGAATGATCAGCAGGGCGCATATCATGCAGCTGACTCCGGAGCAAAAAGGGGTATTGGATGAAATATATGACAGCTTCCTGGGATGGTGTGAACGATTGGAAATAGAGCCTGTGGATTGCAAGAAATTAGTTGGCTAATATCATATAAGGACAGAATCATGACTCACAAGAAATATAGAGGGATTATTGCACCAGTTGTAACACCGCTGACTGAAGGTAATAAACTGGATAAGGCGGCAGTGGAACGGATATTCGGAATGTTCTATGAACACTCGATCTCTCCTTTCATACTGGGAACCACGGGCGAGTTTGCTTCTTTATCGCTGGACCTTAAGCAGAAATACATGAGGAAGGCAGGTAAATTAAAGATGCAGGACACCATATTATATGCCGGTATCTCAGGCAACTGTTTTGAAGAATCAGTAGAATTTGGACGGTTTTGCATGCATCATGGTGCAGATGTGCTGGTGGCGAACCTGCCCTGCTATTATTCATTAACGGAATCCCAGATGAAAAAATATTTCCTTGATCTCGTGGAAATGCTGAGGGCTCCACTGATAATCTATAATATCCCTGCAACCACTCACATGAGCATTCCCATTTCATTAATTGATGAGTTGAGCTATGATCCGTATATAGTAGGAATAAAAGATTCAGAACGGAATGATGAGCGTTTGCAGCAATCCATCATGCTGTGGAAGGACCGCAAGGATTTCAGTCATTTCCTGGGTTGGGGCGCACGCTCAGCCGAAGCATTATTTAAGGGGTCAGATGGCCTGGTCCCTTCCACTGCAAATATTGCCCCGGATATCTATTCAGAAATGTTTATTGCTGTAGGACAGAATGATCGGGATCATGCCTATAAGCAACAGGAATTATCAGATAAGTTGGGTAAGATATACCAGGAAGGGAAAACGCAGGGAGAATCACTTTGGGCATTAAAAGTATTAATGGAAGAAAAAGAATTGTGTCAATCTTTCATGATGCCACCGCTTGCCGGGATGGGGGAAGAAGAAAAACAAAACTTAAAGCAGAAATACAGAGACAGCGAGTTTGTAGAGAAATAACAATGGCGCCAATGAATCACTTACACCTGGTGGATTACCTGATCATTCTCATTGTACTGGGCGCTACCCTTTACCTTGGGTTCCGGTTTTCAGGCCGCCAGAAATCGACAGAGAATTTCTTTCTATCAAAAGGACATTTCCCCTGGTGGGCATTGGGCCTTTCACTGCTGTCAACACTGATCAGCAGTATTACCTTTTTGGGCTATCCTGCGCAGGGCTATTCAAGTAACTGGATACTATTGGTACAGGGCTTAATGGTACCGGTGGTTTTAATGGGAACAATATGGTTTATTGTTCCACTGTATAGAAAGGTTATCGGCCTAAGTACGTATGAGTATTTTGAAAAACGCTTTGGTCTTTTCGCGAGGTATTACAGTTCCTCCTCTTTTGTGCTCAGGCAGTTTGCAGGAATGGGTACCGTGCTATTCCTGATAGCGGTTGCTATTGGCAAACTGACCGGTATGAATGATTATCTTATACTGGTGATTGTAAGTTTTGTATTAGTAATAGTGAATCTGAAAGGAGGGATAACAGCCGTTATCTGGCTTGATGTGTTCCAGGGATTCATGCTATTTGCCAGTGGAATTATCTGTTTAAGCATCTTATTGTTATCGATTAAAGGCGGTGTAACCGAGGCAGTTTCTATTGCGTCTGCCAATGGTAGAACGGGATTTGGTCCCTATAGAACAGACCTGTCACAACTCACCCTTCCTGTTATGATCATCAATGGGGCCTTTTATGCCATTCAGAAATATGGCACTGATCAGACAGTAGTCCAGCGTTATCTGGCTGCGAAAACGGATCGCTCCGCTATCAGGGCATCGCTTTTGGGTATATCACTCACTGTTCCTGTTTGGGTATTGTTCATGCTTATCGGCACCGCTCTTTTTGTATTTTATAAACAAAATCCTCTGCCTGCAGGAACTAAAGCGGAAGAGGTGTTTCCTTATTTCATGATGACACAGTTGCCCACAGGAATTACCGGTTTTATTGTGGCAGCGCTAGTCTCAGCCGCTATTTGCAGTTTAAGCGCAGACCTCAATTCAATGGCAGCGGTTGGGGTGGAGGATTATTATCGGAGGATAAATCCGGGTAAGGATGATAAACAGTACCTGCTTGCCGGAAAATTAATTGTGGTCATATCCGGCATACTGGCAGCTGCAATTGGGGCACTTTATTTATATATAGGAAACGAAGGAGTATTGGGTGTGATCTTTACTATTTATGCGATTTTCTCTGGTGGCATCGTTGGGATATTCTTATTGGGGATACTTAGTGCCCGGGTCAACAGGCAGGGAGTGAATATTGGCATCATTGCCTGTATATTATTTACCTCCTATGCATTTTTGACATCAACACCTATTGGTGTAAAAGAAAAGAAACTGTTATTAGATCTGGGACCTTATAATTTTAAACATCATAAGCTGATGCTGGGAGTTTACAGTCACCTGGTGGTAATACTGGTAGGGTATATAGCCAGTTTATTCTTTCCCAAGCCAGTATTGGATAGAAACCTTTTATATAGCGGATTGAAACCATCTAAATAATATATCGTGAAAATGAAAATAAGAAATCATATAGCCCTTGCAATCGTGCTCATTGTATCACTGCAATTACCGGCACAAATGGATTCAGATAATTCGTATGCAAAACCATTGAAGGATGTACTGAGTGATATTCAAACCAGGTATGGGGTAACTATCAAATATGCTGATTCTATGGTAACAGGGAAAACTGTAAAGTATGCCGACTGGCGATACAGAAATGATGTTGACCAAACCCTGGATAATGTGCTGAAGCCCCTGGATATGAAGGTGAGAAAGGATGGTGATAAACTATATCGTGTTCAGTATTATGAATATTACCGTTGGCCGGTGGCAGAAGGATGGGCTGATCTGGACAAGATCGCTTCACAATATTCCACATTGGCAGAATGGAAGAAAAGGAAGGCTGAATTAAAACCCTGTATGCTGGAATCCCTGCAATTAAGTAAATTACCTCCCGCGCCCGCCTCCAAACCAATTATTACCCCAAAAAGGAAATTTGATGGATATACGGTAGAGAATATTGCCATTGAAATATTGCCAGGGGTATGGATCAATGGTTCCTTGTACAAACCCTCAAAGTATAAAGGAAAAATTCCTGTGATATTAAATCCTGATGGTCACTGGGAAAAGCAACGCTATCGCCCCGATTGTCAATACCGCTGTGCAGCTCTGGCAAAAATGGGCGCAATGGCATTCAGTTATGATCTTTTTGCGTGGGGAGAATCACTTTTGCAATTCGAGGTACCTGACCATCGACGCAGTTTATCAATGACCATACAGGCACTGGGCTCCATCCGTATCCTTGATTATTTATTGTCATTGAAGGATGCAGATACTGCAAGAGTGGCAATGACAGGAGGCTCAGGTGCGGGAAGCCATACTGTGTTAATGACAGCACTGGATGACCGTATTAAAGTATCTGCACCTGTGGTATCACTCTCTTCCTATTTCTATGGCGGATGTCCCTGCGAAAGCGGAATGCCCGTTCATAATTGTGGTGGACATACAGATAATGTAGAGATTGCTGCCATGGCAGCACCGCGTCCCCAATTAATTGTTAGTGATGGGAAAGACTGGACAGACCGGATGCCAGAACATGATTTCTTATACCTTCAGAAAATGTATGGATGGTATAAAAGTGCCAGTCAGGTAGAGAATGTGCATTTAAAAGAAGAGGGTCATGATTTCGGAATCAATAAAAGGGCCGCAGTGTATGAATTCATGGCAAAGCATCTTGGTTTAAACATCAAAGCAATACAGGATGCGTCTGGAAAAATTGATGAATCAAAGATCACTATTGAACCGGAACAGGCATTGTATGTATTCGGCAAGAATGGAGAGTTATTGCCAGCCCATGCAGTAAAAGGATTTGCTAACCTTGAAACATTATTCTATAAATCAATTGGGAAATAAAATGATTAAGAAACTGATTTGCATTCTGTTTCTGCTTTCTGCTATTGGTTCTTATGCACAGCAGAATCAGCGTTATAAAGTGGGTTTGATCGATCTGATGCTTTTGAAGCGTCAGAAACTTGGCGCTATTCCACTCACCCAGCAGATAGGGGCAGATGGACTGGAGGTGGATATGGGAGGACTTGGAACCAGGCCTACCTTTGATAATCAGCTCCTGACTGATTCCGTGCGGAAGCAATTCCTTGATAAGGCAAAAGAATTGAAGGTGGAATTATTCTCACTAGCCATGACAGGCTATTATGCTCAATCATTCTGCGGCCGTGCTGAGTATAAAAGATCAATTGAAGACTGTATTGCCACCATGAAGCTGATGAATATTAAAATTGCTTTTCTTCCTTTGGGTGTGCAGTGTGATCTTAAAAAGCATCCGGAAGTCAGAGATTCAGTAGTAGCAAGGTTAAAAGTAGCGGGTAAAATGGCAGAAGCGGCCGGAGTGGTGATTGGTATTGAAACAGCGCTTAATGCTACAGAAGAAGTGCAATTGTTAAAGGAGATCAATTCAAAAGGAATAAAGATCTATTTCAATTTCTCTAATCCATTGAAAGAAGGCCGGGACCTGACAAGAGAATTACAGATATTAGGAAAGGACAGGATATGCGCCATCCATGCGACCAATAAGGATAGTGTTTGGCTGGAGAACGACCCGCAGATCGATATGCCTAAAGTCAGGGCGACTCTCGACAAAATGAAATGGAGTGGATGGCTGGTGATCGAAAGAAGCCGAGATGCGCGAAAGCCATCTGATGTAAAAGGCAATTATGGGGCTAATACAGCCTATCTCAAAAAGGTATTCCAGGGGCAATAGTAAAATAGTAAGATTATACATCTTTTTAGTGGTTACCGACATTTTTTAAGGTAGCATCGGGGGGTACATTTATTTGCTAATTGCCTGCTAGTTAAGCACATTTATAGCGCCAACAGTTAAAAATGATCAAACGATTGCCCCTGTGCCTATTTGCATTTTTAATGCTAATTGCCAGTCATGGTCATGCTGTTGATATTTACGTTGCATCCAATGGTTCAGACTCCAATCCTGGTACACAGGATAAGCCGCTGGCAACCTTAGCTTGTGCATTGCGAAAAGTGCGTGAGCTACGCAGACAGAATGACCCATCCATTGTGGGTGGTGTACATATCATTCTCGCAGAAGGTATTTACAAATTATATGAGCCCGTTTTTATCCGACCTGAAGATGCAGGAACAGCTTCAAGCCCTACTTACATAGAAAACATTCCTGGTTCTAAAGCAGTAATAAGTGGTGGCTTTACTATTGGAAACTGGTCACCATTAATCAACCCGCTTCCCGGTTTATCAAAAAATGCCAGAGGAAAGATCTGGGTGGCTAATGTGCCTCTGGCAAATGGCAACTTTATTCCCTTTCGTCAATTATGGATCAACAATATAAAAGCTAAAAGGGCAAGAGACAGGAATGCAGATAGTATGTATCGCATATTGAGCTGGAACAAAAAGGAAGAAACCTGCTGGATTCCTACTCCAAAAACATTCTCTCTTCAGAATGCTGAGGGTATGGAAATGTTCATTCACCAATGGTGGGCAGTAGCCATACTTCGCATTAAGAAAATGGAAGTGCATGGAGACAGTAGCAAATTATTCTTTCAGCAGCCAGAAAGCAGGATCCAGAGTGAGCATCCCTGGCCGGCTCCATGGATATCTTCCGAGACAGGTAACAGTGCATTTTATTTAACCAATGCAATGCAATTTTTGGATGAACCGGGAGAGTGGTGGCTGGATGTACGTAATCGTAAAATATATTACTGGCCAAGGCCCGGAGAAGATCTCACCAAAGCAATAGTTACAGCTCCTGCATTAGAAACATTATTGAAGATTGAAGGAACAATTGATCACCCGGTTTCAAATATTTACTTCAAAGGGATAAGCTTTGAACATACAGGCTGGTTACGTCCTTCTTTGTATGGTCATGTTCCCCTTCAGGCCGGTATGTATATGACCGATGCTTATAAACTGAAGGTTCCGGGAACGCCATATAAGCAGACATTGGAGAATCAGGCATGGGTGGGTCGGCCGGCGGCAGCAGTGAAAGTTAATTATGCGGATTCACTTCAGTTTGAAAGCTGCTCTTTTGAGCACATGGGCTCAACCGGACTGGATATAGAGAAGGGAAATTATGATTGTACAATCAATGGTAATCTTTTTAAGGATATAGGTGGCACCGGATTGCTGGCAGGTGTTTATTCCGATGAATCAACTGAAGTACATATTCCTTATGAGCCAAAAGATGAGCGGGATATTACGCGTGGTCTGATGATCAGTAATAACCTTGTTACAGGTGTGACGAATGAAGATTGGGGATGTGTGGGCATAGGGGCAGGGTATGTAAAAGAAACTACCATCACCCATAATGAGATATCGGATGTTTCCTATACAGGCATTAGTGTGGGTTGGGGGTGGACAAAGACGCCTAATGTGATGAGGGATAATAAGATCACTGCCAACAGGATTCACCATTATGGCAAGCATTGTTATGATGTGGCTGCTATCTACACGTTATCTGCACAACCGGGGACACTGATCAGTGAAAATTATATTGATAGTATTTATAAAGCTCCTTATGCACATATTCCCAGTCACTGGTTTTATTTATATACTGATGAAGGAAGCTCAGATATGACTGTAAGGAATAACTGGTGCCCATCCTCCAAATTCTTACAGAACGCAAATGGTCCGGGAAATACCTGGGAAAACAATGGTCCGCAGGTTTCACTAGATGTAAAGAGAAATGCTGGTATCACTTCTTTCTATCAGGCGCTCTTAAAAGACAGGCAGGTTGCTTCCAGTTGGCCAATTAATCATGAAATCCCGGTGATGCTTGAAATTATATCCAGAACAAGTAGTAATATCAATAGCGCAGACCTGGAAACTTTTCTTGCCAATCAAAAAAAACTGGACGTCAGGCTTTATCAATATTTTAACCGGTATGTGATTTATGGGAAAGTGCCCGATTTGGGAGCCTTGACGAACGATATAAGTAATCAGTTTAAGCAAATCCAGGTCAGATCATACAACGAGCCATTTTATGAATTCAACAGGGACCACTGTACGAATAAGAAGAAAGCGGAGGACTGGGATCATATATTGTTAACGGCGAACCTGGTAAAGGATCAAAAAATGATAGACGAATATCTTGCCTATCATCAAACCCAATTCACTAAATGGCCGGAAGTGTCCCAGGGGTTTTGTGCTGCTGATTTCCAGCAATTGCTCGTTTACAGGAATGGCAGACAACTTATGCTGGTGATCAGCATACCCAAGGGAGAATCACTGGATAAATTAAACCCAAAAACTACCGAGAATAATCCTCGCGTGGCAGAGTGGAATAAGATCATGAGTAAATACCAGGAAGGGATACCCGGTACAAAGCCCGGTGAAGTATGGGTATTCTTAAAAGAACTAAAATAAAGGACGAAATATGTTATCAGTTGGCATACTTGGATTAGGGGAAGGAAGGAGCACCATTTCCGCAGTTCTCCAAAGTGAAAAACTGCGATTAAAAGCAATCTGTGATCTGAGTCTTGAGCTGTGCAGGAAAAGAGGAGATGAATTCAAAGTTTATGATTTTACTACTGATTACCAGGAAATGCTGGATGATAAGGAGATCGATATCATTGCCATTTATACGCCTGACCACCTGCATGCAGAGCATGTAAAGCTGGCGTTGCTCCACAATAAACACGTGGTCTGTACCAAGCCCTTTATCGATGATCTGTCAAAGGCAAAGGAATTGATTGAACTGCAAAAAAGGACCGGCAAAAAAGTATTTGTAGGACAGAGCTCGCGATTTTTTGAACCCATGAAGAAACAGCGTAAGGATTATGAGGATGGATTGATAGGAGAACTGATCTCTATTGAATCATACTACCATGCAGACCATCGCTGGTTTTTGGAAAAGCCCTGGTCACTCCAGGCATCATTCAAATGGTTGTATGGGGGACTAAGTCATCCTGTAGATTTCATTCGCTGGTATTTGCCAAATATTGAGGAAGTAATGGGATATGGAATGCTAAGTAGTAATGGTAAAAAAGGTGGATTGAAAAACCCGGATACCATGCATTTTATATTCAGAGCTTCAGATGGAAGAGTGGCCAGAGTAAGTGGGTGCTATACCGGACCTGTGCAACCGGTAACAAGAGATAGCGAAATGAGTTGCATCCTGCGTGGAACGGAAGGTTGCAGCCAGGGCGACTATATGGACCTTCGTTATGCGATTACCGACAGGACAGGTGAGGAAAGAATGCTGACCTGGGAGCATAAACTCAAGCATTATTTCCGGTTTGAAGGAAAGAGTCATCATGCCGGTGAATACCAGAATTATCTGGAATATTTTGCTGATTCAATAGAACAGAATTTCACGGCATATCCTGATCTGCAGGAAGGCATTGGTACCATCGCGCTGTTACAGGCAATGGACCGTAGTCTGCAGATAGGAGTTCCGGTGAAGATCAAAGATGTGCTCGCGGAAAACGGACTGGCATAGTCAACTAATTAAGAAATGAACAACCTGCTTTCAAAGCTGCAAACTGTAGACTATGTAATAGTAGGGGTGTACCTGCTTATATTATTATATATAGGCTACAGAGCGAGCTTTGGAAACAGGAAAAAAAATGATGAGAACCTTTTCCTCGCAGGTAAATCACTCAACTGGTACAGCATCGGTTTCAATATGTGGGGGACCAATGTAGGACCATCCATGTTATTGGCCTTTGCCAGTATTGGATATAGCACGGGGATTGTAGCAGGGAATTTTGAATGGTATGCATTTGTATTCCTGTTTCTTCTCGCAATGGTATTTGCACCACGCTACCTGGCCAACAGGGTAACTACCATGCCTGAGTTCATGGGCAACAGGTATGGTGATACCACAAGAAATATACTGGCATGGTATGCATTGATCAAGATATTGATCTCCTGGCTCTCGCTTGGACTGTTTGCCGGAGGGTTTTTAGTAAGACAGATATTGGGAATACCCATGTGGCAATCAGTTATTGTGCTGGTATTATTTGCTGGATTATTTGCATTTGCAGGTGGATTGAAAGCTATTGCAAGAGTGAATGTGTTTCAGATGATACTGTTGATCCTGGTTTCTTTTCTCCTTACCGTTATTGGTATTAATAAGATTGGTGGCATAAGAGAATTATTTCACCGCGCTCCCAGTCATTATTGGAATTTGGTGCGGCCGGCTAATGATCCCAATTATCCCTGGTATGCCATCTTATTAGGATATCCTGTTTTGGCAGTT
>JAJKIP010000087.1 GCA_021154405.1 Segetibacter sp. | reverse complement strand
GCCATCAAAATTGTATTTGAATATCTCGCCTCCGCCATATTTTTCATCGAGCGCCAGCATAATGGGGTTATCGATTGAAATGATTGACCCATTGATACCAGTGATGGTCCTTTCAAAACTCAGATCATATTCATGGGCAGTCCATTGTTTGGTTCCACCTCTGGATTCGATCTGGTCCATCTTCAGGTCTTTGATCCATGCATCTGTGCCTGGGCGATAGACAATTATTCTATCTCCAGTTCTGAATGATTGGGGAGAATTAACATGAAATGAATTCGCGCCAACAGGTACATAGTTATCTGTAATTTTCACACGTGTTCCCTGGATTTCTTTTATTTCACCAGAACCGTTTACACTGATCAATGGATCCTGTTTTTTGGTAAGAGAAATCATACGCGTGCCCTCTTCTGTATTGCCTTCACCACGTAATACAATTCCGCCTGCAGTGATCTTAAGGGTGCCGGGTATTTTGTAAGTGCCCTTTGCCAGTAAAATTGCACCCCGATAACCATTTACATCAAGCGGTTTTTTGGAGAGTTCATCAATTGCGGACTGGATAAGGGACTCATCATTCTCTGTACCGGTTGGAGCGATCTTTTTAACAACGGGCAGAACAGGAATGGATATATCGCCTGCTTCGTAGCCAACGCGAGAGAAATCTGGTATGATATTACCCTTTGGATCTGGATGATAAACAGGACTACCATCTTTGGAAAAACTCACAAACCTGGATTCCCATTTTACCCTGTTAAAACGAAAGGCAAATAGAACTAACAGGCTAATGGGAAGAACCAGCAGGAAGAAAATAAATTTTAGTTTCATGGCAATGGATCGTGATTTGGGGTGAAAAAATCAACATAATATTCCAACAAAATTTTAATTCCAGGTGCCTGATGCCAGAATAGCTGAATAGTTTGCTAATGGCCTAAAATAACTGCCTGCCAAATAGTTGTCTATTGCGATGATGCGAGCAGGGCTTTCCTTCTGTATACTTACATTAACTGTTTTGGGGTTAAGTGCCCAGTCGATCGATTTGCCTGAACAACAGGACCGATGGAGCATACAGCCGGATGGGAGCATTGAATGGAAGCCGGAAGGAAGGTTGCCACATAATGACCATATTGAAATGAGTGGTGAAAAAATATCAATGTGGATTCAGTACGGAGTCGATACCTCAGGAAAATTAAATCTGAACAGAAGTTTTGTGTTCCCCAGTTTTCGCCTGCTTCCGCAACGAACTGTTTCCAGTATGATGTATAGTGTGGCAGATAATGATCTGCCCAGGTTCCTGATCAATGACCGTTTATTGAAGGCAGGAACATTCAATGCAGCCGTTCAGTCGGATCAACCTGAAAAAGTGACCAGTATCCGGCTAAAGGGGATTATGGAAACAAGCAGTTTTATCGGCAGAGATAAAAATATCGCGCTCCATCGAACATTATTTCCTTCGGTTACTCAGCCCCTGGCCATTGAAAAATGGGTTTTTGTTAATACAGGAAAGCAGGCAGTAAAGGTGGAAATGGAATACCTGAACAGGGAAACCAGACCCGCTGCCGAAAGGACTACCCCGGTACAACACAGTTTTTTTATCTCAACGCTCAATGAGGGAGTAAAAAATTTACAGCCGGGAGATTCTGTGGTCTTCGCGATCATTTACCAGGCGGTAAATGCTAACAATCCATTTATTAAAGCCAAAGTAGAAGAGGAACTGACGGCAAGAAAAAACAGGGTGAACCAGTTTCTTTCTCTGCTGCAACTGGAAACACCTGACGAAATATTGAATACTGCATTTGCGTTTGCGAAGATCCGCGCCACCGAAAGTATTTATAAAACAAAAGGCGGCTATCTGCATGGTCCGGGCGGCCTCAGATATTATGCGGCCATTTGGGCCAATGACCAGGCAGAATATATCAATCCATTTTTTGCTTACCTGGGAGATGAAGTGGCTAACAAATCTGCCATGAATGCCTATCGCTGGTTTGCAAAATATATGAACCCTGAATACAAACCCATTCCCAGTTCCATTATCGCTGAGGGAGATGGGGTATGGCAGGGCGCAAAGGACCGGGGTGATATGGCTATGATCGCTTATGGTGCGGGTAGATATGCTTTGACATTTGGCAACAAAGACTCCGCCCGGGTATTGTGGCCATTGATTGAATGGTGCCTCGAATATTTGAAGCGAAAGATCAATGATGACGGAGTTGTTTATTCCGATAGTGATGAGCTGGAAGGAAGATTCCCGGCAGGCAAAGCCAATCTGCATACAAGTGCATTGTATTATGATGCATTGATCTCTGCTTCAAAATTGGGAAGGCTTTTAGGAATATCCCCTACGCAAATAAAAAGCTATGAAGCCCAGGCAAAGCAGATGAAGGGCAATATTGAAAAATATTTTGGGGCTAAAGTAGAAGGCTTTGATACCTATCGTTATTATAAAGGAAATGATACCCTGCGAGCCTGGATCACAACTCCATTGACAGTTGGTATTTTCGACAGGAAGGAAGGAACCATTGCGGCCCTGTTCTCACCAAGATTATGGACTTCAGACGGACTGGCTTCTCTTGCAGGTAACAATACATTCTGGGACCGTTCTACACTCTATGCATTAAGAGGAGTATTTGCAGCTGGTGAAACAGAAAAGGCATTGCGTTTTTTGAAATACTATTCAAGACGTCGATTGCTCGGGGAGCATGTGCCTTACCCAGTAGAAGCCTATCCGGAAGGTAATCAGCGACATCTTTCCGCGGAAAGTGGGTTGTATTGCCGCATTTACCTGGAAGGAATGTTTGGAATAAGACCTACGGGATTTAATTCATTTACCATTACCCCCAGGTTACCGAAAGGGTGGGACCAGATGGCCCTGCGTAATGTGCACAGCTTCGGTAACGTCTTTGATCTGGAAATAAGACGAGGCAGCAAAGAAAGCATACTGGCTGTCATTAAGAAAGATGGAAATGAAAAGAAATATATTTTAAAGGACGGGGAAACGAAAGAAATAAAATTATAAGTGCTCACTGATTGTCCTTTTCTACATGCTGATCTATATTCAAAACCCTGATTTATTCTTAAAAGACGAAAACGATTCCGTAAAATAAATAAGGATTGCTTCTTATTTACTCGAATTTCGATTTCATTCATGCTTCTGTAAATTGCTAAATTGATTGCTATGTTTAAAACAAAAGTCCTGTTAGTGCTTTTTGTTTTGTCCCTCTCTATTTGTGGCTTTGCACAAAACAAAAAAATTTCTGGTAAAGTAATTACTTCAACAAACAATACGGTAGCGGGTGCTACCGTGCAGGTAAAAGGCAGTTCAGTGAGTACTGCAACCGCCGAAGATGGCAGCTTTACCATCACTCCTTCCGGAACGGGAAGAGTGATTCTTGTTTTTACTTCTGTTGGTTTTGAGCGACAGGAAGTGAATGTAAATGATGAATCACCTGTGCAGGTAACGCTCAAAGAAGAATCCAGAAACCTGGAAGATGTAGTAGTTGTTGGCTATGGTACACAGCGTAAAGCTGATCTTACCGGGTCAGTCAGTTCCCTGCGAGGGGATAAGATCAAAGAGATGCCACTGGTGAGTATTGAACAGGCAATGATGGGCCGTATGGCTGGTGTGCAGGTACAACAGACCTCCGGACAGCCAGGTGCAGGTATCAGCATCCGTGTGAGAGGGGTATCCTCTATTGCCGGTGGCAATGAGCCGCTTTATGTAATTGATGGGTTACCGCAATTTAACGATGATGTAAGAGGGGCTAATGGATTAGCCACAATCAATCCGGCAGATATTGAGTCCATTGAAGTACTGAAGGATGCATCTGCAACAGCTATCTATGGATCAAGGGGAGCAAATGGAGTAGTGATGATCACTACCAAATCAGGGAGGACCGGAGATCCGCGTGTAACCTTTGATGCATCGGCCGGCGTGCAGCAGTTACGGAAAAAACTGGAACTGATGAACAGCCAGGAATATGTTGATTTTTCCAAACGCTTTTATACCAATTCGTCTTTGGCGATACCAGCAGACCTGGCTTCCTTTACACCAACGGTTAGTACCGACTGGCAGGATGAAACTTTTCATAAAGCATTATTATCGAATTATAATCTCAGTGTTTCCGGGGGAACAGAAAAGAGCAGGTATTATGTTTCCGGAGGATACACAGACCAGGAAGGTATTATTATCAACACTGGGTACAAGCGTGCTTCCCTTCGGATGAACCTTGATAGCAAGATAAGCGATCGTTTCAGCCTGCAGTCAAGATTACTGATGTCAAGAGGGGTGCAGGATGGCTTTTCACCTTCTGTAGGTGATAATACAAGAAATTTTGGAAAATCAGGGATCGGTTCCATTCTCCGTGCCATCAGTACTGTGCCAGTCGTTAATGCAGATGGAAGTTATACTGATGTAACGCCGTTCAGTTTTAATGGAATTGATGCTGAAAATCCGGTAGCTGTTGCCAAAACAGTTTTGGACAGGAATGCAACTACAAGGATACAGGGAGGAATAGATTTCAAGGCAAACATAGTTCATGGATTGACGAATACAACCCGCCTGTCTGCGGATTTTTACCATATACGCAGGGATCTTTATTTTCCCAAACTATTGCCGAGGCTTGGACAGGGTGCGGGTGTAGCTGAGCTTGGGGAATATGATAAAACCGCAGTGCTGGCAGAGGATTTCCTGGAGTATAAATATAATTTTTCGGCAGCTACTTATATTGAAGCCATTGGAGGAGTATCCTTTCAGCGCGAACGGCTTAATACTGCTGATCTGTCTGCTTCAGGCTTTGCCAATGATGAACTGAAGAGCTATAACTTTAGTGCAGCGAACACGGTAAGCAAGCCAATCACGGATATCATTGAAAATACCATACTATCCGCTTTTGTGAGAGCAAGATTCAATTACCAGGACAAATATCTTTTTGCTGCAAGTATTCGAAGGGATGGTGCATCAGTTTTTGCCGAGAATAATAAATATGGAGTGTTCCCTTCTGTATCTGCCGCCTGGAAGATTACGGGTGAAGATTTTTTTGAACCAGTTCATTGGGTCTCCAATCTTAAGCTCCGCGCCAGTTGGGGTCAGGCTGGTAATCCTGCCATCAAACCTTATCAGTCACTATTATTGGGTCGTACCGTTAATACAGGGCAGGGAGCAGGTACCGGGTTAGCAGTTGGACTGGCCCCAACATTACCCAATCCAAATCTGAAATGGGAAACCACCTCACAAACAAATATTGGATTAGATGCAGGCTTCCTGAAAGAAAGATTCCGTGTGACTTTTGAATATTATATCAAGAAGACAACAGATTTGCTGGCACTCGTACAGCTTCCTCCTACAGCAGGTGTTGGTGCAGGAATTGGATCGGGCCCAGGCCAGATCATCGATAATGTGGGCGAAGTGCAGAATAAAGGATGGGAATTTTCGCTTGGTACCAATATAATTAATAAGACAGATTTTGGTATTTCTGTTGATTTCAATCTTTCTCAAAACAGGAACAAGGTAACCAAAACCAAGGATGGAAAAGATATTCCCACCATTGCAGGCGGAAATGATGCATCAGGATCCAACAGTATCATTCGTGTTGGAGAACCACTTTCCGCTTTTTATGGGCCTAAATTTCTTGGATTGGATAAGGATGGAATACCATTGCATGAAAACCTGAATGGAGATAAGGATGCAACCGGCAGGGATCTCATCAATGCGTTGGATAATCAGATCATCGGCAGTCCTTATCCTGATCTTTATTACGGAATTAATCCTGCCATAAGGTACAGGTCGTTTAATCTTTCCATGGTATGGGCAGGAGTGAGCGGCAGCAAGATCAATAATGCCGGTTTGTATGATATGGTGAATCCTCAGGTATCGAACCAGTACAATAAACTGAGCTCCGCCAATGAATACTATCCTAATCCCAGCCAGCTGGCATCCAATTATCATTTTCGCTCTTCGCGGTATATGGAAGACGGATCATTTTTCAGATTAAGGAATATCCGCCTGGACTATGCCTTCAATGTTCATAAAAGCAGGGTAGTAAAAAGACTGGTCGTTTATGTAAGTGGGCAGAACCT
>JAJKIP010000086.1 GCA_021154405.1 Segetibacter sp. | reverse complement strand
CCGATCAGGATATAATCACCAGTTGGCAAATGCATCACTCTTAAAAAGGTTGCACCCGGTATATTGCAGGTGAGACAACGGATCTGCTTTGTAGCGATATCAATTACAAATGCATCGCCGAAACTTTTTGACATGAAGGCCACCTGTTTATTGTCAGGAGAGAAATCAGCGCGCTCTCCAAAGCGGGTCAGTATTTCAATATTTGGAGGCAGATGGTCAAGAGGGTTTCCGGGTTTCCGATCTTCCATAAATGGAAGAGCGAGGAGGATAGCAAAGGCAAGTCGTTTCATCGTGTGGGTTTATTATTATCTGACGATTAAGATACCGATTTCCTGCTTGTGACTATCGTTTGCCTACCCGCCCATCTCACTCAGTTCTAACCACCTGAATTCCTTCTCATCCAGTTCCTTATTAACCTGGCCAATACGGTTGGATAATTGCTGAAGCTCCTCAAATGGAGTGGCGCCACTATTTAATTTTTGATTGATCACTTCTTTTTCCTTTGTAAGCGCAGCGATCTCCTTTCCCAGCAATTCAAATTCCCGTTTTTCCTTGAATGATAATCGTTGTTTGGCAGGGGAAGGAACAGGTTGATTGATAACAGAAGAGGATTTTACTTCAATGTTTGCTGTAATTGGCTTCTCTTCAGGGGTATTTTTTTGTGATATCCTGTATTGTGTATAGTTACCCGGGTAGTCACGAACCACACCATCTCCTTCAAATACAAATAAATGGTCTACGAGGCGGTCCATGAAATACCTGTCGTGAGAAACGATCAATAGACATCCCGGAAATTCACTTAAGAAATTCTCCAATACGCTAAGCGTAGGCAGGTCAAGATCATTGGTAGGCTCATCCAGTATCAGGAAATTGGGATTGCGAAAGAGAATGGATAAAAGATGAAGTCTGCGCTTTTCTCCTCCGCTTAATTTACTGATATAGGTATATTGCTTGTCAGGGTCAAACAGAAATAATTGAAGGAATTGGGCAGCGCTCATGCTTCCACCGGAAGCTAACGGGAAATTTTCGGCAATATTCTTCACAAATTCGATAACACGCATATCTTCCTTTATGGTCAATCCCTGTTGAGAGTAATAACCAAATACCACAGTATCCCCAATATTGATCTTCCCACTATCTGGAGGAATTATCTGCTGTATAATATCAATGAAGGTAGATTTGCCAGCTCCATTCTTTCCAACAACACCAACTCTTTCACCTTTCGTGAAAGTATAATCAAAACCTTTCAGGATCACTTTATCATCAAAACTCTTATAGACCTTTTTCATCTCCACCACTTTGCCTCCCAGCCGGTTCATTTTCATTTGTAATTCTACCTGCTGGTCCTCAATCTTTTGTTTCGCCTTCTTCTCTACTTCATAAAAATTATCCTGCCGGCTCTTTGATTTGGTGGTCCTTGCCTTGGGTTGTTTTCGCATCCATTCCAGCTCACGGCGATAAGTATTGCGGGCCTTATCGATCCCGGCGAGTTCATTCTCAACACGGGCAGCTTTTTTCTCAAGGTAATTTTCATAATCACCTTTATAAACATAGATCTTGCTGTTGTCAAGTTCCCATATTTCATTACAAACGGCATCAAGAAAATACCGGTCATGGGTAACCAGCAGCAGGGTAACATTCTCCTTATCTAAAAAATGTTCCAGCCATTCCACCATTTCCACATCCAGGTGGTTGGTAGGTTCATCCATGATCAGCAATACATGCTTGTGTTCAAACCCAATATCGATCAGGGTCTTTGCGAGGGCTACTCTTTTACGCTGACCTCCACTAAGTGTTCTGACTGGCTGGTTCAGCTGATGAATATTCAGCTTGCCAAATATCTGTTTTACCCGCGCATCAAAATCCCAGGCTCCCAGTTCATCCATTTTGACAAGGGCTGCTGTAAGTTTATTATCCCGTTCACTACTTTCGGGACTTTCACTCAATGCTTCAAATTCTTTGATGACATTGATGACAGGATGATTGTGAAAGAAAATATTATCAAGTACCGAACGGTCTTCCTGGAATTTTGGCTCCTGTTCAAACAGTACAACATCCACTTCCTTATTAACCCAAAGTTTCCCTTCATCAGCTATTTCTCTTCCGGCCAGGATATTCAGCAAAGTGGATTTTCCTGATCCATTTTTTGCAACGAGGGAAATTTTATCGCCTTCCTCAATATGAAATGATATATTCTCAAACAGGGGCTGAATGCCGTAACTCTTGGCCAGGTTCTCTACAGAAACATAATGCATGGCGCAAATTTAGTCAGATGTAATGTATTAGTAGCCAATTAATGACAAAGCATTTGTGAATTATGGCACGCTTTTTTTAGCTATTTAGTAAATCGATGTTATGAGTACCAGTCTTATAGAATTTATCCAGAAAAAAATGGGGTTCCCCCCACTTCAGAAAGTTGATCCTGTTGATCATGAAGTTAAGCATGAAGGTGAGCGTACGATGCGTGAAAAGCTTGCCCAGGCTGCAATTCCGACGGTTCTCGCTTCCCTTTACAAATTCACCAAATCTGAAGAGGGGCGGATAAATATACTTTCCAATAAAGCAGAAGAAAACTGGCTATATACCATTTTGGGCGATAAAGAGCTGCTGGCTGTGGATAAAGTTGCCCATTATGCCGGTGTTTCAAAAGAAATTGCCGAAGAAAATATGCTGATGATTGCACTCGAGGCCATCCATGCTCTCAGGGAATCTATTGTGCAACATCCTACCCAGGAAGCAATTACACGTTATATGGGTGACCAGCGTCATTCCATCCTGGTTTATTTGCCGGCATCCATGCAATTGGGCAGCCTGCTGGATGATGATTCGCTTGACGACAGAACAAACAAAATGGAAGGTCCTGTTTCAAACTGGATGCATTCAATAGAGAATAAGTTTTCAGGAAATGATGATACTAACCGCTATCCTTAGTGGCAAAATAAATTCCAAGGCATAAGAATATTACAATAACTACAATAATCCATACCCTTCTTTTTTCCCAGTATTCATTTCTGGAAGCACGTTGTATAAATTCCTCGATGTTAGTGGAGAGATCTGTATTTTCTCCAGCAATTTTTTTCAACCTTTCAGCAAGATCATTTGCATTATTGAAAGCAAGATAGTGCCCGGTTTTCAGGGCAGTCTGAATTATTTCCTTATTTACGGATTCATCATGAAAAGAATTCAGCATAAGAATGGTTGAGTCATTGAATAGCGAAATAAGGTATTGATAAAGCCCCTCTTTATCCATTCTGTGGACGTCCAGGCGACTGGTATATCTATCCAGTTCCAGTAACTGCTTCAATACAGTCACTGGTGTAACAATTTCCTGTTTCCTTCTTTGCCCTAAACTTTGTGCATACCAGCGTTGCTGCAGGTACAGATTCTTTTTGGCAGGATGCATTAATGTTTCATAGGCTTCTTTTATTTCCGTAAACTGAGCAACTGCATATGGATCATTGCCATTCCTGTCCGGATGATAGATCAAAGCCAGCCGGCGATAAGCTTTCTTAATTTCCTCAGGACTGGCCGATGGCGGTAGCTCCAGTATCGTATAATAGTCTTTTAAATGCACGGCTTGCTCTATGCCAGGTACTTTTTGAAAAACTCAAGTGTTCGTGACCAGGCCAATTTGGCGGCAGCTTCATTGTAGCGTGCAGTGGAAGTATCATTATGGAAGGCATGATTCACGCCTTCATACATGTATTTCTCGTAAGTGATATTATACTTCTTCAGTGCTTCTTCAAAAGCAGGTATACCTGCATTCACGCCCTCATCCAGTCCTGCATAATGCAATTGAAGGGCTGCTTTTATTTTGGCAACATCGTCCTCCTTTGGTTGACGGCCATAAAAAGCGACAGCTGCTTTGAGTTGCGGAATGTTTACTGCAAGAGTATTAGACATTGCTCCGCCCCAGCAAAATCCGACACAACCATATTTGCCATTTGAATCTTTACGGCTGGGTAGATAATCAAATACCTTGATAAAGTTCGCCAGATTATCTTCCGCTTTCAGCGTAGTGAATTTTTGCCTTGCCTCATCTTCATTTGCCGGTGTGCCACCTATAGGTGCTAATGCATTAGGGGCAATGGCCAGATATCCTGCTGATGCTGCACGCCGTGTAACATCCTCTATATGGGGAGTCAGCCCACGGTTCTCATGGATCACTATTACTGTCGGGTATTTTTTCTCCTCTTTTGGACGGGCCACATAAGCCTGCATTTCACCCTGCACGCCCGGATAACTGATTCTTTCCGTAAAAAGATCCTGGTCTGAAGTAACTGCAGCATTAGCATAATTTGATTCTATGAGAGGAAGTACAGCCATTGCAGCAGTTGTGCTACCTGTTATCATTGCCAGGCGGCGAAGAAATTCTCCACGGGTTAATGGCTTGTGGGTATATTCATCATACAGGTTGATAATACGCTGGTCCATAAAAAAGTATTTTAGGAGTTTAAAGTTAAGACGCTTCTGTTAAAAAAATTGGCAAAAAGTTTTCATAACAATATGCTTTCTAACAGTTTGATGCAACTAACAGGCATGAAAATGGCTCATTTTTGTGTTACAAGTTCTTTTCATCATTGCCGAACCGCGGCCCTCCGAATAAATCACGATCCCGTGAAATAGCCTGAGACGCTGCCTTACGAAAAGACTTGCTTTTGAAAACTAAATAAATTTATTCCACATGAAGCGCTTGTTGTCACTGACCGCCCTGGCATTCTCCATAATGCTGCTAGCTTCTCTCAAAAATACTGCGAGCGCGCAGGTCCGCGCCGGAATCAGTATTAATTATCAAACCTTTTATGATGAGCTGGATCCTTATGGACGATGGATCGATTACCCAGAGTACGGTTATGTATGGATCCCGGATGCCGGTCCGGATTTCCGTCCTTACAGCACCAATGGCCACTGGGTATGGTCAGACGAGTATGACTGGATGTGGGTATCAGATTATGATTGGGGATGGGCACCGTTTCACTATGGCCGCTGGATGGAAGATCCTTACTATGGCTGGATATGGGTTCCCGGTTATGAATGGTCTCCTGCATGGGTAGCCTGGAGAGATGGTGGTGATTATTATGGCTGGGCTCCTTTACGCCCGGGTATTAATATCAGTATTGGTTTCAACATAGGTGGGTATAGCTGTCCGGATGATTACTGGTCCTTTGCTCCACGCAGATATATTACTTCTCCAAGGATATATGATTACTGTGTACCGCGAAGAAATAACGTTACTATCATTAATCAGACAACTATCATCAATAACTATAATTATAACCGCAATGTATTTCGTACCGGTCCCGGCCGCAGGGATGCAGAGCGTTATGCAGGAAGGATCAATTCAGTTCGTTTCCGTGAGGCAAGTGATCCTGGAAGAGCAAGATTCAGAGGAAATGAAGTGGCTGTTTATCGTCCTAGTGTACAAAGGGATAATAACAGGAGTTTTCAACCGCGCAGGGTACAGCAGTATGACAGAAATGGCCGAGGTGATATAGGTCGGGCTAATGGAAATAATATTCCGCAACGTCAGGGCAATATCAACAACCGGGGATTTGACCGTCGTAGCCCTGAGAATAATGATAATCGTTTCCGTAATAATGATAATGGTAATGGGATCAGTGGCCGTCGTAATAATGTGATTACCCGTGACCGGGCTGAGCCAATGGATAATGGCAATGCACGTCCTGAAAGACCTAATCGCCAGTTTGAACCTCGCAACAATAACAATGAGGTGGGTGAAACAAGTCCTTCCAGGGGTAGAGGAAGAAACCGTGATAATGGAGATAACCCTGAAAATGGTAACGGTAACCGAAGAAATATTTTCCAACGGAATGATGATCCCGGAAATAACAGACCTATTGAGAGAAGGAATATAGAAACCCAGCCTAATGAACGCAGGATGGAACGCCGGGATGTATTTGATCGTAATAATGGCAATGGACGCCAGGCAGAGCAACCACGTCAAATGGAACAGCCACGCCAGTTTGAACGTCCACAGAACCGTCAATTTGAGCAACGCCGGGTTGAACAACCACAACAGCCTCGCCAAATGGAACAGCCCCGCAGATTTGAACAACCTCAGAACCGGCAGTTTGAACAACGCAGGGTTGAACAGCCACAACAGCCACGTGGTGATCAATCTCAGGGACGTCAGTTTGAACGTCGGAATGATAATAACGGTGGAGGCGGTGGTGGAAATAATGGTGGAGGCCATGGCCACAGAGGAAGATAAATTTCATCTTGTACAATAAATTAAAACCCCTTTCATTAGGGGTTTTTTTATTATCTTTAAGAACAACCGAACCCCTCATCCCAACAGTACTGTTGGGCACAAGTACCTGTGTTGAACCATTTGATCTCCTATGATGAAAAAGCTACTATTCCTATTGCTGACCGCTTCCTGCGTTTCAGCCCACAGCCAGGTCATTACAACTGATGACCTGATCAATATCACTTCCCTTTCCGATAAGAAGCTCAGCAGTTATATGTCCAAGCTGAATTTTGCTCAAACCGCCCGCAATGTGGAAGAAGGATCGGTCATCAATGAATTCTTCTATAATAATAAAAAGAACCCTGCTGATACCATTATGCGGTTCGTGTCCGGATTTCGCAGGGGAAAGATAACCGGTTCCATTTTTCAGACCTCTTCCTATGAAGAATTCTACAGGATACTCTGGCAATTCAGGGGAAGAGGATTTATTGGTGGCAATCCAAAAGCAGACAGTTTATTTCGCTATGATAGCACATTCAAGGATACTTCAACCTTCTTTCAAAAAGAGGATTTGACTATCAATACCAAAGAAGAAATCAAGGATGATATTAAGGTATACAAAATAGTATTGGAAAGAAAGCCGGTGCCAACGGCTAATTCTATTCGCTTTGCTGAAGACCTGCTGCTTTTTGATTCACATGAAAACCTGGTGGCATTATTTGGGGCATCCAATGTAAGAAGGGATATGTTTTTTTTCAGCCAGCAGGATTCAAGCAGGTGTTCCATTTTATTTCCCAATACACCAAGACAGGCTATTTTCATCTGGGAGGACCAGGTTCAGGACAGAGTTATCTCGTTTTTGATGATTGGAGGAGGCCTTCGTCCAAAAGGATCTTCGGATTTCGATCAATCCATGGCATTAAATAGCTGGAGAAGCTATAGCGGTCTTTCAACCGGTATGCGTATGGCAGAGGTATTACGCATTAATGAAATGGACTTTAATTTCTTTGGTTCATCCTCTGAATTTGCATTGATGGTGGTTCCTGAAAAGAAAGGCAATATAGATTTCAGGAAAACAGGCGTCACTATGGGATGTCTGAATTGCACAGGTTCTCCTTTAATGAAAAAAGAGAAGATCAGCGCAGAGGCTGCCATAGCCGCGGGACTACAACTTTATATTGTTTCGATGGTGCTAATGCCTTAAGAACTGTGATTGAATATTTCTCCTATTTCTTTCTTGCTTTGAAAGCAACCCATAATACCAGCACAACAACAAGACCTACCAGGAAGAATGCCCACCACATTCCTGCTTTAAAAATTGTTTCCACCACACCACAACTGCTAAGAAAAAGCAGATTGACGTAAAGGAAGAAAAGCACGAAGGGAAATTTAGAATTCATACATTTTACTTTATAATTATAAATTCAACTATCATACCACCTGGGATTTCTTATACCAAGGCCTGTTTTTAGCTATTTATTGATGAATGTTTTCTACACTTTGGGCTAATCCCTGAATTCCTGGCTGATCATTAGCCCATAATAGCCGCCATCCAGGATGCCGATACCCAGGCGGCCGAAAGAAGGATTTAAGATATTGGCCCTGTGGCCCGGAGAGTTCATGAGATTGGTATGGGCAATTTCCAGCGTTTGTGCAAGCGCAAGGTTTTCACCGGCAGCCCGGAATTTTATATTGGCAGCTTTCATTCGGTCAAACGGGTTCTGTCCTTCAGGATTTTCATGAGCAAAATATCCTCGTACGAACATATCCTGAGAGTGGCTCCGTGCTACTTTTGTAAGCTCCGGATCTGCCTGTAAAGGTTTCAATCCTGCTTTAGCTCTTTCCTTATTCACCATTTCCAGCATCTGCATTTCCAAAAAAGGACGGACAATGGCTTTTTCGTATTTAAAGGAAAGTGGAATCTTCTCATGGGAGGAGGGATGCACAGTAAGGCTATTCATGGAATGTCTGACAGCTTCGTCAAATACAGGTGCCAGTTTACGGTTCACCCATTCTGCCCGCATGGCAAGTGGTCCGGCAAATTTGCTGTTCCTTGTTTCTTCAGTAATATTATCCCGGAGTGGTAAGGCCAGCAACAATGCAGAAAAGATAATGATATATATGAAGCCGTTGATTGCTCCTGGTATAAGACCAAGGAATCGATTTATTGCGCTATCATTCGTTTGATCAGGAATGGAACGGACAATATACTTTGTAACAAGCCCAATCAATAATCGGATTATTATTACGGTAGAAAGAAATGATACAGGCAGTAACCATACGCCCATTGTTGTGAATCGATCAAGGAAACGAGCTGTGTAGGGATAAAAAGTGTATCCTAACACCAGACTGCCGATCCAGGTGAGCAGATCAAGCGATCCCAATATAAATCCCCTTCGCAGCCCAAATAAAATGGCTAGCAGCAGGATCAGCCCCAGGAACAGATCTACCCAATTCATATCTGCTAAATTACAAATAGCATGCCCCCCAAAAATGGTCCAAATGCAAGGGGATTGTGAAAATTAGATGGTGAATTTCTGACAGGTAGTGACTACCTGATCGCCATTCAGGCGGGTTAGTCGCCTGTCATCATAAAAGGGCTTTCCATCAATAGGTTGTGAACTATATTGCCACCTTAAAATAAACTGTATGCGTTTTTTTCTGTCCTTCCTGCTTCTGTTGCTATTGTCTTTAACCACCTATTCCCAGGGGCTTTATTTACCAAGGGATGTAAAGAAAGCCTACAAAAAGGAATCAAGGTCAATGAATGGCATGCCAGGAAAAAATTACTGGCAAAATACCGGCAGGTATGATATCAATATTACCGCTACACCCCCTGAACGGACTATCAAAGGCAGTGAAACCATTACGTATTTTAATAATAGTCCTGATACATTACAGAACATTGTGATCAGGCTTTTTCTCAATATTCATAAACCCGGTGCACCACGAGAGGGAGGCGCTGGCCCTGATTATCTGAATGAGGGTATGATCATCGATGGGTTTTCCGTCAATGGACAAAGCAGGCAATGGCAGAATAGCCCAGGGCAGTTTACCGTAGCAAGAGTGAGATTGAACAAAGCTTTATTGCCAAAAGACTCGTTACACCTGGCGTTCGACTGGCATTATCCGATCTCCATTCAAAGTAACCGGGAAGGAATGATCGATTCCACTACTTATTTCCTTGCTTATTTTTATCCCAGGGTTGCAGTCTATGATGATTACGCAGGATGGGATGTAATGAATTTTGTAGACTCTAAAGAATTCTACAGTGATTTCAATGACTATACTGTAACTGTCAATGTACCCAAAAACTATATCGTGTGGGGTACGGGTACTTTGCAAAAACCTGAGTCTTTATTGCAACCAGCCATATTGGATCGCTATAAAAGATCGTGGACCTCTGATGAGATCATTCGCATAGTTACCAAAGAAGATCTGCAGGCAAAGAATATTACCACACAAAATGCAATGAATAGCTGGCAGTTCAAAGCCACTGATATACCGGATATGGCTTTTGGATTAAGTGATCATTATGTTTGGGATGGAGGTAGCACCATTGTAGATGATAAAACAAAACGAAGGGCAAGCGCACAGGCAGCTTACAACGATACCGCCAGCGACTATCATTATGTAGCAGGCTTTGCACGTCATTCCCTTAGCTGGTTATCCCACAAATGGCCAGGGGTTCCTTACCCCTATGAGAAAACAACTGTTTTCCACGGGTATGCAGGAATGGAATACCCAATGATGGCCAATGATGAGACGTATGAGGATTCTAATTTTTCCAGATTTGTGGCTGAACATGAAATAGCGCACACTTATATGCCATTCTATATGGGTATAAATGAAAGCAGGTATGGGTTTATGGATGAGGGCTGGGCAACCACCTTTGAATTATTGATTGGACGTGAGGACATGGGAGTTGATAAGGCGGAAGAATCTTATAAAGGATTCCGCGTAAGGGGATGGATCAATGATGCGGCGCAAAGTCAGGATATTCCCATTATTACACCTGCCAATAACCTTTCGGGTGCAGGTCTCGGTAACAATGAGTATGGAAAGGCATCTCTCGGTTACCTGGCCATGATGGATATGCTGGGCGATGATCTATTCAGAAAATGTCTCCACGCTTATATGGACAGATGGCATGGCAAGCACCCGATCCCCTGGGATTTCTTTAATACATTCAATGATGTATCCGGAAAGAACCTCGACTGGTTCTGGAGCAATTGGTTCTTTTCTAATAATTACATCGATTATTCACTGAAGACTTCAGCGAAGACAGCAAAAGGATATTCTTTGACCATTGAGAATATCGGTGGAATGCCAGCGCCGGTAAATGTTGTTGTTACCTATGCCGATGGAAGTACTGAGAAATTTCATCAATCTCCGGCAATCTGGGAAAAAGGTCAGAAACTGGCAACCGTAAATATTGCTACTAAAAAGGAAGTAGCTTCCATTAAACTGGATGGAGGAATATTTATGGATGCTGATGTGTCCAATAACAGCAACGCCCTGAAGGCGTTCTAACAGTTTAATACGTTCAAAAAGTTTAAAGGGTTTAACGGTACATTCCTGTTAAACCCTTTAAAGTTTTTGAAACACTTAAACTTTTATTCTTGAAGCTTTTCTATTAAGGGTATGTTTATAATACTGCATTATCATATCCTCATCTGTATCCAGAACATCAACCGGCTCCAGGACCTGGTAATAATTCATTACCCTGTCTTCATCGGTGTCAAGAACGTCTGCCTCGTCATACCTCGAAGGATAGGTGAGATAGCGGTTAATCGGCGCCAGCCTGTTATTATTTCTTGTAGCTGTTTTACTTTTGGTCTGTTTCATACAATACTATTTTTCCATTGCAAGTATCACTCATAAAACATGCCTTCAGAATCAGGTACGGGAAATTTATGCTGGTTAGTTTTCCCCAATGGAGATAGATAAGGGAAGGAGACCTAAATGTAAAGCAATATTGAGTGTAATTACGCAGGTATCACTAAAATCATTTTTCATGTAACTGGCAAATTACATGTCTGTTTTTATTAACGTGGGAATTGAATTCCCTATCTGTGAGGTAGTTAGTGGACAGGATGGCTCAGGTTCCCGGAAAATGGATCTCTGCCTTCTGAACATCACGGACCAGCTTTTCGTTCAGTGCTATGAGCAGGTCATAGTAGCCATGGGCATTCACCCATACATTCACGGTCATTATATATTTGTCTACATCCAGTTTGGAGATACCGATCCGGGCCACTGGCTCTGGCAAAATATTATCCGCTGAATCTATTGAAGCCTGCAACACTTTCTTAATATGGTCGGGATTGGTCTTGTAATCGAACCGCAGATCAATATCAAGACGTCTCTTTCCTTCGCGACTCAGATTGATCACTACATTATTCGATAATTGACCATTGGGAATGATAATGGTTTTATTGTCAAACGTAAGCACTGTAGTGTAAAATAGCTGAATAGAGGTGACTGTTCCTTCCTGGTTCTGAGTGTTGATATTATCGCCCACGCGATAGGGTTTTAACACCAGTATCAAAATTCCGCTTACAAAGTTTTGAAGGGTTCCTGAAAGGGCAAGTCCTGCTGCCACACTGAAGCCGGCAATAATAGCAGCAAAGAAAGTGAGTTGTATTCCTGCTACCTGCATCACCAGCAGTATCAATAATATCTGCAGGGTAAGGGCAACGAGGTTCTGTAAAAAATAGCGAAGCGAAGGATTGAAATTATGCTTCGATAATGTTTTCCTGAAGATTCTGTTGAATACGCGGATAAGCCACAGCCCAATGAACAGGATGAGCAGTCCAATTAAAATGCGAGGGCCAAAGCTGATGATCCAGTTATACGCCTTATCATAAAAGGTGTCCCAGTTCCACTTCATAGCCCACTACAAGAAAAACCTGTGCCTAACTGGGTCAGGCTTCTGCTTCCATATAGCTTTCTACCGGTTCACAGGAGCAGATCAGGTGCCTGTCACCGTAGGTATTATTAACTCTTGCCACGCTTGGCCAGAATTTGTTAAGTGTTACGTAGTGTAAAGGGAAGGCAGCCTGCTGTCTTGAATAGGAATGCTTCCACTCATCAGCTGTTACAACAAACTGTGTATGTGGCGCATTCTTTAGAGGATTATCCTTTTTGTCTGATTTTCCTTCTTCAATGGCTCTTATCTCTTCGCGAATGCTTAATAATGCATTGCAAAAACGATCCAGTTCCGCCTTGTCTTCACTTTCTGTAGGTTCAATCATGATGGTACCGGGTACAGGAAAACTCATGGTTGGAGCGTGGAATCCGTAATCGATCAATCTTTTGGCAATATCTTCCGCTTCAACCTCTGCTGATTTCTTGAAAGGCCGGAGATCAACAATGAATTCATGTGCACACTGGCCATTATGGTTGGTATATAAAATATCATATTGTCCTTCCAGTCTTGCACGCATATAATTGGCATTAAGAATTGCAAACTCTGTTGAACGTTTTACGCCTTCATTGCCGAGCATCCGGATATAACCGTAACTGATCAGGAGTATGGATGCAGATCCATAAGGAGCGGCAGAAACTGCTGTGTGCTGGTTTTTAGGTGCACTATCTTTTATCTCAACATGGCCTGGAAGATAAGGAGCCAGGTGTTTTTTGACACAGATGGGACCCATTCCTGGGCCGCCGCCTCCATGAGGAATGGCAAAAGTTTTATGAAGATTCAGGTGGCAGACATCCGCGCCAATCAGACCAGGTGCTGTTAAGCCAACCTGCGCATTCATATTGGCACCATCCATATATACCTGTCCACCGTGCTGATGAATTATTGCAGTGATCTCTTTCACTGTTTCTTCATACACGCCATAGGTGCTTGGATAAGTGATCATGATACCGGCGAGGTTAGCTGCATGCTGGGCTGCTTTTGTCTTCAGGTCCTCTACATCTATATAACCATTCTCCAATGCTTTCACAACAACTACTTTCATTCCTACCATTACTGCAGATGCGGGATTGGTGCCGTGTGCAGAGATAGGGATCAGCATTACATTACGATGTTTATCACCATTAGCTTCATGATAGGCCCTGATGGTCAACAAACCCGCATATTCACCCTGTGCTCCGCTATTGGGTTGAAGGCTGCAGGCATCAAAAGCGGTGATCTCACACAAATAATCAGAAAGATGTTTTACCACGTATTGATAACCCTGCGCCTGGTCGGCCGGTACAAAAGGATGTATCCGGCTCCAATGCATCCAGCTCAATGGGATCATTTCACTGGCCGCATTCAATTTCATGGTGCAGCTTCCGAGGGAGATCATGGAAGTATTGAGGGAAAGATCTTTATTCTCCAGCATTTTGATATACCGCATCATCTGGCTTTCACTGTGATGAGTATTAAACACAGGATGAGTTAAAAAAGCTGATGTTCTTGTGAGTGAAGCAGGGATATGAGAAAGATCTTCGTCATAATTAATATCGAAAGTGACCGGATCTTCATCATTCTCAAAACAATTGATCAAATCATACAGGGAATCAGGTGTAGTTGTTTCATCAAGGGAAATGCCGATATGCCTGTCATCAATATAACGAAGATTGATCTGCTGACGTTCCGCTTTTGCGCGAATGGCAGCCACATCTTTTGTTTTTACAACTATGGTATCGAAGAACTGATCTGATACCAGTTCAAAGTCCCTTTCCAGTATGGCGTCTGCAACAGTCTGGGTAAGCAGTGCAACGCGTCTGGCGATTTGCTTCAACCCTTCAGGACCATGATAAACGGCATACATGGCAGCCATATTGGCTAACAAAGCCTGAGCTGTACAAATATTGGAAGTAGCTTTTTCTCTCTTGATATGCTGTTCCCGGGTTTGCAATGCCATGCGTAAGGCCCGGTTGTTTTGAGCATCGATGCTGACACCAATGATACGTCCCGGCATACTGCGCTTGAAATCATCCTTTGCTGCAAAGAAAGCAGCGTGCGGACCGCCATACCCAAGGGGAACACCAAAACGTTGCGAAGAACCAACTGCACAATCAGCTCCTAATTCTCCAGGCGGTGTAAGAAGGGTTAATGCCAGCAGATCACTAGCCATTACTACATAACCACCACATTCATGCACTTTGCCAATAAAGGAACGGTAGTCTGCAATTACTCCCTTGTCATTGGGGTATTGAACAATGGCTCCGAAATAAGTTTGATCCAGCGAGGCTTCCCTGTAATCACCTATCACCAGTTCAATACCAACCGGAATAGCGCGAGTGAGGAGGACATCTTTGGTTTGGGGGAATATTTCTTTATCAACAAAGAATCGTTGGCGTTCGATATGGTCCTGTTTGTTTAGTGTATTGAAGAACATAGTCATGGCTTCCGCAGCAGCAGTTGCTTCATCAAGCAACGAAGCGTTGCTAATGGGCAGACCGGTTAGGTCGCTGACCATGGTTTGGAAATTCAGCAGACTTTCCAGGCGTCCCTGTGAGATCTCAGCCTGGTAGGGTGTGTATTGGGTGTACCAACCCGGATTTTCAAAAACCGTCCGGAGGATTACGGAGGGCACAATGGTATCATAATAGCCCTGACCGATATAATTGGTGAATGTTTTATTGAGAAGAGAGATTTCTTTGATATGCTCCAGGTATTCATGCTCACCCATGGGTGCCGGAATTCTCAGGGAATGGTCCATGCGTATGCCAGAAGGTACAGTCTGATTTACCAGCTCATCAACGGAAGACACACCAATGGTCTTCAGCATTTGCTTTGTTTCCTGGTCATTGGGTCCGATATGCCTCGGGATAAACTCCCTGGACTGATGTTCAAAAAGGCTCATGTATGTGATTTGTTTTTAATGCGGGAAGGAAAATGTCCGGGAAAATGGACAGATCGTACTTCCCTAAGAGATGCTATTCGTCTAAAGCGCTGCAAAGTTACGGTAGAGAAGGGAGAAAAAATGAGGCTAAACGGCAGTGTGAGTATCTGGCTGGTATCTATTCCGAAAACTATCTGGCTGCCTGCCGATAGCTATCGCGATAAAAAGTATCTTGCAGGCATGGCTGGTGATATTCTCCATAACTGGGAAAAGAAGTCGAAGGAACGGCATAAACTCTACAAACAATACCTGCAAAGGGCTTCCAAAAATAAGGTATTGAACCAGTTGCCTGAATTGCATACCGAAGCTTTTGATAAAGTAGACTGCCTGAAATGTGCCAATTGCTGCAGGAATTACTCGCCTCGTTTCAAAACTCCGGACATCAAACGGATCAGCAAACACCTTCAATTGCGGGAAAGTGATTTTATTGAAAAGTACCTGAAAGTGGATGAAGAAGGGGATTTTGTGGTTAAATCGCTGCCCTGTCCTTTCCTTGGTTCGGATAATGCCTGCAGCATTTATGACCAGCGGCCCTCTGATTGCCAGCGCTTTCCTTATACTGATGAAGATGTGATCATTAAACGGCAGCCACTGACATTGAAGAATTCAACTTTTTGCCCCATCACCTATTATGTATTGGAAAAATTGATGGCGGCTGGTCAGTGATCAATATTCAAACTTTCTCAATTTCGGAGCCATCAGCCAGGTTAGTATTACCACCAGCAGGGTCATGCTTCCACCAAAGATAACAGAAGGGGCAGCACCCATTACTCTTGCCATTACCCCACTTTCAAATTGCCCCAGTTCATTGGATGAATTGATGAACATGGAATTAACGGCTGATACTCTTCCCCGCATTTGATCTGGCGTACTTAATTGAAGAATTGTGCCCCGCACCAATACACTGATCCCATCCAGCATGCCCGCTATCAGCAGTGCAAGGAAGGAGATTGCGTAGATATTTGAAAGCCCGAAGATGATAATGCAGATACCGAAACCTGCCACAGCAAAGAGCATTTTGTATCCCTGGTTCCTGCGCATAGGGATGAGCGTAAGCGTTACAATGGTAATTACTGAACCGATATCGATGGCCGCATTGAGCCATCCGAAGCCGATAGGCCCAACCTTTAATATTACAGCACTAAACTCGGGGATAAGTGCAGTAGCGCCGCCAAACAATACTGCAAAAAGATCAAGTGAAATTGCTCCCAGCAATATTTTATTTTTCAATACATATTGCAATCCTTCTTTCACACTTTCCCAGGCGCCAATAGTTCCGGCAGGTATGGCAACAGGCTTTCTTTTTACTCTTGACAATAATAAAGATGCAATGATCACATAGCCGAGTATGATGCAGAAGGTGGTGTTGACCCCAAACCAGAATATAAAAAATCCTGCAGACGCATGCCCCAAAATTGAAGCTGTTAACCAGCTTGATGAGCTGATATTGGCCGCATAAGATAATTGATTGCGTGGCACAAGCTGGGCAATAATGGCATGTGTGGTAGGACCAGTAAATGCCCTTATTATGCCGGTTAAGAAAATAACAGAATAGAACAGCCACTCCAGTGTTTTTACTTCCAGTTTTTTCTCTATAAAGGGCGAACTGATCAGCACCAGGGCCGCCACACAAAAACAATAGCAAATGACTCCCTTAAGTAGCAGGGTCCTTTTATCAGACTTATCAATAACGTGACCAGCATATAATGCAAGCGAGAATACAGGTAAAAATTCAGACAATCCTACAATGCCAATGGCAAATGAATTTTTGGTAAGCTGGAAAAGTTTGTAATTCACTACGGTGATAACCATCCGGAGTGCCATAATGTAGATAATGCGGAAGCTGATGTATTGCCTGAATTCTTTATTTTTTAATGGAGCAACTCCTTCCAGTCGCGCGAATGATCCGGGCATTTATGATTCTGGTTTGAGACCCAGAATTTGGAAGTTTTGTCTGCCAAAATAAAAACTTCCAAATTCTAATCTTTAGTCTTTTTAAATTTTGAAGTTTTGGATCACAAAAATCAAAACTTCAAAATTCTAATTTATAGATTCGTTGGCGAAGTTACGAACTAGTCCGGTAGTGCAATAAAGTGCTGTCCGTTTTCATAGTCTTTTTCCAAAGCTTCCAGTACAACCTGTAAATGACGCTCATTACCAAGGAAATCTGCATTGGTAGTGTCTATGAACAGTGTTTTAATATTGTGCTGTCTGATATAATTGGTATAGGTTTCCTGGATATTGAAGAGATATTGATCCGGGATATTCTGCTCATAGCTGCGATTACGCTTTTTGATATTGTTTTGCAGCTTGCTCACGGGGGCATGGAGATAGATCAACAGGTCGGGTTGTACCAGTTGCTGATGTATGATATCAAATATGCGCTGGTACAGTCTGAACTCATCTTCAGAAAGGTTCACCTTTGCAAAAAGCAGGCATTTGGTAAATAGATAATCAGAGATGGTGAGAGACTGGAACATGTCTTTCTGCTGTAGCAGATCTTTGAGTTGCTTGAACCGTTCTGCCATGAAAAACAATTCCAGAGGAAAGGCAAACTGCTGGGGATTTTCATAAAATTTCGGGAGAAAAGGATTGTCCGCAAACTGTTCCAGGATAAGCCTGGCATTAAAATGTTTGGAAAGTAAATGGGACAGGGTAGTTTTTCCGGCGCCGATATTTCCCTCGATCGTGATAAAGTGATAATTCATTAAAACGAAAGTAAAGAAAATAGGAATTGTTATTTGCGGGTTACTTCCAATGTATCAGTACAAATTGCAAGTAATTCAGTTATCGATTTTTTAAAGACTGGATGTACCAGTCCCGGGCCTATTTCTGCCAGGGGTGTCAATGCAAAACGGCGGTTCTGCAATTCAGGGTGGGGTATCTGCAACTGTGGATCATTGCAGATCTGGTCTCCATATAATAATATATCAATATCGATAATCCTCGGGCCATATTTCTCATCCCTTTGCCGGCCCAGTTTCTTTTCGATTTCAAGAAGCAGATTCAGCAGATCTTTCGGCGGTATTGAAGTTTCAACTTCAAGGGCCTGGTTATAAAAGGAGGGCTGATCGGTTTTTCCCCAGGCTGCTGTTTCATACAGGGCTGAGGCGCGGGTTACCTTTCCCGCCCGTTCCGTGATGAGCCTTTTTGCTGTGGCGAGGTTCTTCTCCCTGTTGCCCATATTGCCACCTGTCAGTAAATATGCTTTGTTCATATAGGAATAAGGGGCTGGCTCACTGGATCAGCCGAACTTTGACGATTAAATCCTGTTTATCAAAGATGAGACAGACGGGTCAAATATCTCTAATTTTGATGTTTAATCATAAACCGGTTTATGCGCAGTTTTTTTAAGGTCTTCTTTGCATCCCTGTTGGCGTTAGTGGTATTTACCATCATTCTCTTCTTTTTCACCCTGAGTTGGGTAGGCAGGCTGGCCAGCAAGAATGAACTAAAGGTGGAAGCCAATTCTGTACTGGTGCTTGACCTGGGGCAGCATTATGCTGAACAATTGAAGGATGTTCCTTTTGCTATCCTGAGCGGGGAGGATAAGGATGTGCCAGGTTTATATGATGTGGTGCGATTGCTGCAAAGAGCAAAATCGGATAAGAATATTTCAGGTCTTTATATACAGGCTAACAATAATGCCAATGGATTTGCTGCCAGCGAAGAGATAAGGAACGCAATCCTGGAATTTAAGGAGAGTGGCAAATTTGTACTGGCCCATGGTGATGTGATGAGCCAGCAGGCATATGCAGTGGCCAATGTGGCCGATAGTGTGTTTGTTAGTCCGCAGGGTTTCCTGGAATGGAATGGGCTTAGTGTTGAATATGCATTCCTGAAAGGAACGTTAGAGAAACTGAATATAGAACCTCAGATATTCTATGCCGGTAAATTCAAAAGCGCTACCGAGCCGTTACGTGCAACAGAAATGACCCCGGCAAATGAATTGCAAACCACAGTCTGGCTCAGTGATCTTTATAGTCACCTGTTAATGGGTGCAGCTGCTACCCGCAGGATTGATACCGCAACGCTGCATAATCTGGCCAATGAAGGCAAGATCCAGACAGCTGCTGATGCAGTTACCTATAAACTGATTGATGGAGTGAAATATGATGATGAGATAAAAGATGCCATCAAAAAGAAGCTGAAGATCGATAAATACGAACGCACTAATTATATCACCGTCAATACATATTTAGCGGCGCATAAACTGGATAAATCCAGTGGCGACAAGATGGCGCTGATCTATGCGGAAGGAAATATTATTGATGGAGAAGGTGGTGAAGGAGAAATTGGAAGTGAAACCTATCGCACACTTTTGCGTAAAGCACGTTTGGATAAATCAATCAAGGCCATCATTCTCCGTGTTAATTCTGGTGGTGGAAGTTCCCTGGCAAGTGAGAATATCTGGCGAGAACTGGAACTGGCCAAAAAGGAAAAACCGGTGGTAGTGAGCTTTGGAGATGTAGCTGCTTCAGGGGGATATTATATATCCTGTTCGGCTGACAGTATTTTCTGTTTACCCAATACCATTACAGGTTCAATTGGTGTGTTTGGAATCATCCCTAATATGGAGACCTTTTTTAAGAATAAGCTGGGGATCACCTTCGATGGTGTTAAAACAGGGCCCTATGCTGATATGGGTGCTATTTACCGCCCGCTGGGTGAGAATGAGAAGAAAATGGTGCAGGCCAGCATTGATGTGATCTATACGCAGTTCAAACAGCGCGTTGCTGATGGCCGCAAAAAGGATACAGCTTATATTGATAGTATTGCCCAGGGCCGTGTCTGGACCGGAATGCGGGCAAAAGAAATTGGACTGGTTGACAGGTTTGGAGGTCTTGATGATGCAGTGAAATGCGCGGCCCGCCTGGCACATCTGGAAGATTATAGTCTAAAAGAATTCCCTCAACCAAAGAATATCTTCCAGCAGTTCTTCGGCAAAAGCGATCCGATGAACTACAATGATAAAATGAAGGCAGAATTGGGAGAGGTCAATTACAAACTCTATTCAGAAATGAAAAAGGTACGCGAAATGACAAATGTGCCACAGGCACGCCTGCCATTTACATTCTTTATTCATTGATTTTTCAGTAGGTTTGCGCTCAATCTTTACATAAATGGCGCAGCCATACAACCAGACAAAGGCACTTTGGGCAATAACACGAGCCAGTTTTAAAGCCATATTTGCCCAGCCTACGGCTATTGTTTTCAGTTTATTTTTTCCCATCATTTTCATACTGATATTTGGCGCATTTGGTAATGGCAAAGGTGTCAGTTATCACATTGCACTGGATAGGGAAAGTGATACCAGCAATCATTTATATCAGGCGATCAAAAATCATCCGCTGATCAAAATAGATGAATATAAAGACACAGCCATAATGAATGATGACCTGGATAAAGGAAGACTCACAGGTATAATCACCATTAAGCAAATCACTGATTCATCAGGGGTGCCAAAGTATAGTATATATACAAGAACAACCCACGCCAGTGATAATACCAATGAGGCATTCAGACATGAGCTGGAGTTTGTAAAGTTGCGATTTGAGGCTCAGATGGCAGGGAATAAACAGGAATTTGTGCGTTTAGAGCAACCGAGCTTTTCACAGGGGAAAAAATTCAGACAGATTGATTTTGTGTTACCGGGTCAGTTAGGCTTTTCAATATTATTCTCCACGCTCTTTGGAATTGCATTTACCTTTTTTACGCTTCGTGAGCAACTGGTATTAAAAAGATTTTATGCTTCTCCGGTAAGACGTATCAATATCCTGCTGGGCATTGGTACAAGTCGTTTGTTCTTTCAGTTGATTAACGTGGTAGTATTGGTGCTTTTTGGTCACTTCTTCCTCAACTTCACATTAGTACATGGAGGACTTACGGTGTTTGAACTTGTTGCGCTCACTATCATAATGCTGTTTTTATTAATGGGGGTGGGACTGATCTTTAGCAGTGTTGCCAAAACGGATACATCCATTCCCTTGCTAATTAACCTGTTTGGTTTTCCTCAAATGTTATTGTCCGGCACTTTTTTCCCGATCACTGTATTTCCGAAATGGCTGCAGCAGCTCTGTAATATATTACCACTGACACAATTCAACAATGCAACGCGCAAGATATCTTTTGAAGGCCTGCATCTTACAGATTTATGGAAGGAGATAGGTATTATGGGGATCTGGATAGTGGGCATCTATTTTATTTTGTCGCGAGTGATCAAGTGGGAATAAATTCAAGAATATGCGTTTTGTCAGGCTGGCAATCCTTAGTTTTATTTTTCTCTTCCTGGTGGTCTGGGCTCTTTCCTTATTAATACCATCTCATATTACCCTTTCGAAAGCCATCAATATTAAGGCTCCAGCAGACTCTATCACTGCCATGATCAAAAATCCGGGGAACTGGAAATACTGGTATCCGGGCATGAATGCAGCACTCCCTTATTATGAGAAGGGTGTCATAAAGGGAATGATCGTTAATAACTCGGACCCTGAAAACCCCGTTTACCTGAAACTGGATAAGGAGGAGGGGAACTTAATCACTGCCCTGTTTGTAGGTAAGAATATCAAACCAGTTATTAATACCTGGAGAACAATTGAACATAGCTCATCCGATTCACTGACTTTACAATGGGGAATGGATTTTCATCTTCGCTGGTATCCCTGGGAGAAATTTGCCAGCCTGGCGCTTGAAAAAACCTATGCACCCAAAATGGAACAGGGGTTGATGGAACTAAGGAAAAAGGTGCAATCCCCTTATTGATCCAGCTTGCACAAAAATGATTGAATTTGTACAAAAAATTATTGAGGGGGAATGCCTCATTCTGGCTAATTTTAGAGTCCTCAAATCAAAAACAATAAATATTATGAAACACCTCTTATTGGCAGTGGCTGCTTTTATTGCATTGAATGCTGCAGGACAGGGTG
>JAJKIP010000085.1 GCA_021154405.1 Segetibacter sp. | reverse complement strand
GTAGTGAGTGTTCATGGAGGTCATTTCGGAGCAAGCCTCGGTGTGGTTGAACTGACCACAGCACTCCATTACGTGTACAATACTCCTTATGATCAACTGGTTTGGGACGTGGGCCACCAGGCATATGGTCATAAGATCCTAACCGGCCGCCGTGATAATTTTGTTACCAACCGCAAATACAATGGCATCAGTGGCTTCCCAAAAAGAAGCGAAAGTGAGTTCGATACATTCGGTGTAGGTCACTCCTCTACTTCTATCTCTGCCGCTTTGGGCATGGCCATGGCTGCCAAATACAAAGGAGAAACAGACAGGAAATGCGTTGCCATTATTGGCGATGGCGCCATGACAGCCGGACTGGCTTTTGAAGGAATGAATCATGCTGGTGTGGCCGATACTGACATGCTGATCATCCTTAACGATAACAATATGGGAATTGATCCCAATGTTGGTGCATTGAAAGAATACCTGACGGATATCACTACTTCTCCAACCTACAATAAAGTAAAGGATGATGTCTGGAAACTGTTGGGCAAGTTACCAGCCGGTAAAAATTTTACTCGTGCTATGGGTCACAAGCTGGCAGAAGGGTTAAAAGGAATGGTGAGCAGCAGTGCCAACCTGTTTGAAGCTTTGAAGCTTCGATACTTTGGTCCCATCGATGGACATAATATTGCCAAGCTGGTTGATACTCTAAAAGACCTTCGTGAAATACCTGGTCCAAAACTATTGCATATACTCACCGTTAAAGGAAAGGGATATAGTTTGGCCGAAAAGGATCAGACCAAATGGCATGCACCAGGTCTGTTCGATAAAGTTACAGGTGAAATTTATTCAAGGAAATTCGATACGCCTCAGCCTCCCAAATACCAGGATGTATTTGGTTATACCATAATTGAACTGGCAAAGCAGAATGAAAAAATATTTGGAATAACTCCTGCTATGCCATCAGGTTCTTCCCTGAAATTCATGATGGAGGAAATGCCTGATCGTGCTTTTGATGTTGGTATTTGTGAGCAGCATGCGGTAACGCTCAGCGCTGGCATGGCTACACAGGGCATGAAAGTGTATTGTAATATCTATTCTTCTTTCATGCAAAGAGCCTATGACCAGGTAGTGCATGATGTGGCGATACAAAAGCTTCCTGTTATATTCTGCCTGGATAGAGCTGGCCTGGTTGGCGACGATGGCCCTACTCACCATGGTGCTTACGATATCGCTTATATGCGTTGCTTACCCAATATGGTGATCAGCGCTCCGATGAATGAAAGTGAATTACGCAATCTCTTATATACAGCACAACTGGATTCCATGCAATTGCCAATTGCTATCCGTTATCCAAGAGGTCAGGGTGTGATGCCTGAATGGCAAACAGAGATGAAGGCGATTCCCATCGGTAAAGGTCGCAAGCTGAAAGAAGGAAAAGACATTGCTATTCTCAGCCTTGGGCATCCGGGTAATTTTGCTGCTGCTGCCATTCGTGATTTGAAGAGTGATGGTATAACTCCAGGTCATTATGATATGCGTTTTGCAAAACCGCTGGATGAGGAACTGTTACATGAAGTATGCAAGCAGTATCCAAAGATCATTACTGTGGAAGACGGCTGTATTGAAGGTGGATTTGGAAGCGCAGTACTGGAATTCATGAGCCAGCATGGTTATAAGAATGATGTTAAGATTTTAGGCATACCTGATACAATCGTAGAGCATGGCACCCTCAAAGAACTTCACCATGAATGCGGGTACGATGCTGATGCTATCAAAAAGGCAATACTGGACTGGAGTAAGGATAAGGTAACGGTTAGTCAGCTTTTTCAGTAATCGGCAGGTTGTTCGTATCTCCCAGCCATGGTTCGTGAGACACGAACCATGACCCTAATACCTCATTTCTAATTAACTTTAAGAATGCGCCGAAGGATCCTGCTTATCTTTTGTGTATTCTTTATTTCAATCAACCTGTTCAGCCAGGACTTCCGCATCATACATTGGGGTATTGAAAATGGTTTATCACAGGGAATCAATCAAAAGATCATACGTGACAGTGAAGGTTTTTTATGGGCCACCTCCTATGAAGGTGTAAACCGATTTGATGGTAAAACTTTTAAGCCTTTCTATTCGTTCCCTCAAAAAAGAAATTCGATTAAAGGAACGGAGACAGTTGGCCTGGTAGAAGATTCTCTCCATAGCATTTGGGTTGGTTCAGGCAATGGTGTAAATCGCTATGATCCGGTTACTGATTCAGTCATTACTTTCAGCCTGTATGCTCCTTCCACTCACCCAACTATCGGATATATAATTCCGATAGCAGCCACAAAAACTGAAGTGATCTGTTTTGCTATCAGCGGTGAGATCATCGGTTTTAACAGTCGAAACTTCAGCAGACGTGTAATCGCTAAAAATATCCCCTGGTATGATGATTATATAAACGTAAACAATTCGTGGCTTAATAAATCAACCAATGAGCTATGGATGCCGCTGGAGACCGGAATGATTTCTATTCAATTAACTTCAGGACAAACCAAACATATACTTAAAGACGTGCACATCAATGCGATCCTGGCTTCAAAATGGGATAACAGTCTTTGGCTGGGTACTGATTCTGGCCTTAGGATTTGGGTCCCGGCATCAAATGGGTTGCCGAATTTTTTTTCTTATGATGAAATACCAAATTACAAGATCACCTGTCTTGCAATGGATTCTTTGAATAATATGTGGATAGGTACAGAAGAATATGGTCTATACATCTGGGAATATCCTCATAAAGTAACCAGAATTAACAAATCCGGAGATCAATCTTCCATTTCCGGAAACAAGATTAACACAATCTTTTGTGATAAAAGCGGTATAACCTGGATCAGTGTATCCACCAATGGAATTGAACAGCTGATTCCCGGCAATCGATTCACCCATTTTTCTGAAAACGCTGACGCAGCAAACAGCCTTAATAACAATGTAGTGCGTTGTTTTTTGGAAGATGCGGATAAAAAGCTCTGGATTGCCACACAGGGCGGAGGCATCAATCTATTTGATCCTGCCACCAGTCAGTTCACTACCATTACAAAAAAACAGGTACCAGGCCTTCCTTTTGATTTTATCCGCTATATGGTAAAGGATGAAAAGGGAAGAGCATTGATAGGAACCGAAAAAGGAATGTGCCGGATGAATATGTCAACAAGTGCCACAGAAAAGATTTCATTCAACGGTATCAATCATTCCCTCCTTGCTGATCCCTATATCGAGCAGATCATTCCCTGGAAAAAAAATAGCTGGCTGATCGCAACCAAAGAATATGGTCTCTTTGAATTGCACAATGATTCCAACTTGGCAAGACAATTACCTTTTCCGGGTAACAAGCATGTCTTTTATACAGCCTTTGTAAATAACCTTCTTTTTGTTTCTGTATGGGATAACGATCCTAAAATTTTCAGAGTAAATAATGGCACCTGGCAGGAACTTAAAAAAGATGTCACAGCATTCACCATAACCTATGTATTGCACGATAAACCTGCCAAACGCTACTGGATCGGAACGTTGAAAGGTTTGCTGGAAACGGACGAGGACCTGAATATCCTCCATCATTATACGCGGGACAATGGCCTCAGCAATCATTATATCTATTCAATGGTGATGGACAGGGATACTATTTTATGGATCAGCACCAACAGAGGGCTCTCTCAATTCAATACCAAAACCCGCAGCTTTCGTGTATTCACCCCCGCAGATGGACTACAAGGTTATGAATACAATGCAAAGGCTGGTTTCATGGCCAGTGATGGCAACCTGTATTTCGGTGGCACCAATGGATTTGATATGATCCGCCCCGCCATTTCAGGCATTAAAGCAGACCCTCCGCAGTTCTACATCCGTGATCTGCTCATCAATAATGTTCCTTATGCTGGCGAAAAGGATATCAATCATATTTCCAGCCTTTCGCTTCCCTATAATGGCAATAATATTACCATTCAGACAGGTATCATTGATTTTACCAGCAGCGGTATTAACAAGATCCGGTATAAACTCCAGAACATTGATGCCGACTGGAAAATAGCAGACCGCGATTTCAGTATTAACTACTCCGGGCTTCCACCGGGTGATTATACATTTATCGCTTCAGCGGCGAACATGAACAATGAATACACTGGTAAGGAATCAACCCTCAGATTCAGTATCGCCAAACCCTGGTGGCTAACCTGGTGGTTTAGAATAACAATGATCGCTTTAATTGGTGTTGCTATTACACTTGCTATCCGTTCTTATTATCGGAGACAATTGCTTCGAGAGCGGACTGCATTCGAAAAGAAACAGGCAGTGGAACATGAACGCACCCGCATCGCCACCGATATGCATGATGATATGGGCGCCGGTCTTTCAAGAATAAAATTCCTCAGTGAAACCATCGGTATCAAAAAGCAGCAGCAGCAGCCTATCGAAGAAGACCTTGGAAAGATCAGGGAGTACTCCCATGATATGATCGACAAGATGGGCGAGATCGTTTGGGCCCTGAATGAAAAAAACGATTCACTCAATGATCTGCTGTCCTATACCCGCGCCTATGCCGTTGAATACCTTTCACAAAATGGGATCAAATGCACCGTGCAGATACCGGAACAGTTTGCAGGAACTGAATTTGTAAGTGGTGAATTCAGACGCAATATATATCTGACAGTAAAAGAAGCGCTGCACAATATTGTGAAACATTCACAGGCGAATAACGTAAATATCGATATAAAGATCAACAGCCAGCTGATCATATCCATTGCCGACGACGGCATCGGGTTTGAACAAAACAATATCCGCCCTTTTAGTAACGGTCTTTCCAGCATGAGAAAGAGAATGGAAACTATGGGTGGCCAGTGCAGTATAATCAGCAGTATAGGAACGGTAGTAAGACTGGAAGTACCCATTGAAAAATAACTCCTGCCCTAACTAAAGTCAGGTACCTTCATTTGGTAATCTTTCTATATTTAACCATGCGGAAACCAGGATTATTGTTCGCGTTGATCCTTCTATGGGCCACCGGTTGGGCGCAGCAATACCCTTTTGTTTATTATACACCTAAGGATGGATTGGTGAATAGTCGGGTATCAAAAATTTACCAGGACAGCAAAGGCCGTTTATATTTCCTGACCTTCGGCGGGTTAAGTATCTACGACGGGGCACGGTTTAGAAATTTCACCAGTCAGAACGGACTGGCAGCAGATATGGTGAATGATGTTGTGGAAGCAGGGGAAGATTCCTTCCTGGTTGCT
>JAJKIP010000084.1 GCA_021154405.1 Segetibacter sp. | reverse complement strand
TCAATAATTATATATTAAAATTTGATTTCTTTGACCAGGTAAGTCACACTCACCTAAAAATAAGGGAACATATCTATTCAAGAAACTTATTGAATAGTTCAATTCTTCCTTTACCTTTGTCGCTTGAAACATTCTAATGGATAAAAGACAATTTAAAGACAGGGTATATACAATATTATCAGGACTGGTCAAAGCTATGGCAAACCCCCATCGGTTAGAAATCATTGATCTACTGGGCCAAGGCGAACGGTCGGTAGAGGAGATTGCGGCTGAAACTGGCATGTCTATCGCTAATGCCTCGCAACATCTTCAAGTCCTTAAGCAATCAAACCTTGTGCAAATAAAGCGAAATGGAAATTTTATTCTTTACCGGCTTGCTAACGACAATGTTTATAAATCCTGGAAAGACCTTAGGGAAATAGGTATGGAAAGCCTGGAAGAAGTGAAAAAGATCGTGAAGGATTTCAGGGAAAAGAAGAGCAGTTTTGAGCCCATGCGGATGGATGATTTATTATCAAGAATGGAGTCATCAAATATAATACTGTTGGATGTCCGACCCGAACAGGAATTTAAAGCGGGCCATATCCCCAAAGCAATAAATATTCCTATTGATCAATTGCCCGGCAGGATTGGCGAGTTGAAAAGATCAAAACGATATGTAGCCTATTGTCGTGGTCCATTCTGTGTATTCGCCGATGATGCAGTGCAATTTCTTACCGAAAAAGGATTTAAGGCAAACCGACTGGAAGAAGGTTATCCCGATTGGAAAATAAAATTTCAGGCAGAAACTGTTAGATAAATATAACTCCACATGGAATCATCCATAAATATCATTACTGCAGAAACATTAAGAAACTGGCTGGATAGCAATGAACCCGTTTATGTTCTTGATGTTAGGCCGTTATCCCAAAGAGAGGAGTGGAAAATACCGGGAAGTCACTACCTGGATGCTTATAAGCGCCTGAACGAGGGCGATACGTCAGTGTTGGATGAAATTAAGATACCTGAAAATGCGAAAGTGGTAACAGTATGCGCCGCTGGCAGAACCAGCCAAATAGCGGCCACTGCTTTAAGAGAAAAAGGTTTTGATGCTGTTTCACTTGACGGCGGTATGAAGGGATGGAGTAAAGCATGGAACATAGCAAGAAAACAGTTTTCTAATTTTAAGATACTGCAGGTAAGACGTACAGGGAAAGGCTGTTTATCTTATATAATTTCTTCCAACAATGAAGCCATCATTGTAGATGCGTCCATGCCTGTTGCTATTTATGAGGAATTGATCCATCGAGATAAACTCTCTGTTAAGTATGTAATTGAAACACACATTCATGCCGACCATCTGTCAAGGTCCAGGAAAGTAGCTGATCTCTTTAAGGTTCCTCTCTTTATACCTGTTCCCAATAATGTAAAATACTTACATGAACCGATAACAGAGGATACAAAGTTTCAAGTGGGGGCTGTAACATTGAAAAGCCTGTCAACGCCGGGGCATACCATAGAAAGTTATAGCTTTTATATTGAGAATGCCATCCTATTGACAGGGGATACGCTTTTTATCAATGGCGTAGGTCGCCCTGATCTAAAGGCGGATCGGGATCAAAGCAGGATAAAGGCGGGATTATTATATCGCTCATTGCAAAACTTAATTTCTTTACCCGGCAATATCTTAATATTTCCTGCTCATACGAGCAATCCGATAGAATTTGATGGTGCGGTTATAACGACCACGATCAGTGAAGCAAGGAAAAACATATCCCTTTTAAATACTACCGAAAACGAATTTATCGATGTGCTGTTAGAAAAAATTCCACCCACGCCGGCCAATTACTTATCTATAGTTGAAAAAAACCTTACAGGTAGTTTTTCCGAGTTCGAGTCTGAGGATCTAGAAGCAGGCGCGAATCGCTGTGCCATTTCATAAAAATTAATATCAACCCAAACATTCATAATCTATATCAACTCTTTATTATGAAATCTACAATCCTACTACCCGTGTTTTTGATAGCAATAATTACAGTAGTATCTGTCACCAGTGGTTTCAGCTCAAAAAATGATGATGAGCCCTGGACTCCCAACCAATTGCTTGACCCTGCGGAATTGGCAAAAACAATTAATGACCCTAATGCTAAGCAGCCAATAATTTTCAGTATTGGTTTCGGGGCATACGTTAAAAATTCAATTGACATTGGCCCTGTAAAAGAAAAAGAAAATATGGCCAGACTGAAAGCAGAGCTTAAAAAATTACCAAAAGAAACCAATATTGTTATTTATTGTGGTTGCTGTCCTTTTGAACATTGTCCAAATATTCGTCCAGCATTTCAATTGCTCAATAAGTTGAAATTTTCGAATCAAAAATTGCTAAATCTTCCTAAAAATATTAGGGCGGACTGGATTGATAAAGGGTATCCCAAAAATAATTAGACTGTAAAAATTGAATTATGAACTTGCTCAAGCACAAATATTATCAGGAGGAAAGCGTATTCAAACCGGAGAATCTTTTGCGTGAAGCAAAGAGGCAAAAGGGGAAAACCGATTGTAAAGTTCCGGCTGTATGTTTTCTTGATCCAGATGGCGATTTGGCGGCCTATTTACTTAAAACTAACCAGGCTTTATTTAATGAATGTTGGGCATGTTATCACTCCAGAATGTACAATTTTAAAGTTGATGATGTTGAGATTGGAATCATTCCGTGTATTGTAGGTTCGTCTTATGCTGTTTTGGTTGCAGAACAATTATTTGTTTCCGGCTGTAAGCTTTTAATTAGTGTAACATCAGCTGGGATTATTAAGCAACCAAATACTAATAAGCGTTTTGTACTTATTACATCTTCTATCCGTGATGAAGGCACAAGTTATCACTATTTGCCACCGGAGAAACCGGCATTGGTAAATCAGGAATTATTAGAAACACTAAGCGAGGAGGTAGAAGATTCCAGGTGTCCCTATTTTAATGGAGATAGTTGGACCACAGATGCTCCCTACAGGGAAACGCCATCTTCCATTTTAGCCATGCAGGAGAGAAATATTACCTGTGTTGAAATGGAGGCAGCAGGGCTATATGCTCTGGCGGAGGTTAAACTGTATAATATTATCTGCTTCGCTCACCTTACTAATTCAATGGCACAAATTGAAGGGGATTTTGAAAAGGGGGATGAATTTGGGAGTATCGATACGCTTAATCTTATTTCTTACATAATGAAATTTCAATTTGAAAAAGTATTGGTATGAAGCAGGTGCGGTTAGGATTGCGGGAAAACTGGAAGCAGTTCACATTACTGGTAATCATTAACGCCTTTGTTGGTGGTATGGTTGGCCTGGAAAGAAGTATTCTTCCTCAGATTGCCGAAGTAGAGTTTCATATCGCTGCAAAAACAGCCATTCTTTCATTTATCATAGTGTTTGGTATAGTTAAGGCCTTAACAAATTATTTCACAGGTGCATTGGCAAATAGAGTTGGCAGGAAAAACTTATTGGTTATTGGGTGGTTAATTGGAATACCTGTTCCCTTTATACTAATGTTCGCTGGTAACTGGAACTGGATTATAGCAGCCAATGTTTTATTAGGTATCAACCAGGGCTTAACCTGGAGTAGCACGGTAGTAATGAAAATTGATCTGGTGGGTGAAAGGCAACGAGGATTTGCAATGGGTTTAAATGAATTTGCAGGTTATGGTGCACTTGCAGTGGTAGCTTTTTTCACTGGTTGGATTGCGTCTGAGTACGGATTACGGCCTTATCCATTTTATATTGGAGTGGCATTGTCTATATTGGGTCTTTTAGGAAGCTGGCTGCTGATTAAAGACACTAAGCATCATGTTGCCGCTGAAACAACTACCAGTAACATTCCTAAACTTAACAACATTTTCTGGCAAACAACGTGGAAGAACAAAAACCTCAGTTCAGTTACCCAGGCAGGTTTAATTAACAACCTGAATGATGGCATGGCATGGGGACTTTTTCCCATATTGCTGGCAGCAAAGGGATTTACTATTGCACAAATTGGAATTGTGACTGCTGTCTATCCTGCTGTCTGGAGTATAGGTCAATTGTTCACAGGAAAAATGCTTGTTTTTTCCTGTTTGCCGATACTATGACCCATTTTATTATTCTTTCTTCCATACTTGGTTGGGGTTCGGCAATGGTATATCCTGCGTTTTTGGCAAGCGTCGCAGAAAACACCCATCCCGCAGACAGGGCAAACAGTTTAGGTGTATTTCGTCTTTGGCGTGATTTGGGATATACTATCGGAGCGATTCTGACCGGCCTTATTGCAGACTCATTCGGCATTAACGCATCAGTTTTGGTAATAGGATTGATTACATTAGTTTCAGCAGGTATTATTTTTTACAGAATGAAATGCACTGATAAAACTTTCATCAAAATATCAGATTGGATCAGAAATAAATTCTCCCGTACCGGAGAGGCAGGTTTAAAGGCATTGGAGAGAACAAAACTGTAATTTTGTTACACAGAGCCTATGTATTCAAAAATAATAAACTATATCAGGCAACGCATTGAAATCACAAATGAGGAACTTGAAGAAGGTTTAAAATATAGTGTTTCTAAAACATACGGAAAGGGAGATTATATTATTAGGATCGGAGAGCCCTGTAGGTTTATTGGGTATATCAACGAAGGTCTTATGGTGACCACTACCGTAGATGATGACGGTAAGGAATCGGCATTCGATTTCAAATGCGAAAATTGTTTTTTCACCTACACCGAGGGACTTTTGAACAATGCCCCCTCTCACAAAAATTTCATCGCACTGGAAGATTGCAAAACGCTGATACTATCTAAAGAGCACCTTGAAAAAGTTTTAAAATCAAATCCAAAATTTGAAACACTTTTTAGTAAAATACTTGCAGAAGATCTGGCCAGTGTATTGAAGAATCAGCAAAGTATGAAAGAGCAGGGTATAGAGGAGAGATACCTATCCCTTGAGCAGAAATATCCCGGAGCCTTGCAACGCATTCCTGTCAAATATATAGCGGGGTATCTTGGCATTGAACCTGAGAGTCTTAGCCGTCTCCGCCGCCGCCTGGCTGGAAAAACAAAATAACCCTGGTTAGTTTTTAAGTGCTGCCGCCATTTTAATTTCAGGCTTCAATCTATGTATGAACTGGGATAAATTTATATGGGTGTTACTGGATAATGCGGACAAGTATTTTCTGATTGCGGGACCTGCTTTTTTAGTCTTTTATGTCTTTCTAAGAAAGAAGATCAGTTATAAAAAAATTCAAATAGGCTTTCCACAAAAGAGAGACTATTGGAGAGAAATATTTTTTTCGACCCTGTCCATCATTATTTTTTCATTCCCGCCTTTGTTCATGCTCTACAGCGACAATATTCGACCTTATACAACCTTTTATACCGATATATCAGAATATGGATGGATTTATGCCATCTTGGCATTCCCCTTAATGCTTTTGATGCATGATACTTATTTTTATTGGGCTCACAGACTAATGCATCATCGTATATTATTTAAAGCGTTCCATCTAACCCATCACAGGTCAACAAACCCTTCGCCCTGGGCTGCGTATGCCTTTCACCCACTTGAAGCTATTGTTGAGTCACTGATTTTTGTGATTTTTTTGTTCACGATTCCGGTTCACACTATACACTTAACACTATTCTTCATATTCAGCCTCATTTATAACGTATATGGTCATTTAGGTTTCGAAATATACCCGAAGGGATTTAACAGGCATTGGTTTGGTAAATGGATGAATACTTCAACTTGCCATAATCAGCATCACCAGTATTTTAAAGGAAACTATGGCTTGTATTTTACGATCTGGGACAGGCTAATGGGAACACTTCGAAAGGACTATGATGAAAAATTTGATCAGGTAACGGAAAGGGCCTGCCCAATCAGGATTATTGAAAATGAGCGCGAGACTATATAATTGCTTTTTTCAGACGGTTCCTGTTTAGGATGCCATAGCGGTATATCAGCTATTCGTTTACCCTCAGTTAAGTATGGTCTTAATGGCCGTAATAAATTCAGGACTGTCATTCATGCCGTAGTGGCCTTCCCCATGAAGTGTAATCAACTTGTCGCCCGATTTCATTTCTTTCCTTAGTTTTAGTGAAGAGCCATAATAAATTACCTTATCCTGGTCGCCATGAAAAATAACAACCGGCATCCTGCAGTTTTTGAGATATTCATTGGTTTGGAGCTTATACCTCAGCAAGAAAGTGGGAAGGATTGGGCAGGTATGTACCATCATGTCGGTCATGCTATAATAAGGCGCCTGCAAAATGAGTAGTTTCGGATGATTACCGGATGCCACCCAGGCAGCTGGTCCCGTTCCAATGGAATAGCCCCAAACGATAATCTTACTCTCATCATACCGGTTCTTTATTTCGCTATATGCAGCTTGCATAGCTTTAAATAACTGTTTCTGGCTTTTGATAGAGCCAGTGCTTTTACCATAACCTGGGTAATCCGGGATGAATACATCATAATGAAGTGCTGTAAATGGTTTTGCATTCTCACCCCAATCGCTTAAAGAGCCCGCGTTGCCATGCAGGTAAAAAATCAATCCTTTTGAACTATCAGATGTGAAGATCAAGCCATTCAATGTGTCTTTATCATTAGTCCTGATGTTTATTTCCTCAAATGGCCGGTTGTAGGAAAACTTGTAATCTTTTGCTAGTTTTTCAGGAACGAAAAGCCATTTCTCCTGAAAGAAGTAAATTACAATGCAGACCAGCACATATAAAATGAGCAGCACTGTTAATGTCCTTAAAAGCGTTTTCTTGATCCGACGCATAACTGAAATAAGGAAAAACCGGACATAATTCCAAATTCCGGAAACCACCTTTTGGCAAAATAATTGAAGAACGAGTATATCGAACAAAAAAAACCACTACCAGAAAGGGTTTGAAAGAACAATGCTAGTTGGGTGGAGAGAACTGGAGCCAGTTCGAACTTTTGGATTTATTCCTTAAATATTATCTTTGATTATCAGTCTATTAAATTAAATCGATACTAAAAGTCGCTAATAAGCCGCTTATGAGAATTTTTTATAAAGAATACGCCAGGGTTATCGAATGGAACCCTGCATGGAGCGGTGGCGCCCCCTGTCCTCAGGTTTTTTCTAATGGGCATGAAGTTTACTTAATCTATTATACAAATGATGATAATGATACTTTGGCGATGACTATCTTTTCAGGCTGCCATTCGTTTCGTTTTGGAATTGTAAATGATGAAGCTAGTAATGGGCATCCTCTATATCATAAGGGTCTTAACATATACAAGGCTCACATCATAGAAAACTCAAGCTGGATAGAGGAACTTAAAAAAATTCATAAGGTTCATCCTCGATATTCTAGCAAAAAATGGGAAGGTTATAAACATTACCTTTTCTTTTTTCACGATGAAATTTTTGAGATAATTACTACCGACTATAAAATTGAAAGGGTAGAACTACCTTTAAAAGAATTGGCTATTGATATTGCAATCCGTTTAAATTCATGAAGTCACTTTAGTCAAGAGATAGTATAGAAATGAACAAGATAATTTATATAAGTCCGTTAAACATTTCTGGTATAACCGCAATTACTGAACTAGCTAATTCTAATACCTTTTTGGAGTATTTGGATCCGATTGACTATCATTTTTTACTTTTTTCGACTTTATATCAAAGTGGTTCAAATTTTTTCCAGGTTGAAAAACAAATACTGCCCAATTCAATTATTGAAGATCCATTTTGGAAAGGCAAATTATTACAAACAGATAATAGGGCTTATGTAACATCAATACAGAAAGCTACAGTTTTATTACAAGATAATTTCAATATTGAATTGGACAACAAATACAATGCCCCACAATTCATTAACTTATTAAACTATTTTTCAAATCTCTTTTACTCATCAAAAACAGGAATACCGTTTGTTAATGCTGAGTTTGCCGAATCAAGAAATTTCGATTTTCTTCAATCCCGCTTATCTTCAGAATTATTTACTTCAATTAAAAACTTGTATTCTTTGATACAACCTGACTCAGTCTCAACAATTACGCCGCAATATTCTATTTTAAAAAAGGATATTAAGAGATTTGAAGATATCACCGAATCATTAGTTTATCGAAAATATGCAGATTCATTAAGCCTTATTTCTCAAACCAACAAAATTGAGACCTTAAAAAAAGAAATTCATGCGTCAGCTTTAAAAGTATACAATAAGTACGGCAATAGCTTAGACTTGCGGAGTCTAACGTTCGGTTTTTTAAGATTTAATAAAAAAGTTATTGACCTATTTGTCAACAAGGCAGCGTCTATCTTGGGCGACTACTTAATTGATTCCTTTGAAAATGTAACCTCGGGGAAAAATAGAATCTCCTATTATAAGGTTGATCAAGCACATTATATGATCATGTGGGCTAATCGAATTGGAGAATTTATGGAGAAAGCTGGCAATGACGGTCTCAGCAGATTTTTAGGAGAACGAAAAGAGAAAAAACCTATTTAGCATCTACTCGAAAAGTCCTGGAATACAGGTTCTTATTTTATTTGCTTTTCATCCTAAAGCATATAATTTTCAGACTAAGAATTGCTTTCAATCGTATTCTGTGCACAAAATTGGAGGCAAACTGAATTATTAGTACATGATCGCGGGAATATTTTTATTAAAACTGTATTTTTGAGGTTGGATTTGCGTTACTAAAAGTGGTGAGTAATTCGTGAGTTAGTAATCTCAGATTTCCCCAAAATATTGAATTTCAGAGGCTTTAGAGCTTAGGTTCGAATCCCTCAGTCTCCGCCTTCGGTCGCCAAAGCTTTAGCGAAGGCGATCTTCACCCGCAAAGAAGTCAAAAGCACGCAAATCATTGAATTGCGTGCTTTTTTGTTATATATCAGGTAGCGTAAAGAAGCTGAATATCATGGAAAGTCGAAAGTTTCTAAAACCCTGTTTTTTCTTTCTGTACTAAAACAAAGACCCCATTATAATTGACGTATCCTGTGCGTTGTACCT
>JAJKIP010000083.1 GCA_021154405.1 Segetibacter sp. | reverse complement strand
TGGAGAATAGAACATGCACAGGTGATCAATTCAACAGATTTTACCCTTTTTGGGAAGTACAATATTATTCCGTCTGTACAGCCCACCCATGCCACCAGTGATATGTATTGGGCTGGTGACAGATTAGGTAAAGAACGGGTAAAAGGCGCTTATGCTTACAAACAATTATTGCAACAAAATAACTGGATACCATTGGGTACTGATTTTCCGGTGGAAGACATCTCACCCTTCAAAACCTTTTTTGCTGCTGTAGTAAGAAAGGATGCAAAAGGATGGCCGGAAGGCGGTTTCCAGATGGAAAATGCATTGACAAGAGAAGAAGCCTTGAGGGGAATGACAATCTGGGCAGCCAGGTCCAATTTTGAGGAGAATGAAAAAGGTTCATTGGAAAATGGGAAAATGGCTGATATGGTAATCCTGGGAACGGACCTCGTAAAAGCCCCAGAATCTTCATTGTTACAGGCAGTTGTATTTAAAACTTACCTGGGTGGAGAATTGGTCTACGAGGGGAAAAAGAATTAAATTTGCACGATGCAAGTTGACAAGAGAACGATCCGTATCGCCATTCTCGACCTGTATCAGGGCCAGCCAAATCAGGGAATGCGATGTATCCGCCAGATCATCAGGGAATGGTCTGAGCACAATAACCTTGACGTTCAATGCACAGAATTTGATGTTCGTCAACAAATTGAACTTCCCGATCTTTCCTTTGACATATATATATCAAGCGGTGGTCCCGGGGACCCGTTAATCTCTCGTTTCGAGGACTGGGATATAGCCTGGTGCAAATGGCTGAAAGCAGTGACCCGCTGGAATGAAAATCCTGAAAGTCCAGATAAAAAATACGTATTCTTTATCTGTCATTCCTTCCAGTTGGCCAGCCGCTATTTCAATGCAGGCATAGTTTGCCCACGTAAGTCAACCGCCTTTGGTGTTTTTCCTGTTCACATGCTGGAAGCTGGTAAGCAGGAGCCTGTTTTCGATGGATTGCGTGATCCTTTTTATGCAGTGGATTCAAGGGATCACCAGGTGATCCAGCCCAATCAGGACCTTCTTCAGAAAACGGGTGGCAGGATCCTTTGTATTGAAAAAATGAGGGCCCATGTTCCTTATGAGCGTGCTGTAATGGGTATACGCTTTAATGAATTCATGATCGGCACTCAATTCCATCCGGAAGCTGATCCCTATGGAATGAGTCATTATCTCCAAACAGAAGAAAAAAGAAAAACAGTTATTGAGAGTCATGGAGAGGATAAACTCAACAGTATGCTGGAGCAACTGAATGATCCGGAAAAAATTCTCTGGACCTATAGCCATGTGCTTCCCAATTTTCTGAATCAATCAGTAGTGCAGCTGGTTGAAGCTATTTAATTCATATCTCCTAATTTTACCGCATGATACCTTCCGTTCGCAAGGAGTATAATGCGCAATTCACCCCGGCCAAATACAAGGGATTCCTGGATGAATTGAATTCCGTTCACAAAGATGCCATTGAATTCCGCGTTTCGGAAACTCCGGTATTTGTTCCCAAATCATTTACAAGGAAAATACTGGATGCCTGTGAAAGCATAACTGACATCCTCATTGATCCCCATTTCAAAAAAATAACGAGTAAAGCGATACCGAAACACCTGAAGGTACCCGGAGAAAATGATTTCTCGCAGTTCATTGCATTTGATTTTGGGATCTGCATTAATGATGAGGGGGAATATGAGCCACAACTGATAGAAATGCAGGGCTTCCCTACTCTCTTTGCCTATGAAGTGCTGCTGGATGATATCTGGAGAAAACATTACAATATACCGGAAGGATTCACTGCTTACCTGGGTAATCTGGACAGGGAGTCTTACCTGGATTTATTAAAGGAGATCATACTGAACGGACATAGGCCAGAGAATGTTATTCTGCTTGAAATATTTCCGCACCAGCAAAAAACAAGAGTAGATTTTTATTGCACGGAAGACTATACAGGCATAAAACCAGTTTGCATCACGGAGCTAATTAAGGAAGGAAAGAAACTATACTATAATAATAACGGCACTAAAACCGAGATTAAACGAATTTACAATAGAGTGATCTTTGATGATCTGGCACAACAGCCGGCTGAAGTGCAGGAAAAGGGCAGGATATTATTTGAAGAACTGGATGTAGAATGGTGCCCTCATCCCAATTGGTTTTACCGGATCAGCAAATACACTTTACCACTTATCAGGCATCCTTTTGTTCCCCCTACTTTTTTCCTGAATGAGATCAGTCAATTACCTGTCGATCTTGAAAATTATGTTTTAAAGCCATTATTCTCTTTTGCTGGCCAGGGAGTGGTCATTGATGTAACCACGGAAGATATTGAAAGAGTAAAGGACCCGGAAAACTGGATACTGCAGCGCAAAGTCAAATATGCCGACGTAATTCAAACACCTGATGTGCCAGCCAAAGCCGAGATCAGGATATTCTATTTCCAGAAGGATGCCAATTCAAGGCCTATTCCTGTAAATAACCTGGCAAGACTGAGTAAAGGCAAAATGATTGGCGTACGATATAATAAGGACAAAGAATGGGTAGGTGGCAGCTATTGCCTGTTTGAAGAATAAGAAAAACACAACCAAAAATGCAATCAATCAAAACGCTTTCTCGAAAAGAGCTGGTAGCGGGAATCACAGGATATTATGCCCATGGAAAGGATCTGACATTTGGCTATGTAGAGATTAAAGCAGGCGCCAATCTCCCTGCCCATCACCATGTACACGAACAAATCACTTATATCATCGAAGGAGAACTGGACATGACAATTGGCGGTGAATTCTGTCCTTTACGGGCTGGCATGTTTCACGTAATACCTTCCAACACGCCGCACTCAGCAATTGCGAGAACCGATGTAATTGCCATTGATGTATTCAATCCTGTGAGGGAGGATTACAGATAGGCCTTAATCTTTAAATTTTTTCTTCAACTCCATAAGCTTTGCCTGGAAAGGATTAACAGGCTCGGGTTTAGTATTCTTTTGGCCAGGTTTGAAACTTTTTTCTGTACGAGGTGATTTTGTTTCCGCTTGTGTAGCCTCCTTCATGGAAAGAGATATTCTCTTTCTGGGTGCATCTACTTCCAGTACTGTTACCATTACATGCTGGTTGAGCTTCACCGCTTCATTTGGATCACTGATATATCGATTGCTAAGATGGGAAATATGCACAAGGCCATCCTGCTTCACACCCACATTCACAAAAGCGCCAAAATTGGTAATATTTGTAACGATGCCTGGAATTTTCATACCTGGTTTTAGATCTTCCATTGTACCTACCCCTTCGGCAAAACGAAACTCTTCAATGGGTGATCGTGGATCGCGGCCCGGTTTCTCCAATTCTTTCAGGATGTCTTCAACAGTCAGGGCACCAGTACTCTCGGAGATATAATCCTTAACGTTGATCTTTTTTCTTATTTCTGGCTGTTTTACCAGGTCGCCAACAGAACTATTGCTTTTGGCAGCCATTGCTTCCACCACATGATAACTTTCCGGGTGTACTGCAGAATTGTCCAAAGGATTGGATGCATTGGGGATGCGCAAAAATCCTGCACATTGTTCAAATGCTTTGGGCCCCAGCAATGCAACCTTTTTCAATTCCTCACGACTTTTAAAGCCTCCATTCTTATTCCGGTATTCAACTATATTCTTCGCCACGGATGAACTGAGACCGGATACATAGGTCAGCAAATGTTTGCTGGCTGTATTTACATCCACTCCAACGAAGTTCACGCAGCTTTCCACCACCTGATCCAGGGATTCCTTTAGTTTATTCTGATTCACATCATGCTGGTATTGCCCTACCCCAATGCTTTTTGCATCGATCTTCACCAATTCACTTAATGGGTCCAGCAGACGACGGCCAATACTGATTGCACCACGAACAGTAACATCATATTCCGGGAATTCTTCACGCGCTACTTCGCTTGCAGAATAAATAGAAGCTCCGCTTTCATTAACCATGAATACGGAAACAGGTTTTCCAAAATCTATTCCTCTCACTAATTGCTCCGTTTCCTTGCTTGCGGTACCGTTACCATAACCAATCGCTTCAATATCATATTTGGCAACAAGTTCTTTCAGTGTAGCAACTGAACCAAAATGATCCTGTTGTGGAGGATGCGGGTAAATGACGGAATTGTATAAGAGATTTCCCTGCTCATCAAGGCATACCAGTTTGCAACCGGTACGGAAACCAGGATCCAGTGCAAGCACTCTTTTCTGTCCCAATGGAGAAGCCAGCAGGAGCTGACGCAGGTTCTCCGAGAAAACCCTGATGGCTTCTTCATCGGCTTTTAGCTTGCTGCTGGTGCGAAACTCCGTCTCAATAGACCCCTTCAGCAGTCTGTTATAACTGTCTTCAGCAGCAAGTGCAACCTGTTGGGCAACAGGACCGGATGATTTTAAAAATAATCGTTTCATCTCCCCGTTAGCTGTTTCCTTATCAATACCAATATCCATAATGAGGAAACCTTCTTTCTCACCTCGTCTGATTGCCAGCAACCGGTGTGAGGGGCATTGATCAAGCAGTTCACTGAATTCAAAATAATCACGGTATTTCTGTGCATCCTATTCTTCCTTTTTTGACAGTAATGCGCGGGATGACAGTTTTGCCTCCTCCTGGAATAGCTTTCGAATGGTATTTCTTGCCTGTTCATTCTCTGCCATCCATTCCGCCATAATATCCCTCGCGCCCTGCAGGGCCTCAGTTGTATCCTTTACATTTTCATTAATGAATTTGGAAGCTTCCTCTTCAGGATTGAATGACTGCTGGTCAAAGATCATTTTTGCCAGTGGCTCCAGACCCTTTTCAATGGCAATGGTCGCTTTTGTTTTTCTTTTCGGTTTATAGGGCAGATAAATATCTTCCAGTACGGTTGCATCAATACAATCCTCTATCCTCTTCCTGAGTTCTGGCGTAAGCTTTCCCGCTTCCTCAATCGTTTTGAGAATAGTTTCTTTTCTTTTGGTGAGTTCTGAAAAATATTTGACCTGTTCTATCACAGCGCCGATCTGCACTTCGTCCAGATTACCGGTGGCTTCTTTTCTATAACGTGCGATAAATGGAATGGTAGCCCCTTCTTCCTGTAATGCAACAATACTGTTGACCTGCTTCAGGGAAAGGTTAAGTGTTGCAGTTATCTGCTGTAGATATTTTAGCTCCATAAGGATTTACTTGGGGCAGCAAATGTAAAGGTAGAAACAGAAGAAAAAAATTTGTTTGTTCAACGGGAGTTTCTTTACCGGGACTTCTTATTTTTTTTCCACACATTCAGGAATGAGTACTCGTAGCTGATCAGGAAACTTTCCCTGGCCATTCTTTCCATATTACCGGAAAGCTGAAAACGATAACCAAGGTTTAGTTTGGAGATGCTATTGAATATAAATTGGATTGCTGGGGCCAGGTCAATGAAATGGGATTTACGATCCAGTGTTTGCTGGGCCAGCAGTTCCGTATAAAGATTCATATTGGTTTGCTTAAACCCTGTATAATTCCGCGGAAACAATAAATACCCGCCGGATAAAGCATAATTAACTGACCGGTAATTCCGTTCCGGTATATAGATCACCTTATTATATCTTGACTTATCCAGCAACTGAGTATGGCTGATAGTTCCCGAGAAGGCAAACTTGTTTATAAGTTGTGTTGCTATCAAGCCAGCATCGATTCCGGTCTTATCACCCATTAGCGTGATTTCGTCATAATGAAAAGGGGACCTTGTATAGGACCCATCGGCAAAAACTGCCATGCGAAAATGTTTGTGCACATCGTCTACCGATAAAAATCGGTATTTGGCGTATGCTGATACGGACTCCCAGCGGAAATTGGGTGTATGCATTTTCCCAAAAGTGGAGGAGAGGTGCAACATGATCTTTTTACTGACGCCAAACATGATCTC
>JAJKIP010000082.1 GCA_021154405.1 Segetibacter sp. | reverse complement strand
ATCAAATATTTCCCTGACAAGCATTCTTGTATCTGAAGCAGTGCCGATGCCAGGGCCAATTCCTATAGCATCATATCTTGAAATGTCTTCTTCAATTTTGGTAAGAAATGAAGAATTAAAATCAGTCATTGCCATTGCCTCCGGTACTGCGGTTTGTATAATATCATAACCGCATTTGGGAATATGGCAGGAGAGAAGCCCCACTCCGCTTTTCAGGCAGGATTTAACGGTAAGCACCGCGGCACCCATCTTGCCATAACTTCCTGCAGCCAGCAAGGCGTGACCAAAATTTCCTTTGTGTGCAAATCGGTTACGGGGCCGGTAAATGGATTGAATAATGGCTTTGTCGACCAACTCAAACCGACTGGCCAGCGTTTTAAGAAAATCTGCATGAAGGCCGATATCCAGAATATGTATATCTCCTGTATAAGCAGCATTTTCCGGAACCAGAAAAGCAGGTTTATGGCATTGAAAGCTCAGGGTATGATTGGCGCGGACAATCATATTTCCTTTTGAAGATCGATCGGTAAATAATCCGCTGGGAATATCAATTGAAACGATATCGGCCCCGGAATGATTGATATGTTCAACCAGCTTTGCTGTTACATCTTCCAAAGCTCTGTTTAATCCGGAACCGAATAAGGCATCGATAACTACCTGCTCACGCTGGAGGGAATGGAAATTATTTTCCGACTGAATAAAATGAATGCCAGGTGAAGGGAGTTGTTGCAATCTTGCGAGATTGGTTTGGAAATCATCAGTGCCTTTATGACCAAATTCAAGAATGTAAACTGAAACTGGGTAATTGCGTCCGCGAAGCATTCTCGCAATAGCTAATCCATCTCCACCATTATTCCCTTTACCACAAAAGACTGCAAAGGAAGGTGCATCAGGATAATTTTTCAATATCCAGCCTACACATTCGTAAGCGGCGCGTTCCATAAGATCAATGGAAGCAATGGGCTCATGCTGTATGGTATATTGATCCCAGGCGCGTATATCGGAAGCGGAAAGAATTTTCACTTTCCGAAGGTAAGGGATAATGTATTTATTATTTCCTGATCAGGCTGATGCCTCTTGAAACAATACTTTTATTCTTACCTGCATCATTATCTTCCTCTTCTTCATCATTCGGATTTTGTTGATAATCTCCAAAGAGGTCATACGCCTTGTGCGCAACAGTATAAATATTTCGATTGAATTTATTTCCGAGAATGATGATAGTTGCCTTTTCTCCAGTTAATCTGGCAAACGCAGAATTGAAACCGTGCCAGCGGCCGAAGTGATAGATCACTTTCTTTCCATTCTTTAAATTAAGCATCCGGAATCCCAATCCATAATTGTGAACAGAAGGTCGTTCATTGCTATTTGGCATGAAGGCAGTATCCAGTAATGATTTGCGGATGAGTTGATCTGTATACAGCGCCTGATCCCATTTCAGCAGATCGCGTGGCGTAGAATAAACGTTCTTATCGCCATAAGTTCCTTCGAGGTAATCATTATCCCAGACGGTATTATTATAATTATAGGAAGAAACTACCTTTCCCATATCTGCCAGTGTGAACACAAAAGTGTGTGTCATCTGCAGGGGCGTAAAGAACCTCTCTTTCATATATTGTGGGAACGGCTTGCCCGTAATCTTTTCAACGATGAGCGCCAGCAATACAAAATTGGTATTGCAATAACTGAAGCGTTTGCCTGGCTGGAAATATTTGCCTGGCTGTTCAGTATATAGTACCTGCAGCATATCATTATTAGTAACCTGTTTGGTCTTATCCCATTTGGCCTTTTCCATAAAATATAAATAATTGGGAAGACCACTGCGGTGGCTGAGTAACATTTTAACGGTTACGCCCTGGTAAGGCAGACCGGGAAAGAAGCGCTGTATGGAATCATCCAGAGATAATTTTCCTTCCTGTACCAGTTGCAGCACGGCAACTGCAGTAAAAGTTTTACTGGTAGAAGCTATATGCATAGGAGTGCTATCTGTCATCGGGTCCTTGGTACGCAGATCTGAGTACCCGGCATATTTTTCATATAAAGGCACACCGTTCTTGGCAATAAGAATGCCCCCATTAAAATTGCGATTAAGCAGATTTGATTCAAAGAAGTTATTTAATACACGAACATAGTGTCTGAATTCCTCTTTATCCAGGGTACCTGGAGTAGGGGGATAATATTGCAGGGAATCTTCAACCTGCGCTATCTCCTTTTTTTTAGTGGAAGTTGCCTGGTTACAGCCGTAAGCAATGAGTGCAATTGCAGCAATTGTGTACAGAAAGTTTTTCAATAGAGGACAGTTTTTTCAAAAGTACTGGACGCATATTTTATACCACAATCTGATTTTTCCCCATATCGCCGTAAATCTTAATAACTACATAGTTATATTTGCAGAATTATGGCAGCAAACGACATTACGAGCTATCCAAAAGAAAAGATCCGTATACTTTTCCTGGAGAATATCAGCGACCTGGCAGTTAAAAACTTTCAACGTCATGGGTACACACAGGTCGAAAAAATCACAAAAGCCATGACGGAAGATGAACTGATCAGGGAAATCAAGGACGTTCATATCCTTGGTATTCGTTCCAAAACGCAGATCACCCCTAAAATATTGGATGCCGCCAAAAAATTACAGGCCATTGGCTGCTTTTGCATAGGGGTAAACCAGGTTGATCTTGAATATGCTACAAAAAATGGGGTAGTTGTTTTCAACGCGCCCTATTCCAATACACGTTCCGTGGCCGAACTGGTGATTGGACTATCAGTTATGCTGATCCGCAGGATCCCCGACAAGAATAAGGCAGCCCATGAAGGAATCTGGAAAAAGGACGCAAAAGGCAGCTATGAGTTGAGGGGAAAGACCCTTGGCATTATCGGATATGGTAATATTGGGTCACAGGTGAGTGTTTTGGCGGAAGGCATGGGCATGAAAGTGCTGTTCTATGATACAGAGACAAAATTGCCCCTTGGTAATGCGGAAGATGCCAAGTCTCTGAAAGAACTTGTCGGCAAATCTGATATCATTACCCTTCATGTTCCTGAAACCCCTCAAACAAAGAACCTGGTCACGAGGAGCCTCCTTAAGAATTTTAAAAAGGGTTCCATCCTTATCAATTATGCCCGCGGTGAAGTTGTTGATCTGGAAGCCTTGCGTGATGCAATTGTAGAAGAAAGACTGGGTGGTGCAGCCATTGATGTTTATCCCTGGGAACCTGAAAAGAACGGGGACCGGTTTCAGACTCCTTTGCAGGACCTGCCGAATGTTATTCTCACACCTCATATCGGTGGTTCCACTGAAGAAGCGCAGCAAAATATTGGTGAGGATGTAAGTAATAAATTGTACAGCTACCTGGAAAAGGGAGTCACCTTTGGGTCACATACTGTACCAGGGTTATCTCTGCCACCTGCAGAAGGAGCGCATCGGATTCTGCATATACATAAGAATATACCGGGTGTACTTTCCGAGATCAATACAGAATTGTCAAATCATAAGATCAACATCCTCGGTCAATATCTTAAGACCAATGACGAGATTGGATATGTTGTTCTTGATGTAGATAAGAAACTTTCCAACCAGGCTCTTCAGTTATTGCGTGAAGTTAAATCTACAATCAAAGTAAGAGTCCTGTATTAAGTTGATACGATTAATTCTTTCGCAATAAAATTGTCAAGACCCGCGGAATATTCTGTTGATTGTTATCATCAAAATATTCATTAATATCTACGAGCGAGAACCCGTATTTCTTTGCTGTTTGCACGAATTCGGAAATATTATGGGTAAAACATTCCACTACCTGTAAACCATTTTCCGTATCGAATCTTGCTTTTGAACCCGAGTATTGTTTAAAGGGATGCAATTCACCGATATAAATATGGCCACCTGTCTGAAGGGATTTAGCTGCCTGTTCGAAAATATGGTTGAGGTTTTCAATATGTTCTAAAACCAGGCTGAAGGTGATGAGATCATAAAGGCCATGCTGGAAGGTCCAGTCAGTATTTATATCTGCCTGTTTGAAATTTACCTGCTGGTCAGTGATCTTTTCCCTGGCCTTCGCCAGCATCTCATCTGAAAAATCCACTGCCGTCAGCGCTTTAGCTTTTGTAATGAGCCATGCCGTATTTTTTCCTGTTCCACAGCCAATTTCCAGTACGTTTTCAAAGCCAAGAGGTGATAATATTTCCATAAGGGCATGCTGTTCCAGGTCTCGCGTTTTATTCTCATTTGTATCATATTGAGAAGCCCATACATTATATGCCTGTTTTGTATCCATTTCTAAAGGCCATTTACTTCAGCCAAACCTCAAATTTAAATTTTTTCAAGCTAAAAAAAACGGCATTGGCAGGCTTGAGGAAAAATGCCGCTTTGGAACCATTATTGATGAATCTGTTATGGTTTTAAATTATTCTCTTTTAATATTTTCAATAAATATTGAAAATAGTGTAAATTTGTAGTGTAAAATCAAGTATATGAAAGTCGTTATAGTCGGAGCCGGATTTGGAGGATTAAAACTGGCCCGCAAACTCAACAATAAGCCAGGATTTGAAGTGGTTTTGGTAGACAGGTTTAATCATCACCAGTTCCAGCCATTATTTTACCAGGTGGCTACTGCAGGGCTGGATGCCAGCAATATTTCATTTCCACTCAGGAAGATATTTCACAAGACAAATAATGTTCACATACGCCTGGCCACCCTTAAAGAAGTGGTGCAGACTCAAAATAAAATAGTCACTGATATTGGCGACATCAGTTACGATGTGCTGGTACTTGCTATGGGAGCAGGTACGAATTACTTCAATAACCCGCAGATTGAAGCCAACACAGTTCCCATGAAATCTACATATGAAGCACTGCAGTTGCGATATCGTTTATTACAGAATTTCGAAAAAGCGCTTATCATAAAGGATGAAGAAGAGTTGAGGCGCAGAATGAATATTGTAATTGTAGGTGGCGGACCTACCGGGGTAGAATTATCTGGTGCACTGGCAGAAATGAAAAAGTATATTCTTCCCAAAGACTTCCCGGAAATTGATTTTTCACAGATGAATATTTACCTGCTGGAAGGCGGAGGAAAAACGCTCGCAACAATGAGTGAAAAGTCAGCTTCCGAATCACATGAATATTTGAACAGGCTGGGTGTAACTGTAAAGACAAATTCACTGGTAAAGAATTATGACGGCAAACAGGTGCAGTTACAGGATGGAACTGTGATTGATTCTTCATTTGTAATATGGGCAGCAGGTGTTAAAGGAAATGTGCCCGATGGGATCGATAAAAATGTAGTGCTCAAAAGCAACCGGATAAAGGTAGATCGTCACTGCCTTGTAGAAGGAACTTCAAATATATATGCGATTGGTGACCTTGCATATATGGAGGAACCAGCTTTTCCAAAAGGGCATCCTCAATTGGCTGCAGTAGCCATTCAAATGGGTGACCTGGTAGCTGATCACCTGATCCGGGTAGAACGTAAATCAACACAGTTCATTGAATTTGTTTATAACGACAAAGGAACAATGGCCACCATTGGCCGGAATAAAGCTGTAGTGGATCTCCCGAAACCAAAAATGCATTTTAAAGGGTTTATCGCCTGGATGATCTGGATGGGATTGCACCTTTTCTTATTATTGGGAGTAAAGAACCGGTTCTTTGTATTTTCCAATTGGATCTATAATTATTTTACCCATGATCAGAACCTTCGATTGATATTCCGCAATTATCAACAGATTGCCGAACCGCCTCAAAAATTAAATCCGGAAAAAGGAGTGAAGGAAATACCGAGAGCTGCAGAAGTTGTAGCGAACGCGTAAGAAAAGGGTTATTTAATAATTACAGTTCCCATTTTCCTGGTCAGCCCGATTTCCATTTGTTTCAGGTGATCATGGGTCTGGTGAAGCATGGTATACTCTTCCTTGGTATGGGGTTTCTCCAGGTCTAACTGATTTTCCAGCAGCATCCTTTTCACCTTGCGAAGCTTCAGGTAATTGATGGCTGAATCAACCACTTCAGTGGTTCTGTCCTCATCCATTTTAAGGTAGCGCATCAATTCCTTTTCATTATCCTTTGCTACAGCGCGGATAAAATTTTCATAAGGCTGTTCAAACAGAGACTTTGTATAGCCACTGCTCTGGCTATATTCACCTCGCCAATGTTCACTTTCTTCATAAGGAGCGTTGAGAAGGGATACGGCCAGTGCACTTAAATCCCTGTCTTCATGGTATACAAAATAATTCTTGTTCAGCGTGCCTGCATCGCGCTGCAGCATATCCTTGAATACATGGATCAGCCGTATTACCTGCTGGTTGTCGATAAGACTCTCATCAATCATCTCATCAAAAATGTATTCGCTCACCAGCCTTTCATCATTCCATTTCTTTGTACCATATTCCAATAAGATCCTTGCTACTTCACGTTCCTGCAATTCATCTTTGAACAGGAGATTGAACGTGGCATCGTCATAATTCGTTTCCGCAGCCTGGCGGGCATTCTGCTCATGGTGTTTCGCTTCTTCAAAAGGAAGCTTTCGTTCCATGGTAACAATACGGTCACGAATGAATTTATTGACCAGGGTATGCAGACCGCCTTCGTCAATCTTTAGTATTTCGGAGCATTGCTTGATGTAATCCTGCTGTTTGGTAAAATCTTCCGCCTTATTGATTTTGGAAATGGTCTCTGCCATTCGGTTCACCACCTCAGCTTTTTTGGTAGAGTCACTACCCGCATCCTTCAATGCTACTTCCAGTTGGAAAAGGATAAAATCTTTTTTACTCTTTTCAACAAACCGGGTAAATGCAGCCGCACCGATCTTGTTAACATAGCTGTCCGGGTCTTCCTTATCAGGGATTAATACCAGCTTTACATTTAATCCTTCTTCCAGCGCAAGGTCCAGTCCGCGTAAAGCGGCCTTTACACCAGCTGCGTCACCGTCATATATAATTGTAAGGTTGCTGCTGTATTTGCGAATAAGTCGAAGTTGATCAGGTGTAAGGGAAGTTCCTCCCGATGCCACCACATTTTCAATTCCTGCCTGGTGCAGAGATAACACGTCCGTATAACCCTCTACCAGTAAACATTCATCTGCCTTATCAATGGCCTGTCTTGCGAAATAGGAGCCGTAAAGGATCTTACTCTTAATGTATATCTCATTTTCCGGTGTATTGATATACTTTGGCGCTTTATCATTACTTTTTAAAATCCTGGCGCCAAAACCCAACACCTTTCCACTATGATTATGAATGGGAAAGATAACACGGCCCCGATAATTATCCTGCAACTGTTCATTGCGATTAACAACCAGTCCGGTCTTTAACAATGACTCACTGCTGTATTGCTGGGCCAATGCTTCTTTGGTAAAAGCATCTCTTTTTTCTGGCGAATATCCTAACTGGAATTTTTGGATGATCTCTTCCCGGAAGCCTCTTTCTTTGAAATAGGCTAATCCTACATCCTGTCCCTCTTCGGTATCAAATAGCATCCTGCTGAAAAACTCCCGTGCAAAATTGTTGATGATATAAAGGCTGTCGGCACTCTGTTGTTGCTGACGTTGTTCATCTGATTGAAACGTCTCTTCAATTTCAATCCCATATTTATTGGCCAGCCACTTTAATGCATCAACATAGCTGTATTTTTCATGTTCCATTAAAAAACTAATGGTGTTGCCGCTACGGCCGCATCCAAAGCATTTATATATCTCTTTGGCAGGTGAAACAGTAAAAGAGGGAGTCTTTTCATTGTGGAATGGACAAAGTCCAAGGTAATTGGTGCCCCTGCGTTTGAGCTTTACAAAGGCGCCAACCACATCGATAATATCCAGTCTGCCCAGTATCTGCTGTATCGTTGTTTGGGAAATCATGAAGGACCTGCAATTTACGGGCGTCAGGCTGAAAAATGGGTATTCTGGCACCGTAAATCTCCCCGTTTTTCTAAAAAGGTTATTAGACCATTAAACCAATTCCCTGGCGTCATGTCTCATCTCAAATTATGTTTATGAAACCTGCTAACTCATTCTTTTTCCTTATTTTCTGCCTGTCCCTGACCGTTTGTTCCCATGCACAGGACTCAGATTCAACTGGCCTTCCGGGCGATAATTTCAGCCTTCAGGGGGCCCTGGAAATGTTCAAAAAGGCTTCCTCCCCGGAAGAATTCGAAAAGCTGATCAATGAAAAAGATAACGGAGTCAATAACCTCGACCTTAATGAGGATGGTGAGACTGATTATATCCGGGTCATTGATAAATCTGAAAAAGATGCACACGTTTTTGTATTGCAGGTGCCTGTTTCAGACAAAGAGAGTCAGGATATTGCCGTAATTGAGCTTGAAAAAACCGGTAATGAAACTGCAAATATCCAGATCGTTGGTGATGAAGATATTTTTGGTGAGGAAGTGATAGTTGAACCTGATGGTGGCGGAGACGAATCCAGTTATTTGAATAATGATAACCAGTTTGCTATTGCACATGGACCTTCTGCAGAATATGCACCTATTGATACGCGAATTGTAGTAAATGTATGGTTATGGCCAGCAGTGCGTTTCGTTTATCGCCCTGCCTATACTGTATGGGTTTCACCATGGAGATATCATTATTATCCCGGCTGGTGGAGACCGTGGAGGCCGCTTGGCTGGTATGCATACCGCCCGTTACGGGTAAGATATTATCATCCATATGTAATTGTACATACACATCGCCTCGGTTATGCTCATGGGATCTACAGACCTGCCAGAGTAACCTCTGTAACCGTAAGAGCAAGACATGCAGTAGCAGTTAATAATTACCGTGTTACAAGAAGGTCCACAACAGTTACTGGCCCAAGAGGTAACCAGGTTAACCGGAAGACCACAACAGTAAGAGGTCCCGGTGGAAATACCCGTATGCGGTCAACCAAAACCACCGTCAGGCGTAGAAAATAAATGAATTTTTAAGTGTATAGCTTTTAGTTGAAAGGCGCTTGCAGCAAAGATTCCACACACTGCAGGCGCCTTTCGCGTTTTAGTCGTTAACAGTCTTATTGTGCAAAAAAATTGGAGGGATTATCGAAAAAAGAGTTTTAAATTACGTATGCATCCCACACCCGGGGAACCAGAGAGTACAACATTTCTTAACTCTTAAATTTTAAAGCCTATGGTTCAGGTAGAAACGTCACAGCTTGCATCAGAGTGTAATTCATGGAGGGAAACACTTCGCAAGTATCGGGACGAATTCACACAAGACAATATCAGACTGCAACTCGCCGCCAAACCCTCCCTCTCCAAAGACCAGCTCCAGCTGGTAGAACATCTTCACAATCAGTTTCACATTCAGCTTATCAACATTCACGATCTCAAACATTCAATCAAGGTGCATCACCGGTTGATAGAGTTTGAATTAAGGGAGCACAAAGGAATGCGTGAAGAAACGCTGGCTGATCATGAAAACCTATTTGATCAATTCCAAAATCTTGATGTTACACTCCAGGATCTGCGTGGAGAATTTGACAGGTTTATAACAAAAACCTGATTTTTTTTATTGAGCCGCCCGTCTTAAAGGTTTTAGTTTTTGAGTTTTAATGCGCCTGCAATGTGAAAACAGGCGTCGGGTGCTGCATCCATATGGCATGCAGTTGTTAAGCTTGGGAATTTAAAACCTCGATTTGAATAACCCTATTGCTTACAACTAAAAACGTATTGTATGCCAGAATTTGATACCGCTCACGTCAAAAACATTGTCTTGCTGGGCCATGCCGGCGCTGGTAAGACCACATTAGCGGAATGTATGCTTTATGAAGCCGGTCTTATCACAAGACGCGGCAACATTTCCGAAAGAAATACAACAGGTGATTACCACGAACTTGAACAGGAACGTGGTAATTCCATTTTTAGCAAGCTCCTTCATACCAAATGGCGGGGCTATAAAATTAATATCATAGATACGCCAGGCTATGATGATTTTGTTGGCGAAGTAATCTCTGCGCTTCGCGTAGCTGATACCGGCGTAATGCTGCTCAATGCAGAAATGGGTGTTGAAGTGGGCACGGATGTTATCTGGGACTATACAGAGAAATTCAAAACCCCAATGATCTTTGCAGTCAACAAACTGGATGATGATAATGCAGACTTTGAACGAACAGTACGGGAGGCCAAAACGCATTTCGGCAATAAGATCGTGGTGGTACAGTATCCACGACAGATCGGTTCCGGGTTTCACGAGATCATTGATGTTCTCCGCATGACCATGTACAAATTCAAGGATACCGGTGGCAAGCCTGAAAAACTGCCGATCCCTGATGAAGAAAAGGATCGTGCTGAGGAATTACATAAAGAGCTGATAGAGGCTATTGCCAGTAATGATGAATCCCTGATGGAAAAATATTTCGACAAAGGGGAACTGGATGAAGACGAAATGAAGGTTGGCATGAAGAAAGCAATGATCAATCATGATCTCTTCCCATTATTCTGCCTTTCTGCTGAAAGGAATATGGGCAGCGGCCGCCTGATGGGGTTCATTGATAATGTTTGTCCCAGCGCCAACGAAATGCCTCCCCAGAAAACTAAAAAAGGAGAGGCATTAAATTGTGATGCAAATGGGCCTGCCTGCATCTTCATTTACAAAACCATCAGCGAACCCCATGTTGGTGAACTTTCCTTCTTCAAAGTATATTCAGGCGCCATTAAAAGTGGTGTGGAACTGGAAAATGAGACCACTGGTGTTACAGAAAAGATCAGCCAGCTTTTCATGGTAGAAGGGAACAAACGAAGTAGCGTAAATGAACTGGTGGCTGGAGATATTGGCGCCACGCTCAAATTGAAAAATACTCACGTAAATAATACGCTTCATGCAAGAGGAAAGAATTATGAATTGAATTCTATAGAATTTCCTCCGCCAAACATGACAGTAGCAATTGAAACACTAAAGAAAGGGGAGGAGGAAAAACTATCACAGGCCCTTCACCAGCTGAGAGAGGAAGATCCAACCCTACTGGTTGAGATATCACCTGAATTAAAACAGACATTGATCCATTGCCAGGGCGATATGCACCTTGCTGTTGCCAAATGGAAGATTGAGCATAGCCACAAACTGGAGGTCAGGTTTATCAAACCCCGGATTGCTTATCGTGAGACCATACGGAAAATGGCTGATTCCAGCTATCGCCACAAAAAACAGAGTGGAGGTGCTGGTCAGTTTGGAGAAGTGTATATGCGTATTGAACCCTGGTATGAAAACATGGCGGAACCCAAAGACCTGACGGTACGCGGAAGGGATACCTATGATCTGGATTGGGGAGGCAAGCTTGTATTTTATAATTGCATTGTTGGTGGCGCTATCGATACCAGGTTCCTTCCATCCATTCTAAAGGGTGTAATGGAAAAAATGCACAATGGACCGTTAACCGGCTCTTATGCACGAGATATAAGGGTATCAGTATACGATGGCAAAATGCATCCTGTAGACAGCAATGATATTTCCTTTAAGATCGCAGGATTGCAGGCATTCCGCCAGGCTTTCCAGCAGGCCGACCCACAGATACTGGAGCCGATTTACCAGGTGGATGTGCTTTGCCCGGATGATCTTACCGGCGCCGTAATGGGCGATCTGCAAAGCCGTCGTGCCATAGTTGAAGGAATAGATAATGAAGGCCATTTCCAAAAAGTGGTTGCTAAAGTACCATTAGCGGAAATGGAAGGATATTCATCCTCACTGCGGTCCATCACACAGGGCAGGGCCAAATTCAAAATGCAGTTTAAAGGGTATGAGCCTGTGCCTTTCGATCTGCAACGAAAACTGATTGATGAATACAGCAAAACGGCGAAAGAAGAGTACGCCTGATTGTAAAAGAAAAAGGAAAGTGATAACCACTTTCCTTTTTCTTTTACGTGTTAGAAACTAATACATTCCTTTAGTTCCTTTTCGGTATAGGAAACTTTATACTGATCCAGTACATCCTGTGGAACTCCATTCCATTGATTTGGTTTACTGCCGGCATAACCTATGTCAGCAACTCCCATTTCAGAAGTATAAAAGCCAGTTGCAGTAAGATTGCGCATGAGAGTGAAGAATGCCACTCCCTGTGCCATTTCCGGTTTGGCTTTTTCGGGATAAGCTATCTGGTCAACCATTTCAATTTGCTGTGCGGAACTGCAATCCACAAATGATTTATCAAAATTCTTAAAACATTGCATATCCAGCCAGCGTAACCCTCCGCGAATTGGCGTCTGGTGCTGTGGCATATCTTTCACGATGAATTCAATGAAATCAGGCACTTTGGCATCTGAAGCGCTACCGCTTACTTCATCTTTTGGAATAATGATATCACCAAGTACCGTAATGGTGGCCATTTCATGATCGGTAAAGTATTTATCCATATCAAGCACATCCTGTTCGTGCTTTAATTCATCCGGGTTGCGGTCGATAGTAAATTCCGGTTTTGCAACGGCGGGTGTCTCCGGCTTTTCAGTTCCGGGATTGCATCCTGCCAGGGCTGCACCGCTTGCAATAGCGGTACCGGCAATTATCTTCAATGATTTCCGGCGATCCATATTATCAGTTTATAGGATTAAATGTTTTGTTTTTTCAATTGATCAACGATGTATTCACTGGCTCTCATGCTTAAAGCAAGAATGGTCCAGGTGATGTTTTTATCTGCCTGAGATACAAATGGAGCTCCGTCAACAACAAAAAGATTTTTGCAATCATGTGCCTGGTTCCATTTGTTCAAAGCTGATTTTTTAGGATTATCACCCATACGCACTGTTCCAGCCTCATGAATGATCTGTCCAGGTTTTGCCAGTCCATAATCATTCTCGCGGGTATCATCCGCGCCATAGGTTATTACAGCTCCCATATTGTGCATGATCTCTTTGAAAGTCTCCTTCATGTGCTTGGCCTGGAGAATCTCATGCTCACTCCATTTTACATTGAAGCGAAGAACAGGGATACCAAACTCATCTACCGTTTTGGGATCGATTTCACAATAATTGGATGCAATCGGGACCGCTTCACCGCGCCCGGACATTCCCACTCTTGCTCCATAGTAGTAGCGTATATCCTCTTTCAGTGATTTTCCATAACCACCAGCATCTTTCTGCTTTCCATTTACTACCTGTTTGCCATTGATGTTTTCAATGCCAAATCCAAAACCATAAGATGGCTGATCAAAACCTCCATAATATTCGATATGATATCCTCGGGGGAAATCGAGTTTCTTATTGTCAAGCCACCAGGGTGAATAAACATGCGCACCACCCACACCATCTTCGTTATAACGTTTACGGCCTAACAATTGTGGAATGTATCCACCTACATCTGTGCCAGTGGAATCATGCAGGTATTTGCCAACTACATTGCTTTCATTGGCAAGTCCGTTGGGATGCCGGGGAGATTTTGAATTTAGTAACAGGCGTGCACTCTCACAGGTACTGGCTGCCAGGATCACTACTTTACCATTTACCTGGTATTCCATTTTGTCTTTCTTGTTGATATAAGAAACGCCGGTTGCCTTTCCTTCCTTATCTGTCAATACTTCCCTTGCCATGGCATCAGTAACTATATCAATATTGCCAGTTTTCAGGGCAGGATATATTAATACATTGGGAGAAGAAAAATCTGCTTTCATGGCACTGCAGTTGCGGCCACACTGGGCGCAGAAAAAGCAGGAGCCACGTTCATCATTGATCTTTTTGGTAAGAATGGAAAGACGGGATGGTATTACTCGAACACCAGAAGTAGTGCCAGCTCTTTTGATCATAATCTCATGCAATCGCATTTTGGGTGGCGGAAGAAAAAACCCATCAGGATCATTATCCAAACCCTCGTTCGTTCCAAATATGCCAATTAATTTATCAATGCGATCATAATATGGTTTTACATCTTCATACCCGATCGGCCAATCATCACCCAAACCATCGATGCTATGACGTTTAAAATCCTTTGGCCCGAATCGGAGTGAGATGCGTCCCCAGTGATTGGTTCTGCCTCCTAACATACGTGCACGCCACCACATCCAGTCGGTGCCTTTTTCTTTTGTATAAGGTTCTCCGTCAAGATTCCAGCCGCCATAACAGGCGTCGAAATCCCCGAAGGGCCTGTATTTGGTTGAAGCACCGCGACGGGGAGATTCCCAGGGGCGCTTCAGTTGCATTACATTTTTCTGAGGATCATACATGAACCCGGCTTCCAGTATACAAACTTTCAATCCGGCATTGGCAAGTGTATAGGCCGCCATTCCGCCACCAGCACCCGAACCAACAATTACTGCATCATACTGCCTGGGCTGCTTCTTAACCTGAAAATCTCCCATAATGTATCAAATCTTTTTAGAGGGTTAAAAGACGCAACAATTTACAGGAATCATTCCGACTGTTAATATTTATGTTCAAAAATTCTTCATAACTATAATTACTAAACAAATAACTTAGCGAGGTTGGTTAGACTTTAAGCGGGTTGATGATTTTTCGCTAACCGCATTTATGATCCAGATAATATCACTTGAAGAACAAAAGGGAAGATTCAGCCATTATCCTGTTTACCACGGCGATGATCTGGGACTTTCTTACTCTCCCTCCAAATCAGCATTTAGAATATGGGCTCCTACAGCAGATGAAGTGCAGCTGCTTGTTTACACTCACGGATGCGGCGGTGATGAATGCTATTCATTGATGATGAATAGTGATGAATCTGGTACATGGATAGCCAGTTTGCCAGGCGACTGGAAAGATAAATTTTATGTGTTCCGGGCACTTATCGACAATGTATGGATGGAAGAAGTACCAGATCCTTATGCCCGCATCGTTGGTGTGAATGGCAAACGTGCCATGATTGGTGATCTTCGTGATACTGATCCGGAAGGGTGGGATGACGATAAGAGTCCATACTTCGCGGCGCGTACTGATGCCATCATATATGAATTGCATATCCGTGATATCAGTATAGCTGCAAATTCCGGCATTGTACAGAAAGGTAAATACAGTGGACTCATCGAAAAAGGAACCACCTGTGATGGCGGTTTATCTACTGGCCTTGACCACCTGAAGGAGCTTGGTATTACACATGTTCATTTCCTGCCTTTTTACGATTTTAATTCACTGGATGAGTCTGCAATGAATAGTCCTCAATATAACTGGGGATATGATCCACTTAATTATAATGCACCGGAAGGATCCTATTCTTCCAATCCCTTTGATGGAATGGTAAGGATACGTGAACTGAAAGAAATGATAAAGACGTTGCATGATAACGGCCTGCGTGTGATCATGGACGTCACCTTCAATCATACGGCAGATGTATACAATTCTTCATTTAATCAGCTGGTACCGGAATATTATTACCGGCAGACGGAAGAAGGCGAATTGTCTGATGCCACGGCCTGTGGCAATGAAACAGCCAGTGAAAGAGGCATGATGCGAAAGTTCATTCTGGATTCTGCTTTGTATTGGTTAAGTGAATTTCATGTGGATGGTTTCCGGTTTGACCTGATGGCAGTCCATGATATTACGACCATGAATCTTGTGTCGAGAGAGTTGCACAAGATCAAACCTGATATATTGTTATATGGCGAAGGATGGGCGCCCGGCAAAAGTCCACTTGCTGCTTCGATGCGAGCCATCAAATCAAATGTATCCTCACTGAACCGTATCGCAGTGTATGGGGATGACTTGCGAGACGCTATTCGTGGTAATATTTTCAAGCCGGAAGAGAAGGGTTTTGTGAGTGGTCGCCCAGGACTGGAAGATGTTATCAAATTTGGGGTAACTGCCTGTTGCCCGCATCCGCAAGTGAATTATTCCAGATTATTGCATACGCGAATGGCCTATGCAACCTATCCTCATCAATCTGTCTCGTATTGTGATTCGCATGATAATCATATCCTGTGGGACAGGCTGGCCATTTCTGCACCTGATGCAAGCGAAGAGCAGCGAAAAGAAATGCAGAAGCTGGCTTTATCAATTGTGCTGACATCACAGGGAATTCCATTTCTGCATGCAGGATCAGAATTCCTGAGAAGTAAAAAGCGGATAGCAAATTCATATCAATCGCCAGATGAAATAAATGGGATCGACTGGAGCCTGAAGGTCAGGAACAGGGATGTGTTCGATTATATAAAGTCACTGATCTGGATCAGGAAGAAGCATCCTGCATTCCGGATGCGGACCGCTGAACAGATCCAGGCTAATATTCGCTTTGAAGAGCATTTGCCGGAAGGAGTAGTTGGTTATGTGATTGATGGAGCCGCCATGCGTGATGACTGGCGAAGGATAAGAGTTTATTATAATGGCGGGCATACCTTACAGAAGCTTTTCCTGGAAGTCAAGAACTGGAAACTGGCTGTAAGGAATAACAGGATTGCATCAGGAGAGATAATCCGTGACTATATCATGCTGCAGCCTTTTAGCTGTAATATTCTTTACCTGGAGATCCCCAGGCAAAATGAAAATTGATTATTTATTGATCGCCTGATCAACATATGCCGTGATCCAGCCCACCTGTCCATTCTTCACCAGATAGAACTGTTTGGTTTCGTATACAGAAACAAACTGGCGCATGATCTTCAGTAATAAACCAGTACCTGCCATCAAAGCACGTTGATCAAATACGCTGTGCACGCGTTTTGTTTCTTTCAGGACGGCCGCCTGATTTTCTTTTGCAGTCTGGGCTAATAGTTCAGGAGACAGGGAACCGAAACTGGAATAAAGCCTGTCTGCGAATTTTTGCACTTCTTCAAAGCTTACAGCTACAACTGATTTATCAATCAGGTCAGGTTTTAATAAGGTTGCTACTGACCATGCAATACCGCCACTGAAAGCAATATTATCACTGAGTGGGTAGGCCCCACTGGCATTGACTGCATAAATGAGCTCGGTATTTTCAGCGGTCATCAATACGCGGTAGAGCTGTCTGTTGTAATTGGTCAATGTTTTATCGTCGCCACATTTTTTATCCGTTTCATTAGTAACACTCTTTGTTCCCCAATTCAGCTGAAATAATTTGAAATCATTAGTATTACAATATGGGAAATAGCCGCCCTTTGAATTACCGCTTCCAATATCGATCAGGAAAGTATTGTAACGTTTTTCGTCCGGAACAATTCCAAGGTGGGAGAGTCTTGCCTCACCCAGTACATCTATCACTTCTACATCTCTTTTGGGATCTTTGATCCTCAATTTGAAAGAATCAATAAGCTGGTTGATAAAGCTGTTCCTGTTTTCCTTTTCGGCCTGCATTTTTACTCCGCTGCTGATTACAGTAAATACATCTTTTGCCGGGATCTTGTAATCGTTGGTAACGGTAGAATACAGGTTATAAAGTCCATTTAATGTGGCGCTAAAAGTTGGCTGAGAGAAGGTAATGAAATCAGTATTAATGCTGGTATCTTTCAGCGCATTAAATGCCCCCGTGGTTTTGGCATTTTTTCCAATTTCAACGATGCTAAGTTTTACCCCTTTGGAACCAACCTCTATGCCTGCGTAAACCGAAGAATTATTGTATTTCAATTCGAAAGCATCGCTTTGCGCACACAGTACACAAAAGCCCGCTACCACGAGGCTGCCAGTCAGGGACAGGCGCCTTAAAATGCTGCTGTACATACGGGGGATTTTATCAGTTAAAAACTGATGCAATATATGTAGACGGAATACTTAATGCCTGTTTGAACCACCGATTGTGTAAAACTTGTGTTGAACTATTTTT
>JAJKIP010000081.1 GCA_021154405.1 Segetibacter sp. | reverse complement strand
TCATGTTCAATAACTGTTTCAACCTTATTCTCTTTTAAAATCAATACACGATAATCCCGGGGAGTACCTTCTTTATCGCGCTTTTCAACATATCCTCTTTTGAGGATAGTAGAAATGGTTGGAGCATAGGTGGAAGGACGTCCAATTCCCAATTCTTCCAGTTTTTTAACGAGGGATGCCTCCGTATAGCGGGGCATTGGGCGACTAAATCTTTCGGTCGCTTTCATTTCGCGGAGTGGCAGTTGCTGACCAACCACCAAAGGGGGCAGCATGCCTTCCTGGGTTTCATCTTCTCCCTCATCCTCATCATCCCGGTCTTCCCGGTAAACTTTCAGGAATCCGTCGAATTTCAGTACATCGCCGGTAGCTGTCAATTCTTCTTTATTGGTTGATATGGCAATCTTAGCTACAGTTTTCTCTAATTCGGCCTCAGCCATCTGGCTGGCCATGGTGCGCTTCCAGATCAGCTCATACAGGCGCTTCCAGTCTGGGTCTTCCACCGTTGTATTGTTCATATAGGTGGGACGAATGGCCTCGTGAGCTTCCTGGGCGTTTTCATTCTTATTCTTGAATTTGCGGAACTGGTGATAGCGATCACCATACATACTCTTAATGGTATTAGTGATATCTCCGAGTGCTGTATTACTCAGATTCACACTATCCGTACGCATATAAGTAATGTGTCCGTTCTCGTATAATTTCTGGGCGATCAACATAGTACGGGAAACACCATATCCTAATTTTCTTGCAGCTTCCTGCTGAAGAGTTGAAGTAGTGAAGGGTGGAGCAGGGGAGCGTTTACCTGGTTTTACCTGGATATCTTTAATAGAGTAATCAGCGCCCTTGCAGCTATCGAGGAAGCTTTGTGCATCTTCAACGGTAGAATATTTACTCCCTTCTGCCTTAAATGAGATCTGTTTGTCGCTGGTATCTTTTGCAGTAAACCATGCATCAATCCTGAAACTGCTTTGGGTAGCAAATGCATTGATCTCGCGTTCACGTTCTGCAATCAACCTTACCGCTACGCTCTGCACGCGACCTGCACTCAGATTATTGCGCATACTGATCTTTCGCCACAGAACGGGGCTGAGTTCAAATCCAACAATGCGATCAAGCACCCGGCGTGCCTGTTGGGCATTTACCAGGTTCATATCCAGCTTGCGAGGGTTTTCGACGGCCTCTTTTATTGCGGGCTTTGTGATCTCATGGAACACGATACGCTTGGTTGTCTTCGGATCCAGCCCCAGCACCTCGCAGAGATGCCAGCTGATCGCTTCTCCTTCCCGGTCCTCATCCGTAGCCAGCCAAACTTCTTTTGATTTACTTGCCAGGCTTTTTAATTCTTTGACAACCTTTTCTTTATCCTCGGGAACTATATAACGGGGCTTGAAATTCTTTTCCAGATCAATACCCATACCAGCCTTTTCCAGGTCACGGATATGACCGTAACAGCTCTTAACCTGGAAATCACTTCCTAAGATCTTTTCTATCGTTTTTGCTTTCGCAGGGCTTTCAACAATCAATAGGTTCTTCGCCATAGTGGACTATAATTATAATATACATCTGCGTCAAAACAGACCAGTTGTATGAGATAAAAATCGCTTTTCAGCGGCTGCAAGTTAGAACAAGAATAATTATTTTTTTAGAAAACTCTCTTTTAGAGGCATTTAGACCAGCATTTTGCGCTGTTTTACGGCGTGAAAAGGACTTGCTGCCAACAGGCTTGTATCCCTTGATAATCAAAGGGTGAATTGATCTGTAGCGAACGCTTGCATGCAGAAATCCGCAACCACTGGAAAAAATTTAGGGTTGAAGCAGATTTTCAATGGTATCTGTTACCTTCTGCGCCCAAATGGAGTATTCTTTGCCGGATGGATGGAGTCCGTCTGCCGCAAGTAACGAAGCGTCATCAGCTGCCTTTCTGGTTCCGAGGGTGATATCTATATATTGTACCTGATAGCGCTGGGCTATTTGTTTATTGATAGCGTTGAAATCATCAATTTCTTTACTGATCCAGGATCTGTTGCTCCCTCCGGCAAAGGGTGTAATTCCCCAATCTGGGATGGATAAAACCATAACGTGTGAAGCTTCATTTTTCGCAAAAGCAATTGCCTGTTTTAACAGCGATTCAAATTCAGTTGCGTATTGCTCCTTCGGCAAACCCCGGTATTGATTATTTACACCAATGAGCAGGCTCACAAAATCAAAATGGTCTTTCAGTGTCGCTTTGTCTATTCCATTCTGCAGTTCGTCGGTTGTCCAGCCTGTTTTTGCAACTATAGTGGGAGATTGGAATGAAATATTTTTTGCATTGAGCAAACGCATTACCTGGTTAGGAAAATTTTCCTGATCAGGAACCTGCTCGCCGATGGTATAGGAATCGCCCAGGGCAAGATAGGTATAGGGTCTGTCTGAGTTGTTGGGATATTTCATTGCTGAGATGAAAATAAGGATAAGGAGTGAACTGAATGTCACTAGTCGCGGGAAAATTAGTCTCCTGGTGGTTGCGATTTTCATCCTTAAACAGCCCTTTTTTGCTGGGTTCGGTGGGTCAGGGCCTTGCCACTATATACGTAATAATGGCGGAGTTGGTTTTGATCCGGTGGCTATATCTTAACTTTCAAACTAAATTCGGGAATATGGAAATCGTAATAATCGGGTCGGGCAATGTTGCTGCCATACTGGGAAGAAAGTTCAAAGCAGCCGGTCATACCATTTTGCAGGTCGTAAGCAGAAATGCATCTGCTGCCAGCGCCCTGGCTTATGAATGGAATACTGAATCGGCCAACTATATGAGCCTGCTGAATCACCGGGCAGATGTATATATTATTGCCGTTAGTGATAATGTCATTCACGAAATTATCCAGTCCCTGCGATTACCTGGTAAGGTGGTAGCACATACTGCAGGTTCAGTTAACAAAGACATACTCAAAAAGGTAACTGCGCATTATGGTGTGTTTTATCCATTACAGAGTTTACGAAAAGAAACGGATCATCTTCCTGAAATACCATTCTTTTATGAAGGCAGTGACGATAAGACCAGCAAAACGCTGGAATCATTGGCGCTATCGGTGTCTCCCGGATTCGTAGCAAAGGCTGATAGTGAAGAAAGGACAAGATTGCATATTGCCGCTGTTATTGTCAACAATTTCGTCAATCATTTATATGCCCTGGCAGAGGATTATTGTAAAAAGGAGGGATTGGATTTCCACCAGCTGATTCCGCTGATCGAAGAAACAGCGCTTCGCTTAAAAACAACTTCCCCTTCTCAAACGATGACAGGCCCCGCTATCCGCAATGATGAGGAAACTATTCAAAAGCATCTGGCATTGTTGAAGAATTATCCCAAACTGCAGGAGTTGTATAAGCTGATGACGGAAAGTATCAGGGGCAATTAATTTCTTTACGCGGTGTAAGATTTCGCCTGCCAGGGTTCGTGTCTCACGAACCATTGACCAGTGGTTCGTGTCGAACCTTGGCACGATCGCTTACCTCATGGTTGCGACCATTCATTATTCCTGAGTATATTTACCCCTTATGAATATCCAGGACCGATTTAAAAAGATCACTACTTTCATTTTAGATATTGATGGGGTGCTTACTGATGGTTCCATACTATTGCTTGATAATGGTCACCAGGCCCGTACCATGAATATTAAAGATGGATATGCGCTGCAACTGGCAGTTAAGAAAGGATATCGATTGGCAGTTATTTCAGGGGCTGATATCCCGCCTGCACTTGAACGGTTGAATAAGCTGGGAATAATGGAAGTTAAATTTTCAGTTACCGATAAGAAAAAATTTATTGAAGATTTCATATTGAAGAATAACCTGAAGACAGAGGAAGTCTTGTTCATGGGGGATGATATGCCAGACCTGCCAGCTTTTTCTGCAGTTGGAATTTCAGCCTGTCCGGCGGATGCTGTAAATGAAGTACGCCAGGTTTGCCGGTTCGTCTCAGCCTATAATGGTGGAAAGGGCTGTGTAAGAGAGGTTATCGAAATTGTATTAAAATTAAATGACCATTGGGGTCATGAATCGGGTATAGTTTCCCGTTGAACAGATAAGAGGTGAAACAAAATTTTCTTGCAGTATCTTTCCCGAAATTTTATCAATGAGATTGATTGGAGCTTTCTTTAAGATGATTCGGCTGCCCAATCTCATTTTCATTGCACTTACCCAGGTACTTTTTCAGGTCTGCATTTTTTATCCTCTTTATGCCGGTAATATCCCTTTTCGGGACACACGCAATTTTATTTTCCTGGTACTGGCTTCCGTTTTTATTGCTGCCGCCGGCTATATCATCAATGATTATTTTGATATCAATATCGATGAAGTCAATAAGCCAAGAAAGAATGTAGTAGGCAAACAGATCAACCGCCGGTGGGCAATAGCCTGGCATTTTATGCTCAGTTTTACCGGGCTTGTTTTTACGGCAATAGCACTGCCGGTATTTCACAAATGGTATCTGTTTTTGGGCAATGTGCTTTGTATTGCACTGCTTTGGTTTTACTCTACTACCTTCAAAAGGAAACTATTGATTGGTAATGTGATCATTTCATTGTTAACTGCCTGGTCAATACTATTGATATTCTTTTCCAAGGTTTCGGTTGCAGATGCTCTATTGCCCTATCACTATAGCCAGCCGAAATTTTTCCGCTTTGCATTTTTGTATGCCGGGTTCGCATTTATACTTTCCTTGATAAGAGAAGCCATCAAGGATATCGAAGATATGCCCGGAGACGCCAGGTATGGTTGCAGGACCATGCCCATTGTATGGGGCACCACCACTACCAAGGTATATACAGGTGTATGGCTGATCATCCTGATCATAACCCTTGTAATAGTGCAGGTATATGTTTTGCAATTCAGGTGGTGGTGGGCTGTTGTCTATTCCGTATTTTTTATCATTGCTCCATTGATAGATATTCTCCTCCAGTTGCGAAGGGCATCTTCTACAAAGCAATACCATAAACTGAGCAACCAGACCAAGCTGGTGATGCTGACGGGTATTTTATCAATGGCCTTTTTTTATTTTTATCTATGACCAGGATCATACTTGCCAGTGGGTCACCAAGGCGTAAACAATTACTGGAATGGGCGGAAGTCCCATTTGAGGTAAAATCAAGATCAACGGATGAATCCTATCCGGGCGGACTTAATCCGGAGGAAGTAGCAATCCACATCGCACGTAATAAAGCACTGGCCATAGTAAAGGAATGTCCCAGAGATTCCATTATACTGGCAGCGGATACTATTGTTGTGCTGGACCAGCGCATCATTGGAAAACCGGCAGACAGGGAAGATGCAATTGAAATACTATCTGCACTTTCAGGCCAGCATCATCGTGTAATAACCGGAGTGGTTATACGGAAGAATGAATTGGAAAAAACGTTCAGTGATTCAACCACCGTTCAATTTCATTCGCTTACCCGCCAGGAAATAGAATACTATATCGATAAATACAAGCCTTACGATAAAGCAGGGGCCTATGCCATCCAGGAATGGATAGGAGTAGTAGGTATCCAATCTGTACAGGGTGATTTTTACAATGTAATGGGACTTCCGGTGAGTCGCGTAGTCAGAGAACTTCAATCCTTTTCCTGATAATTCCCGTCAATCAGGTTAATTATTTTCCCGTTTCTCATGGTGAAAACACTCATTACTGGTGCAACATTCCCATCTAAATTACTGCCAGAATTAATTCTTATAATTTATGAACGAGCAATTGCTACAGTTCATCTGGCAATTCCAGTATTATAACAGAACTGAATTGGAAACAACAGGAGGGGAGTGTATCAAAGTAATCAATGCGGGTACATGGAACCATAACCAGGGACCGGATTTCATGGATGCGAAAGTTTCTATCAACAAAATACTGCTGGCCGGTACAGTAGAAGTGCATGTACAATCATCTGACTGGGGAAGGCATCATCATGAAAGGGACCGGAATTACAGGAATGTAGTCCTTCATGTGGTTTGGGAGGATGATGTTCATGATGGCAACCTGCCTGTCCTGGAATTAAAAAACAGGGTTCCTAAATTATTGTTATCGAGATATAGAGACCTGATGACTTCTACAGCTTTTATTCCCTGCGAGAAAAGCCTTTGCGCGGTTAATGAATTAACCTGGAGCAGCTGGAAGGAGAGATTGCTGGCAGAAAGACTAATCAGTAAATCACAATTGGTAAAAAACTGTCTGAAGCAAAATAATTATCACTGGGAAGAAACATGCTGGAGACTGCTGGCGCGGAATTTTGGGATCAGGGTGAATGCCGAGGCGTTTGAATCAATGGCAAAAACGATCCCATTGCGGTTGATCGGCCGGCTAAAGAACGAATTATTTAAGCTGGAGGCATTACTACTGGGTCAGGCAGGTTTACTGGAAGGAAAATTCAGGGATGAATATCCCAATCTATTGCAGAAAGAGCATCAGTACCAGAAAAAAACTTACCAATTGGAAATGGTGTATGATACGCCAGTCTTTCTCCGGATGCGACCGAAAAGTTTCCCAACACTTCGGCTTGCTCAACTGGCAGTTTTACTCCGCAGGTCAAATCATCTTTTCTCCATCATTCGGGAAGAGAATTCCCTGAAAGCGGTGAAAGCGCTTTTTTCAGTTGCAGCCAGTGAATACTGGAACACGCATTACAGGTTTGATGAAGTTTCTTCTTACAGTCAGAAAAAAACAGGAGCCGCATTGGTGGATAGCATCGTAATCAATACCATTGCTCCTCTGTTATTCTTTTATGGTGTGTTCAATGAGGATGCAAATTATAAAGACAGGGCGGTACACTGGTTGCAGGAAATCCTTCCAGAGAATAATTCAATTACCGAAGGCTTCCTGGAACTGGGAATATTCATTGAAAATGCTTTCGATTCACAGGCATTGATTGAACTTAAAACACAATATTGTGATCATAAGAGATGCCTGGAATGTGCCGTTGGAAATTTTCTTTTGCGGGGAACCGGCCAGCTCTAGGCCCAGCTTCCCCAATCCACTTTCACTTCAATGTCCGGATGGATACTTTTCATCACCGGACATGTATCGCCAATATGTTTAAGGATTTCCCTGGTTTTTGGATCAATAGCTTCCAGGGCAGAAGGTATATGAAATGTTAATTCTATTCCGCCTACCCGCCGGGGGTCAGCCTTCATGATCTTCAAAACGGCTACCTTCATATCCGTCAGGTCAAATCCCATTGTGCGGGCCCTGATGCCCATAACGGTGAGCATGCAGGTGCCAAGACTGGTAGCCATCAAGTCCGTAGGCGAGAACCTTTCACCTTTCCCGTTATTATCAACTGGTGCATCCGTTTCGAAACTGGAGCCGCTTTTGAGGTGTGTGCAGGTAGTACGCAGATTGCCGTTATAAACTACTGTGGAGGTCATTTCAATTTTTGCCCTAAATTTACGTTATAGGAGAGTGGAAAAACGGAATTGGGCATAGACATCTTTTAGTCATTTTTTTACGTTTTATCACTGTCATCATTCAAAATATAGATCTGTGAAGAAATCAAGCCTGGTTATAGTTATAATTCTCGTTGCTGTTAGCTCCTTTGCACAAAACAGTCGCGATGAAAAGAGAGAAAAGAAAGAAGCCAAACGCCAGAAGATAAATGAAATGGTTAGGCAGGCGGAAGAAGGTGTTCTGGTATATGAAAAGCAAAACATTTTTGGTATCCAGTTACGCTCCAACGGTTATGGTGCTTTTTATGAAATGGGGAAGATGAAGACCAACCGCAAGACCAATATTTATCGCCTGGATATTACAGAGATCAAGGACCACAAAGAAGAAAAATTATTAGGCGGAGGTTTCCTTTTTGGGAATCCGTTTATATATGGCAAACGAAACTTTTTTTATCCAATTACGCTCGGTTTTGGCCAGCAATATATCCTTGGGCAAAAAGGAAATAAAAATGGCGTAGCTGTTTCTGCTGTATATAATGCAGGTGTATCCATTGGTTTGCTGAGACCTTATTATGTAGATGTACAGGGTACGGGCAATCAGGAAAAATCCATAAAATACTCTCAGGACAGTGTGGCCTTCATAAATGGCCCCTTCCTTGGCGCCAGTGGTTTAGGAAAAGGCTGGAGCGAGATCAAAGTGAAACCGGGAGGATTTGCAAAAGCCGCGATGCGCTTTGATTATGGCCGGTATAATGAATCTGTAAATGGATTGGAGATAGGCATGAGCGTAGAAGCGTATGCAGACAAGATTCCCATCATGCTCTTCCAGAAAGATAAACGTATTTTCTTCCAGGCTTACCTGGCATTGCTGTTTGGCAAACGGAAATGATAATTAATCATTCCTTTCATCAGTTAATTTTTATTGCTTTAAGCAGGTCAGATGGAGCAATGAAAATTGATTCGTAAATTTGCCAAATGGCCGAACTTCCCCTTTCTTCTGATAATGAAGCCCCGGTTCCGCGGATAAAGAAACCTGATTGGCTCAGAGTAAAACTCCCTATTGGCGAAAGCTATAAGCACGTACGTGGACTTGTTGATACGCATAAGCTACATACCATTTGTGAGAGCGGTAACTGTCCCAATATGGGCGAATGCTGGGGTGCTGGCACAGCCACTTTCATGATCCTTGGCAATATATGTACACGCAGTTGCGGGTTCTGTGCAGTGGCAACAGGAAGGCCTACGGAACTGGATTGGGATGAACCTCAGCGTGTAGCTGAAGCCATCCACCTCATGAAGGTGAAGCACGCCGTTATCACCTCGGTAGATCGCGATGAATTGAAAGACGGAGGATCTGCCATCTGGCATAATACCATCAAAGCCGTTAAGTCGCTCAATCCTGATACAACCCTGGAAACCCTGATCCCCGATTTTAAAGGAAAGAAGGAAGATATCCAGCGTGTGATCGATGCTGAGCCTGAAGTTATTTCTCATAATATAGAAACAGTTGAACGCCTGACCCGCCAGGTTCGAATACAGGCAAAGTACTGGCGCAGCATGGAAGTCATCAGAACACTGAAAGAGGGTGGGAGAAGGACCAAGAGCGGCATCATGCTTGGGCTTGGCGAAAAGAAAGAAGAAGTCATACAAACAATAAAAGACCTCCGCGATAATGGTTGTGATGTGATCACCATCGGCCAATACTTGCAACCCACCTCAAGACATTTACCGGTACATCGCTTTGTTCATCCGGATGAATTTGCTGAGTACAGGGAGATCGGCTATGCAGAGGGGCTGGATTATGTAGAGAGCGGCCCACTGGTTCGATCTTCTTATCATTCCGAGCGACATGTATTTCCGGGACTGGGGCGTAAAGAGTGGCAAATGCAGCAACTGAATCCGGTGTCTCTCTGACCGGCTAATCTATTTTCCCTAATACATTCGGTACTTCCTTACAGGGCATAACTGGAACCTCCAGAAGGTCCGTCATCCAGCTGGAGAATACAGATGAAGTCCAGGCAAGATTGCTTTGAAACAGGCAGCATTTGAAGATATATGGTAATATTACGGTGCCTAGGTAGATCAGGATCAATTAATTCGGGCACAAATTTAAGTGGAAACACTAAATTATTGGGCGCCTGCACTTTGGCACAATTTTATCTGTAAATTGATAAAAATTCACAATCCATGAAACGGCTCTATCCAGCATTGCTTGTCTTAGCTTCATTAGTAACAGCAGCGGTCTTCACGACTGTTTTTTCAGTTACTCTTGCCTCTTATGCAAAAGATGGTAAGACCATTCCAACTGAACAGTTAAGTAGCACTTCGCATACTACTGCAAAAAGATAAGACTGATTATTTTGTTTCCCAGACCAGCGCGCTTGCTCCAAGTATAGCGGCATCTGACTCGCGTAAGTGACTGATAAGGATCTTCACTTTATTCTGGAACACCTGGATAAGATTTGCTTCCATATGTTCTCTTGTAGGCTTCAGGATGAGATCTCCGGCCTTTGTTAATCCTCCAAATAATACAATAGCTTCAGGACTTGAAAACATTACTGCATTCGCCAATGCCAGTCCTAATATTCTGCCGGTGTATTCATAAACATGACGAGCCAGTTCGTCACCATTAATAGCAGCTTCATAAACTTTTTTTGAATCCAGTTCATCTTTTGGAATGGTACGCAACTCACTTTTTTCATCAGTGCCTTCCAGTAATTCCAGTGCAGTATAGCGTACGCCTGTTGCGGATGCATAGCTTTCCAGTGAACCTTTCTTACCAGTGCCGGGATGCATTCTTCCGTCAGGTATAATAATGGTATGACCCAATTCCCCTGCAAACCCGTCATGACCATAGATCAATTTACCATTGGCCACAATGCCGCTACCAACACCAGTGCCCAGGGTGATCATGATAAAATCTTTCATACCCTTTGCAGCGCCATACATCATTTCTCCGATGGCAGCCGCATTTGCATCATTTGTGAGGGTAACAGGAAGCCTGAATTTGCTTTCCATCAGTTTGGACATGGGGATCACGCCTTTCCAGGGAAGATTAGGGGCGTATTCAATGGTGCCCGTATAATAATTGCCATTAGGAGCGCCAACGCCGATTCCTTTCATGCGACCAACCCCTCCTGCTTTTTCAATTAGCACGGATACGGCACTATACAGCTCATCTATAAACGTGGAAACTTCTGCGTGTTTTTTAGTAGATATCTCACCTGAAAAAAGGACATTGCCATCTCTGTCTACTACTCCAAATTTGGTTCCTGTTCCTCCGATATCAATTCCAATTGCCAGTGCCGGTACTGCTGATTTTGCCATTATAATGCTTTTAGAGCTTGTCGCGTAATAAGAAGCGAAAGTACTAAGTTAACAGCAAACTATTAATGACTCGCACCTTCAATTTCGGCATCGTAATCGATACCCTGCTTTTTCAAAATTCCTTTTACTGCAACTGCAAATATTGCCAGGTATGCGAAACAGATTACGGCTACTATATAAGAGAAATGTATTCCAACAAGGTCCGCCAGTTTTCCCTGGATAGGAGGCAGAATACCTCCGCCAAGGATCATGGTTATGAGAAAAGCAGATCCTTGTGAAGTATATTTTCCCAGCCCTGCAACTGAAAGACTGAATATGGAAGGCCACATAATTGAACACATCAATCCACCACTTAAGAAAGCATATATTGCAATTTTACCTGTTGTCAAAAGACCGATGACCATGGCAACTACTCCAAGCAAACTGAAAATGAGCAAGGTTCTGGCTGGTTTATGATTACTGATGAAAAAGGCAACAATCTGAATTAATACGCAGACAATATAATAATAGAGAGGAGTCATGTCATACCCTGCCAAAGAATTAATAATGATCAGGATTGTAAAGGCTACTAAAGGAACTATAAATTGTAATAGCTGTTTTGTATTTCTTGACAGATTGAATGCGTTGATTGCACCTGTCCATCTTCCAATCATAAGGCTTCCCCAATACATGCCAATATAGGGAGTAGCTTCGGATGCTGCATGAGAACCAAATGCAGGTTGCCGAAGTAACTCACCAAGGTTACTTCCTATTGCAACCTCTACTCCAACATAAACGAAAATACCCAGCATACCGAGTATCAATTGAGGATATTGCATGGCTCCCCAACCTGCCGGTTTTCTTTTTGCGCTGGAAAGGGAAATCAGCAATCCCAGAACTACAACCGCCAGGGCGCCCAACAGCCAATAAAGTCTATAAGCTTCCATCGCGTGTTTTTCAGATACTGAAGCATTGGTGAGATCAGTCTTATAACTGTTGAAAACAGGAATGAACAATGCGATCAACAATACTGTCATGATCAAAAAAGTATTCAACGCCTTGTTAGCTTTTTCGGTTTTTTCCAGTAAAATGCCAGAAGGGACTTTTTTGGAAAAATAGAAAAGTGCAGCCGCTCCTAAAAAAAGTCCTCCTACACATGTATATAAAATGATAACTTTTGAAAGACTCAATGCAGCAATTTTTTCATCAGTTATGGCGGCTGTGCTTCCAAACAAGGCAAGCGCTACTACCAATGGTCCAATAGAGGTGCCAAAGGAATTAACACCACCGCCAAGGTTTACACGACTGGTTCCTGTGGCAGGGTCTCCGAGTGTGATGGCAAAAGGTTGGGCAGCGGTTTGCTGTAGGGAAAAGCCAAGGGCTACAATAAATAACCCGATCAGCATACCCGCAAAATTGTTGGCATTCACGGCAAAGATCATGGCGGCAGCACCAAAGGCTGAGAATAAGAGACCGTAAACAATGCTTCTCTTATACCCCCATTTTCCCACAAGGTCCTTACCTCCAAAAGCACCATAAGCAAATAATATAAGGGCGCCCACATAGTATGCAGTATAAAATGCAAAATCAATCAACTGGCTTTGAAACTGGTCCAAATGAAAATAATGCTTGCAGAAGGGAATGAAAACACTGTTACCAGCAGCAATAAATCCCCAGAAAAAGAAAACAGTCACCAGCGTTCCAAGAGCCCCATAATTGGTCGGTTGTTTTGAAGGTTGAACCATAGCAATCAATAAATTTATTAATGCCTCAAAGTAAACAGAAAAAGCTTAGTGAAAAATTTTAATTATTCCCGCTGCCCAATGAAAAAAACAACTTAATTTCAATTGATTTCTCAGCTCAATCAAATTAAATGGAGATTGTTCACGTAGCAGCAGAATGCTATCCAGTTGCAAAGGCCGGCGGGTTGGGTGATGTTGTCGGCTCTTTACCAAAATACCAGACAGAGTTAGGGCATGCAGTAAAAGTGATCATGCCCATGTACCGCACCAAATTCCTTTACGAAAATAATTGGGAACTTGTTCACGAGGGTGGGCAGTATCTCGGTTCCCACTGGTTTCATTACAGTGTGATCAGGGAAAAGACCAATAAACTGGGATTTGATCTTTACCTTCTCGATATTAATGGCCTGCTTGATCGTGAAAAAATTTATGGTTATGATGATGACACGGAACGTTTCATCGCATTCCAGGTTGCAGTATGTGACTGGTTAAGCAAATGGCAACATAAACCTTCCGTTATCCATTGCCATGATCATCACACAGGTCTGATCCCATTTATGGTGAAGCATAGTTATGCATTCCGCGACCGGCTTGCAGATGTTCCAACTGTATTTACGGTTCATAATGGACAATACCAGGGATGGATAGGCTGGGACCGCTATTATTTTATACCCCAGTATGATGGATGGAACTGGGGACTGCTTGATTGGAACAATACTATTAATCCCATGGCATCTGCAGTGAAATGCGCATGGAAAGTGACAACGGTGAGCCATAGCTACCTGGATGAGTTGCGCTATTCTGCCAATGGCCTTGAAAACCTGTTTGAATACGAAAAAGGAAAAAGCGCCGGGATCCTGAATGGCATCGATACACAGGTATGGGACCCGCTCACGGATAATTATCTTATCAAGAATTATGATAAGGAAGTTGTGGATAAGGGCAAATGGAAAAACAAGAAAGAAATATGCGGTCAGTTTGGCCTGGATCCTGATAAACCACTTATATCCTTTATTGGCCGGCTTGTAGGTGAAAAAGCAGCCGACCTACTTCCTGATGCAATAAGCCAATC